>JAUHZF010000104.1 GCA_030426145.1 Polyangia bacterium
AGGGCCTGCGCGGGCGCGAGCTCGTCGATCTCGGGACGAAGGTGCTCGGGGTAGAGGTCGACGGTCGGGTCGCCGCCGACCTCGTCGAAGGCTGAACCCAGCATGCGGATGATGTCGGCGCTTTCGTTGTTGACGATCGTGTCCCGCTCCCGGTCCCACAGCACAGGCACTGTCGCTCGCCCGGTGAAGCCAGCGTCGGCGTGGGTGTAGAGCTCATGCATGAAGGTCGCACCGCGCTCGGGATCCGGGCCGGATGCGCCCGGGTATGAGCCGAAGCGCCACCCTTGGTCCGTCAGCGATGGCTCGACCACCGTGACCGGGATGACGTCTTCGAGGCCCTTGAGCTTTCGGACCAACAGCGCGCGACTCGCCCAGGGGCAGATCAGCGCGACGTAGAGCCGGTAGCGGCCGCGCTCGGCGGGTACGTCGGCGCCCACCCACTGACGGAACGACGAGCGTTGCCGGATGAAGCGGCCCTCGTCGTCCTTGGCTTGAACGGGCTGCCAGTCGTCGGTCCACTTGCCTTCGATGAGCATGGTTCAGGCTTGGTCGCTGCGGGAGAAGCGGAGGGCGATGTCGAGCATGACGTCGTTCTTGATGAGGTCGTCGGCCATGCCCTTGTACACGATGCCGAACTGAGTGCGGTCGATGCGGAAGGTCGCCTTCGCGCTCACCGCTTGGTCGTCGATGGAGACCGTGGCGGGGAACGTTACGCGCTTGGTGACGCCGCGCAGGGTGAGGTCGCCCTCGATGGTGTGGGTGGCGCCGTCGCTGCCGCCCTCGGTGAGCTTCACCAGGGTGAAGCTCGCTTTGGGGTACTTCTCGACGTCGAAGAAGTCGGGGCTCGCGAGGTGTCCCTGCAGCTTGGCCGGCTCGATCTCGAGGTTCTTGGTGGCGATGTCGATCTGAAGCCCCAGGACCTCATCCCCGTTCATCTCGACGTAGCCGGTGGGCTGCTCGAAGGTGCCACGGTGCGAGCCCGTCACCTTGGCCCCGACGAAGGCCACGGTGCTCTTGGTCGCGTCGAGCTTCAGGCGCTTGGCCGTCTTGGGTGCGGTCTTGGGCTCGGCGTTGGTAGGGGTTGCTTCGACCACTTCAGCCGCGGGGGCTGCGTCGACCTCCGTCTTGCAGGCGGCGAGAACCGTGGTGGCAGCGAGGAGCAGAGCGATTGACTTGGTGTTCATGACCCTCAACCTACGTCACCCACGAAACGCAACCAGATGAAGACTTCTGTTCACTGTGTTGCGAAAGTGGAACACTGGGGATCGTGCGAACGGAAGACCTCCAAGCCTTCTTTGCCGTGGTCGAGACGGGAAGCCTCACCCGCGCGGCGAAGCGACAACAGCTCCCCAAGTCGACCCTGAGTCGGCGCCTCGACCGGCTCGAAGAAGAGCTCGACCGACAGCTCCTCGTGCGCACACCGCGGCGCACACAGATCACGGCCGTGGGACACCATCTCTACGAGCGCGCCGAACCTCTACTGGCCGAGCTCGACGAGCTTCAGGCCCAGGTCACCGATGAGCCAGCCGAGCCACGGGGGGCCATTCGTGTGGCGGCACCAGAAGACGTGACGACGGCGCTACTGGGTCGGCTGTGCGCTGGCTTCCTTCGGGCCCACCCCAAGGTGCAGGTGTCGCTGCTCTCGTCGAATGTGGCCGTAGACCTTCTGGCCGAGAGCTTCGATGTCGCCGTTCGCGTCCACATGAGCCGACTCGCTCCCACGAGCAGTCTCAAGGTCAAACGACTGGCCACGGTGCCCCTCGGGCTCTACGCGGCTCCCACGTACATCGACCAGCACCGTGCGCTGCGGAACCCGACGGGGCTCCAAGAGCACCCGTTGCTCGCCATGGCGGCCCTCACGCCCGCGTGGACGCTCACCCACGCCACACGACCTGAGGCGAAGCTACAGGTCACGCCGCGGCTGGTCTCCAACGACCACCACGCGTTGCTCGACGCGGCATGCGAGGGAGCGGGCGTCGTACTGCTCCCGGTCTTCGTCGCCTCACGCGCCATCGAGACCGGCGCGCTCCGGCGCGTGTTGCCGCGGTGGGCACCGTCACCAGGCACGATGTCGCTGCTCTGGCCGACGACCCGCCATACCGCGCCTCGCATCCGGGCCTTCCTCGACTACGCCCTCCAACACCTTCCCGCGGCCCTGTCCCCGTAGCTCAGCTCCCGAGGTGGGGGCGTGTCGCGTTTGTACAAGCCAGCGCCAGTCCCCGGAACCTATCCATGTCTCCACACAGGAGGACATGATGTCGAACGAGAGCAACGAGACCAAGACCTGGACCGGTAGCTGCCATTGCGGCGCGGTGACGTTCGAACTGGATGCGACCGACGAGCTCATGAGCAAGCCCATGGCCTGCAACTGCAGCATGTGTGGGCGTTCGGGCGCCTGGATGGCCTTCGTTCCCGAGGAGAGCTTCCGAGTGCTCTCTGGCCGGGACGAGCTGCGCGACTATCAGTTCGGAAAGCGACACATCCATCACGTCTTCTGCCCCACCTGCGGCCTCAAGCCCTACTCGTGGGGCGAAAACCCCGACGGTGGTGGCACGACGTTCGCCGTCAACCTGCGCTGCGTCGACGGGATCGACCTCCAGAAGCTGGAACCGAGCTGGTACGACGGCGCCGCGCTCTGATGGCGGGACCAGCAGCAGACCTCACTACGGCGTGAGCTTCGCGATGTAGATGCTGCGTTCGTCGGACATGCCGCCGAAGATGTCTGCGTCGATTTGCAGGGTCGCGCCGTAGTGGCCCCCGATCACCAGGAACCCTTGGTGGTCGACGACGAGCTCCCGTGCGTCGACCAGGCCTGCCCCGCCGATGGATCGTGCCCACTCCTGCTCGCCGGTGGCGGAGAATCGGAACACGAAGGTATCGGCGCCAGACACTGCGATCAGCGGGCCCGTGGGGCCATCGACCTGGTTCTGGAAGATTCCGGCGACGTAGATCTGCCCGTCGGGACCCTCCGTCACGCGTGTCGCGGCCTGCAGGTTCGTGCCCGCGATCGTGCGCAGCCACCGCACGGAGCCCATCGGGGACAGGCGGGCGACGAAGCCGTCGAAGCCGTCGGCCGACGGCGCGGTGACCGTGTCGATGGTGACCGAGTTCTGGAACTCGCCCACCACCACGAGGTCGCCGTCGGCGGTGATGACCACGTCGCGGGCCCATTGTTGACCCTGACCCGTGATGGGCAGGCTCCACTGCACCTCTCCCAGCAGCGTCAGCACGGACACGAATCCATCGACCGAGCTGACACTGTTGAGCGTGTCGCTCCCAAAGGCGACCGTCTCGTTGAACGCCCCGGCCATGGCGACCCTGGCCTGCGCACCCGAAACGTCGATGCGCCCCGTATCCAAGGGGCGTTCGAGGATGGGGGGCGCGGCGCTGCCAAACCCCTGAGACCAGAGGTGGGCGCCATCCTCCAGGCTGTAACCACCGATCCAGCCGTCGACGCTTCCTTCGCTGTCGAAGGTCTCGCCGCCAAAGGACGCGGCGCCGTCGAGCGCGCCCTTGACGATGAGCTGCCCCTCACCAAAGCCGATATCGTGGCAGTCTTGCCCTGCCGTGGAGCCGAAGGACTCCGTCCAGATGGGGTTGCCGCCGGCATCGGTGACCACGATGCCAACGTCCCAGCTGTCGACGGACGTGAGCTTGGTGCTCCCGATGTTGAAGGAGTTCTGAAAGGTGAGACAGGCGTAGATGGCGTCGTTCGGGCCGACGGCGACGCCCGAGAAGGTTTGCGGTCCTGGGCCCGGAAAGCTCAGGAGGCCGGCGTACTCACCCGAGGGGCCGAGCAGGGCTACCGCCGCGTCGCGGTCGTCGTCCGACGTCGCGACGTCGGGGCCGACCGTGGCGGTGCCCTCGTAGTCGAACGCCACGATGAGGCCGTTGTCGGAAAGGACCCCGAGCCCGCCGAGCTCGGTCCCGATGCTTCCGCCGAAGACGTCGACCCAAACGACCTCGCCGCCGGGTACGAGCGTGCCGCCCCCGGTACCTCCCGCGCCGGTCGGCACACCGCCGCCGGTCGCGCTCGTCGTACCCGCGCCACCCGCGCCTCCACTGGAGGTGCCCGATTCGAAGACGAGGTCATCCAGCCCCGCCACCGAAGTACAGGCGCTGACGACGACCAAGCTCACGAGTGCGCCACGACGCATCAACCCAGGCTATCAGTACATGGCCCAGGAACGCGACGGTGCATGCAGTGGGATCGCCCAAACGGGTCTGACGGCGTCCGCGGCCCCACAAACCGCCCTCTTCTTCTGGCGAAACGGCCGTTCCGCGCTCATCCTCATGAACGGAGGGTGGAGATGGTCGGGCGCAGCATCACGTGGGCGAACGGGGGTCTTGCGACGGGGGTTGTCGTGCTGAGCGTGCTCTCGAGTGGCTGCATGCAGCCGCGGGTGCGGTACCACGGCTACGCGCATCCGTCGGCCGTGGCCGGGGGCGACGAGGTGACGGTCTTCGGCGGCCGAGCCGAGCCGCCCCACCGGCACGTGATCATCGGGGCGGTGGTCGCTTCGATGCCGTCGGCCGAGGAGGATGTGGTCATACGTGCGCTCCGACGGCAGGCAGCAAGGGTCGGGGGCACGGCGATCCATCGCTTGGATTGCGAGACCCGGCGGGCGGAAGAAGACGAGGTGTTCGCAGGGGCGACCGTGACCACCTGCGGGGCCAACGTGCTTCGTGCGATGGCCGTCGACGAGCCGGTCGACCTCGCCGAGCACGGCGACGTGCAGTTCGAGATCGAGCATACCCAAGTGGCGCTGCTCACCGTGACCCCGTCCGCGAGCCTCGCGAGCGAGAACGACCACGACCAGATCGGAATCCTCGAGGCCCACCCCATCGACCACGCCTACTTCGGGGAGACCGCCGCGACGTGCGAGGGAAGCTGCCCCCGTTCGACCCTGTCGCGCGCCATTCGCATCGCCGCCGGCAAACGAGGGGCGGTGGCCATCGCTGAGCTTCGCTGTGACCTCGACGGCGCGGTATCGCGATGCACGGCGAGTCTCGTCGGCCCGCACCTCGACTCCGTGGTCGCACCCGAGACCGTCAGCCCGCGCCTGGCCCAGCAGGGGAACGAGAGCCAGTAGTCCGTCTCGCGTGTTGGTGGCGGTGCAGGTGTGCCGCCCGTGATAGCCTGAGCCCATGAGTCGTAGGCGCCGTAAGATGCCGCCCAACCGGGTCATTCTCCTCATGGCAGGCGTGGGGGCCATGCCCGCGGCAGCCAGCTGCGGCGACGAGGTCATCGTCGACGGTGCCTCGTCGAGCTCGGACGCGTCGGGGACCGCGAGCGGAACGGTGAGTGGGAACAATGGTCCTGCGCCGAGCTCCGTGGTGGGCTTGGTCAACACCTTCGCGCCCGCCAACAGTGGCGCAGGAGCGTCGGGCCCCGGAAGTGCCGCGGGCGGCGCAGATGCAGGCGATGGCGGCGGTGGAAACGGCTGAAGAGGGGCTCCCGCCGTTCTGCATCAGTCTCTTCGGGGGTGCCGTCGAGAAGCGGTACCGGGCCCTCAAGCCGGCCTTTGCGGCTCTAGACCCCAGCGCGCTCGACCCCGCCGACTTCGAGCCTGACGAGCTCGCTCGGGGGAGGGAGCTTTGGAGCCGAGCGGCCTTCAACGAGACCCGGTCGGCCGCCGCCGCTGCGGCCACCGCGCGCGCCTTCATCGCGGCCCAAGCCCCGCTCGACCTCAGCGCGATGGCTTCTAGCTTCGTGCTCGACGAGCTCGCTCACGCGGAGGCCTGCGCCCGGATCGCGGCTGCGCTTGGTGGAGCCGTGGAGCTGGTGACCCCCATCGAGCAGCTCGACGTGCGGGGACCCGAGGATGGGCATGCGCTGATGGTCGCCGCGGTGCTGGCCGTCCGGCACTACTGCGTCGAAGAAACATCGAGCGCCCCTCTCCTCCGCGCCACCGCTCAGGCGGCCCGTCACCCGCTGCTCGCCCACATCTTCTCGCTGCTCGCGAAAGACGAGGCGATGCACAGCCAGCTCGGCTGGCTCTTCCTCGACTGGTGTGTAGATCAGCTGTCCGAGACCGAATGCGTTCGCCTCGGGCGCGTTGCCCAGGCGACCCTCGACGCCTGGAGCGCGAGCTGGCCTACCGGTGATGACGAGCAGCATCTGCCCTTGGGGGGACTGCCCCCGCGGCGGTACCGTGAGCTCGCCGAGGTCGCCGCCGCAGACATCGTCGCGTCACTCGCGTCGTACGGGATCTCGGTCGAGGTTCCCCGCGCCTCGGACTGAGCTCGTTGGGCGCACTCCAGTCCTCTGGTAGGTCCACATCATGACGTTGCGAGCGCACAGGTGGATGGGCTGGCTGGTACCGATCGTGCTCGGTGGTTGCGGTGGCGAGGTGGTCGTCGAGGGAACGACGACGTCGTCGTCCACGGGAGGGGCCGGTTGTCAGTCGCACGACGACTGTCCGTCCGGAACTCTCTGCAACTTCGCCACCGGCGAGTGCGCACGGGCATGCGCCGACATGTGCGAGGCTTGCCCCTCGGGTGAGGTCTGTGATGCGTGCGGCACGTCCTCTTGCCCCTCGTGCAAAGACTGCGAGCCGATATGCGTTCCCATCGGACCCGGCACCTCACCGTGCGACGACCACACAGATTGTGCGGAAGATGAGCTCTGCATCTTCGAATTCGGGGGCGTCGTCGGGGAAGCACCCAACACCTGCCGCCCCAAATGCGACTCCATCCAGTGCACGGACGACAAGTTCTGCGAGTCGGGCGCCACGCTCAATGAGACCTGCGGCATGGTACTGCGCGAAGCGTGTTCGCCCTAGACGCTAGACCCGGTCTGCATCGGGGTTCGGGGTTCGAGGTGGAGAGTGAGACCGAGGTCGAGGCCGTGAGCGAGAGCGAGGTCGAGACCGTGACCGAGAGCGTGGACGAGCGCGAGACCGAGCCCGGGCACGAAGCTGCTTCTCCGCACGTGCTGGCGGACTACGCTCCTGGCCATGCTTCGCTTCATAGCCACGTCTGTCTTCCTGGCTTCATGCGCACCTCCACCGTCTCCCGTATCGATGGCGGAAGGGCCTGTGTCCCAACCCGAGGTGCGGTCGGTCCGGTATGAAGGCACGCTCGACCTCGCGGGTCATCTCGCGAAGCCGGGAGATCGGGTCGAGCATGCCTTCGCGTGGGGACAGCGTTGCGATCGACGTGGTCGTTGCCTCGTGGAGCGCCGGGTGGGTGACGGGGAAGTGGAGCAGATCTGGAGCTCACCCGAAGCGGTGTGGACGGAGAGCCGACGCTACACGAAGGAGGAGGCCGACGCGCATCGTCGCCTGCTGCGCCTGGCGATGCCCTCAGAGGAGATGCCGTCGCGGGACCTGGCCTACCTGCATCCTCGGCTCGGGGATGTGAAGGACAGCGCGCGATACGCCGACTGGCATCGTTCCGACGGCTTCGTGGTGCCTCGAAAGCTCGACATCGACCATCACGACACCGACGTGAGCTTCGAGGTCACGCTGACCATGGTCGAAGCGCGGGGGGACGACACGCTCGACGTGCCGACGCCTCCCGCGGCCACCCCAAACGAGGCGGCCAGCATCGCGCCGTTGATGGATGGGATCTGGGACGTCCGGCTGCCTGAACACGACGCGCGTAGCTTCGTCCTTCAGCTCGACGACGGTCTGCTCGTCTACGAAGCGCCGTGGTCGAGCGAGGCGGGGGAGAAGGTCGTCGATCTCATCGCTCGAGAGCTCGATGCGCCGATTCGGTACGTGGCTTTCAGCCACCACCACCCGCATTACACGGGCGGTCTGCGGGCGTTCATGGCGAGCGGGGCGACGATCGTCGTGCCGAAAGCCCTCGAGGGATTCGTAGGCACGATCGCCCAGCGAACGTTTGCGACGGCACCCGATAGGTTCGCAGAGGGTGGGGAACCCGTACGCGTGAAGACCTTCGAAACGGAGGTGACTCTCGGCGAAGGCGCGAAGCGCTGGGTGCTGCACGACATCGGGGAACGCTCTCACCACACCGAGCACTACACGGTGCTGTGGCAGCCCGAACGACGCCTGCTGCTCGAGGGTGACATCGGTTGGTACGTTCGCGACGACGAGACGTTGCGCGTGACGCAGCGTTCGGCGGGCCTGCTGGAGGCCATCGACAGTCTCGGGTGGGCACCGCAAACGCTCTTGCAGTCGTGGCCCGTCAACAGCCAGCCGCCGTCCCTGTCGTTCGAACGCTTTCGCGCCGCGGTCGAAGCGGCGCCGTAGGTCGATCGAGAGGGCGACCTGCGTCGCGCCTCAACCGCCCTCAACTGGCCCTCAACCGCTCTCAACAATTGCACACACGGGCCCAACACCGACCCAACGCCGCCTCCTCAACTTGTTGGTCGACGCCGCACCCCGCGGCCATCCAACCGAGTGAGGCTCCCATGCGAATTCGACGACATCTTCTCTCTACGCTCCTGGCCGTCTCTCTTGGCGCTGTGGCTCTCCCCGTTGCGGCCCAGCCCAAGGGCCCGCCACCCGGCGCCAAGCACGACGACCGCCCACCGAAGGACGGCGAGAAGAGGCCGCCTCGGGATGGCGAGCGCCGCCCGCCGAAGGACGGCGAAAAGAGCCGCGCCGAGAACGACGGCAGCAAGGAGAAGCCCGCAAAGGGCGACGACGCGGCGCGGAAGAAGCGCCACGAGAAGCTCGAAGAGAAGCAGAAGGAGCGATCGAAGACCCGTCAGAAGCGCCGCAAGGAAGAGCGCCAGGAGGCCGAGAAGAAGTATCCCAAGGCGAAGGACGATCCGGCGGCCAGGGCTGAGCTCGCCAAGCACGCGAAGCGCATGGCTCGTCTGCGACGCAGTCGCGAGTTGGCCGTGGCCGACGGTCGAGACGACCTGGTGAAGCGGGTCGACGCGATGATCACGAAGGAGCAGGCGCGCCACCAAGCCGCCATGCGGCGTCACCAGGGAGGTTCGAAGTGAAGGCGGTGGTCGTGGCGCTCGCCGCCATCACGCTGCTTCCCGCATGCGGCAAGAGCGACGAAGACCCGGGAGACCGTGCTGTGCCGACGGCGTCGACCGATACGGAGGAGACCACGACGGAGGAGACCAAGGTCGAAACCGAGGCCCTCCCCGTCGAGGCCGACTACGAAGCGGAGGCCGAGCAGACGGTGACCACCAACAACCTCGAAGCCCAGGTCGCCGACCTCGAGAAGGAGCTCGCCGCCGATACGCAGTGACGCCCCGGGCGTCCCTCGAACCTCCGAGGGACGCTGCCACGAAAAGCGTTGATCCCGGGCGCGTCGCATCGCGACATGGTCGTGATGAAACGATGATGTTTCGGGTCGTAAGGCGGGCTTCGCCGTCGCGTTTTTTCTGGCATGAAACGCTTCTCGACGCTCCTCCCGGTGCTTCTCGTCACGGCTTGCTCCGCGAGCCCATCACAACCTCCGCGCCCCGTGACGGTCGCGCCACCCAGCGCGACGGGTGAAGCCGTCGCGCCTCCCGGCAAGGCTCCTGCGCGTGTCGTCGACGAGCGCTTCGTGACCATCCTCCCCTACGAGGTGACGGACGGCATGGAGTACGGCCCGAGCCGGGCGACGCTGAATGCGAAGGGCAAGCTCGAGCTTCGTAACATCGCCGGCGTGCCCGACCGCCCCGGGTACTCGTTGTTGGTCGAGCTCGAGTCCAACGGTCCCATGCCCGAGCGCTACCGTGCGATGGAAGACGTCAACTGGCCGGCTTGGAAGGTGAAGCGCGTGGTCGCCGAACGGCGGGAAGACACAGGGGTCGACTGGTCGGCACCGGTGGTCTCGGCCACGATCGTGCGTACCGACGCCTGCCTGCAGGCGACGGTGCACGTCTTCGAGTCGTACGCCTTCTGCACCGAGGTCCCGCTCTCTCCGGGAAGCGCGCACGCGTTCCTGTTCCTCGAGAAGGACTTCTACCCCTTCCCTGCGGACGGCAGTCCGCTTGGCGTGACGGTGGTTCCGGAGCTCGCTCCCGTGCAGGCCCCGTGAGCCGACTACTCGAGGTCGAGGTCGATCACGAGCGGCGTGGGAGAGGACTTCACGGCGGGGCGCGCGGCGAGCTGACCGAAGTTGTTCGACCCCCAGCAGACGACGTCACCCGTCGCCCGGAGCGCGCAGCAATGGTTGGCCCCGCAGGCAAGCTCGGTGGCATCGTCGAGGTTGTGCACGTCGACGGGCACGGTGCTGCTCGGGGCCGTCGTCCCGAGGTTGAAGACGTGATTGTCGCCCCAACACTGCACGCGGCCGTCGGCGAGCAGGACGCAGTCGTGACGCCAGCCGACCTCGAGCTGAACGACCTCGCCGTCCGGTTGGTCGACCAAGGTCGTCGGGGTGTCGACGACACCCGACAGCGGAACCATGCCCCAGCATTGAACGACGGCGGGGTCTCCACCGAGCACGCAGGTGTGCTCGGCGTAAGCACTCAGTTGATGAATGGGCAGCGCGATGCTGGAGGACACTTCGACCGCGGTCACGCTGTTGTCCACCGAGCCATTGCCCAGCTGGCCGATCACGTTCCGACCCCAACAGAAGACGCCCTCGTCCGAGCTAGCGCAGCCATGGCGGGAGCCGATGCCGATCGCAGTGACCCGTCCTGGCACCTCGACCTGAAGCGGCGTGGCGCTGTGGGCGGCCGTGTACTCGTCGAAGGGCTGACCGTTGAGCAAGACGCCCCAGCAGAAGACCTTTCCGGCCGCAGTGATCGCGCAGGTCGATTGGCCAGCGACCACACGCATCGCGTCGATCCCCACGGGCTGGGGGACGTGCTGGTATACGTGGTCGTCACTGCCGAGCTCGCCGAACCGGTTCGAGCCCCAACACCATACGGGCCCGTCCGCCATCGGGCTGTTTGCCGTGATGGCGCAGCTGTGGCGCCCTCCTAGACCCACCGCCGACGGCGACGACAGGTCCGAGACGCGCTGTGGGCCGACGTGGATGGCCTGAGGCGTCTCCCCACTGCCGAGCTGGAGCGAAGCGTTGCTTCCCCAACAGCGCAGGGTGCCGTCGCTCAGCGACGCACAAGTGTGCCAGGTTCCCGCCGAGAGCTTCTCTACCCTTGCGCAGTCGCGGTCGTCGAGGCCTCGACAGACTGGCAAGGCGGGCGTCATGGCGCCGCCTTGGCCCCCGCCCTCGCCGCCCGCGCCCGTGGGCGCGCCCCCTTGTGCCAGCCGGTGCCAAAGGGGAGGGGGCACGTCGGCGCAGCCCACGCTCGCGGTGCCGACCGATACGACGGCGAATGCGATGTGCCTTCTCCGACTCATTCCCACGTCACCTCGACCGGGAGGCCACTGCTCGTCGGCGACGACATCCCCCAGTTGCCGACCATGTTGGAGCCCCAGCAAACCACCTGCCCCCCAGACCGAAGCGCACATGCGTGGAGAGGCCCGACGACCAGACCCACCGCATCCGAAACGTCCACCACGTTGGCCGGGGTCAACGAAAGCGCCGTGCCCAGGCCGAGCTGTCCGTGGGTGCTCTCGCCGAAGCACTGAACGTGGCCGTCGGCCAACAGGGCGCAGCCGTACATGAAACCCGTGTCGAAGGAGACGATGGGTCCGGCAAACGTGCCGAGCTCGACGGGGGTCGTGGTGTCGTGCGACTCGGTGTAGGCGCCCCAGCAGTGAATGGTGCCGGGTTCGCCCACGATGACGCAGGTGTGGCTGGCTCCCGATGCGAGATATCGGATGGGCCCGTCGACGTTCAGGTCTACCCGGACGGGCTCGGAACCCCCGTCCGTGGTGCCATCGCCGAGGAGCCCTCCCTGGCCCCAACACCAAACACTGTCGTCGTCGAGGAGCGCGCAGGCGTGGGTACGGCCGACGGCGACGTCGACGGCGCCTTTCAGGTCTGGGACCCGCACGGGCGAGAGCTCGTGATCGCCTTCGTCGGCGTTCGGGAGGGTCTGTCCGTTGAGGGAGAGGCCCCAACAATGGACCTCGCCCTCCGACACGGCGCATGTGGCGTCGTGGTAGTTGTCGATCGCGGTCGCCCTGATGCCGATGGCCGTCGGCTGGTTGTGGAAGATGTAGTCGTCGGTTCCGAGCTGGCCGAGCGTGTTTCGACCCCAGCACTTCACGCGATGGTCGTCACCGACATCGATGGCGCAGCCATGGGTGCGGGCGAGCGCAAAGTCCGATTCGGAGGAGAGCCCAGGGGGCGTGGCATGGCTCCCGAAGACGGCCGGAGAAACCTCGGGGTCGCCCAGCTGGCCCGAGGTGTTGTCGCCGTGACAGCGCAGTCTGCCGTCGTCGGTGACCACGCAACCGTACGACTCCCCGGCGAGCAATCGCTGCACGGCTGCGCAGGGCTCTGGGGTGTCGGCGTCACAGACCGGCTCGGCGACGGACCCTCCGCCGCTCCCGCCGCTCCCGTCCCTCGGCAGCAGCGTGGGGATCGGCCCGCTTTGGCACGCCACGCAGAACAGCGCGGTCGACCCGCCGATGAACCAAGCGGTTCGTGTGGTTCGCCCCGGCACGGCCACGAGCATATTCCGAACACGCACACCCGTCGTCGAGCAAGTGGCGTGCCCGGCTCGGGCCTAGAAGAACCGGGGCCTTGTGTCGGTCCCGACTGTGGCGCCCCGTGGCCGCACAGTCGGACGTGATTGCCGGTGGCCGTGGCTCGTGCGAAGCGTAGGGCATGCGAGCTGCCTCGATCTTGGTGCTGCTCGTCGGGGTGACCGCAGCCTGCCATGATGCCCCGGACGAGAGCGCTCCTGCAGCCACCTCCACCACGTCGAGCACCACGGGGTCGGGTGGTCATGGCGGAATGGACGGAGCGGGAGGGAGTGGAGGGGCGGGGGGGGCCGGCGGTTCCAACGCGGTGTGGACCTGCCTCGACACGGTGCCTGCCCCCACCTACCACGACGGCCCCGACGTTCTGGGAGGCGTGAGTCTCAACGACATCCTCTCTGGCGACCCCATCGTGCAAGCCGCGATCGCCCTCTGCGCCTCGAACGATCCCGACTGCGCGACCCCCCTGACGACCTCCACCACCGACGACACTGGATACGCGCCCCTGGCCTGGCCCCCGGATGTGCCGTCGTTCCTCGAAGTGACGGCCACGGGCTACCCCCCTCACATCATGCACCGTGATGGGGCGCCCCCTCCCGACTTCAACTACGTCGCTGCCCCCATTAGCGACGGCACCCTGAACCAGCTCGCGCTGTTGATGGGTGGCACCATCGATCCGTCGCGAGGCCACATGGGGGGGCAGGTCGTGGACTGCACTGGCACGCATGCCGAGGGCGTCGCCTTCGAGGTGGACACCGCCGATGCGGGCACCCTCGTCGGGTACTTCGGCCCCAACGGCTTGCCCGCCGCGAACCGCACGTCGACGAGCGAGGACGGCCGCATCGGCATCGGCAACATCCCTCCCGGCCCCTTCACCGTGACGGCTCGCGTCGCCTCCACGGGACAGAAGATCTGCGAGCGTCACGGCTTGGCCCGAGCGGGCGCCATGACCTTCATGTGGCGCTTCAGCCCCGAGCCTTCCCCCTAGGCCAATGCCGTTCGGATACGGGGAGGTGGAGCGTTCTCGTTCTCGCTCGAGGTCGAGAGCGAGGCCGTGCGCTCAGGCCCTCGAGTGAATGGCATTGGCCCCAGCGCGGAGGGAGAATCCAACCCCACCAGAAGGGTGGTAGGGTCCGGCTGCGTGCATCGGTTCAACAGGGGTGCAGTCACGGGGCTCGTGGCGCTCGTTGCCGCCCTCGCAAGCGGGCCTTCTCTGGCGCAACCGGTGGAGCCGCCAGGAGCGGGTGCGCAGGTCGACGAGGCCGAAGGCGAAGCGGTGGGCGCGCTGCTGCGCGAAGGACGAACGGCCCTCAAGGCTCGACGGCTCGAGGACGCTCGCGAGGCGTTTCAGGCGGGACTGAAGCGGGCCACCGAGCCGCCCATGGTGTGGCGCATGTTGCTTGGGCTGGCCCTGGTGCATGAGCTCGAAGGCCATCCGGTGCAGGCCGCATCGCATTACCAGGCGTTTCTCAGCGCGTCGGAAGGGTCGCGGGATGCGACGTCGGCGTCGTGGACCGAGCGTCGGACTTCGGCCGCGAAGGATCTCGAGGCCCTCGAGCAAGAGGCATTGCTCACGCATGGCCGACTGGAGCTGGTGACCGATCCTCCGGCGGCTGCCATCGCGCTCGATGGCGAGCCGGTGCCCACCCGTCTGCAGACCCCGGGCGTGCTCTACCTGGCCCCCGGCCAACATGCGGTCGAGCTGCGTAGAGAAGGTCATGCGTCGGTGGTGCTGGTGGTCATCGCGCGTGAAGGAGAGCGCCTGAAGGTCGAGCGCGCCCTGGAGGCGGTTGCACCCCCACCTGCTCCAGAACCCGTGGTCGAGCGGGTGACGGTCCCGCTTCCCGTTCCGAAGCCCGTGCCCGAGCCCTACGTCGACCCCGTGTTTCTAGGGGTGGGCTGGGCATTCGTCGGCGTCGGAGGAGCGGCGCTCGTGGCCGGCATCGGCACGAGTGTGGCTACCTTGTCGACCAGCAACGCTCTGAACGAGCTTCAAGAGGTCGAGCTCGACGATGCGGCCCTAGCTCGTGACGTGGAGCTTCGGGACGAGCTTCGAACCCGTCAGGCGGCGGCCGCCGCCATGTACGGGCTGGGCGGGGCCATGGTCGTGAGCGGCGTGCTCGTGCTTCTGCTGCACCGACCCGCCGAGACCAAAGCCAATGGTTGGTCGGTGGAGCCGACGCTCGGTGGACTACGCGGCTCCTTCTGAGCTCTGCGCCCTCACGCCCGCCATAGCTCGCGGCCGCCTTCGAAGTCGAAGTCGAAGGCGGCAAACCAGCCCCCGTCGAGCTCCAGCTCGTGCCCCCCGTCGATGCGCCGGGCATGCAAACCGAGCTCTGGAACGATGCGGTGGCTGTCGTGGTCGGCGATGGTGAGTCGGTATCGCTGTGCCACCGGTCGATGCGAATGCATGCGGCGAACGCGACACGTCGTCTCGACCACGGCCTGATAGCAGGCGCGGTCGGGGCGACGCAGATCACGAAACTGCTTGAGCCCGAACAGGCTCGAGCGTCCCATCAACGCGCTCCCCAAGGTGCCGAGCAGCTGCGGTCCCGGCCACAGCCGTTGACCGTGCCGACCTGCGGGCCAACGCCTCCCCAGCATCCCGCGGCCGAAGGTCGCAAGGTCCCTCGGGGCCGAAGGACTCTCGTGCTCTCGCCGCAGCGTCAGAAGATGACGGCGCTGAGCCAGACTCTTCGGGTCGTAGCGATGAAGCACCTCCGTGGCCACCCTCAGCGATGCGAGCCCGGCGTCGTCTTCTTCGATGGCGATGTCCGCCACCTGCTTGGGCAAGCCGAAGGACTCGCGGCCGGCGATCACCGCCCACGTTTGGTCGACGAAGATCCAGGGCATGTACCACCCGAGCCGCCGGACCGTTCGGCCCGACCAACGCCCCACCTGGGCAACGGGGATCCAGAAGGCTACGTCCGTCTCTTCCACGACGCCCTTGGGGCCGTCGACGGGGTCGGTGGACCCGATGGCGTCGAAGCGCGCGAGCACCACGAGGACCTTGTTCGCAAGCGGCTCGAGCCGTATTCGGCCGCGGCTGGGTTCGGCAAAGTCCCGGTCGCACACCTTGCCGAGCGCCTCGCCCTCGGCGTCGGCCGCGAACGCGTGCACCCGGCATCGATCGGCGAAGTACGGATGGGCGTGCACCTGCTCGCCACCCCGCACGACGTATCTCGCGGGCTTCATCAACAACCCGGCTCTCCCACGATGTCGATGGCCTCGCCGAGGATGGCGCGAGCCGACAGGCGGCCCGCGATGCAGGCCGATTCGACCGTGCCGAGGCTGTAAGACGTGCGCACCCAGTCGCCCGCGAGAAACAGGTTGGCCAGGCCCGACTCGTCGGGACCGAGGCGATGCCGCACGCTGCACGGAGGGGTCAACACGTACCGGTCCGACGGGTGGCGGTTGGCTGCATAGAACACGTCGGCGACGTGGCCTCGATCCAGGCCGCCCTCCGGGCGCGCACCCCGGGGAAACACGGCTTCCGCTTGGTCATCCAGCCAGCCCTCCCAGTCATAGCCTTCACTCGTTTGGGCCTGCTGGCTCGGCATCACGCCACAGAAGTAGACGCAGTTGTCCGGCGCGCTCGGGCCCCACGACTCGTGGGCCACGACGTGGGTCATGTCCGAACGAATGGCCAGAGGCGGAGAGCCGGCCGCAACGAGCTTTCGTGAACCGGCGACGCCAAGGCGCTCCGCCGTTGCGCGCAGCCACAGCTGAAGGGCGTGCGTGGTGACGGTGGGGGTGTGGTGAAGCATGCGCTGCCACCGTGGGTCGAGCGCAACCACCTCCTCGCAGATCGAGGGCACCGCGCCGCGTCCCACCGCGAGCAACACGTCGTCGAAGTCGCGGTCGCGCTTCAACACGAAGCGACGGGCACCGGTTGGGTCCACGCTGGGGTCTTCGAGGTCGACCCGCTGAGAACAGAGGGCTTCGCCTCCCTGCAGCTGCTCCCAAAGGGGTTCGGCCGGCCACGAGGGTAGCCCGCCAACGTTCATCAGCGGCTCGTAGTCATCGTCGCGCGTCTCGGCCTGCTGGGTGCCTTCGATGCATTCGACGTGTCGCAGGGTGGTATCGAGGCGCAGTGCATCCACGCGATGGAAGAAGCGAAAGCGTACCCCTCGGGCCCGAAGGACCTCGTAGAAGGGGGCGAAGACCACGTCGCCCATCCCCCCTTGGAGCTCCCAGAAGAGGGCACCGCGGTAAGCCAGGGCGAAGCGCCAATACGTGTGGAGCACCCGACCGGCGGCCAAGGCGGGCTGCGAAGGGTCGCCGTCGCGATAGGCGAACATCGTGTCGTAGATGCCCCGCACCAATGGCGAGGTGATCGTCTCCTCACGAGCGCCGTGGCGTCGCAGCCAACACGACCAGTCCTCGTTGTCGATGGCGGATAGCCCCCTCTTCCAGAGGCGGTCACGAATGGCTCCGCGGAGGTGGGTGCGGAGGTAGTCACGCATCACCCGGCGCCGTCGGCGTCGGTCTGGTGTTCCCCATGGTTCCGCCCACAGCTCATCGGCGACGATTTCCGCCGCGTCGCGAAGCAGCTCGAGGTACTCCCCCAACGTCGGCAGCAGTCGCCCATCGCCCGGCATGCCGCTCGACTGAGGAACGCGAACGTCCCAGCGTCGAGGCTGGCCTACCACCTCCTCCTGGAGGCTGAACGAGCTTCGGCGCGCGAAGGCCTCGTCGATGGTGCGAATGGGGCAGTCTTCGGGACGATCGAGGGCCTCGAAGCAGCGGCGCATCAACAGGAAGGCATTGTGGTAGTAGCCCGCCCAAACGTGTACGCCGTGCTCCTCGATGCGATCGTGTCGCTTGCGGTTTCGGCCGCTCGCGCCCTTGCCCCCTAGCCGCCACCCCATCTGGTAGACGGTGACCTCGTGTCGCGCGCGACGTTCGGGCGTGGCCGTGAGCTCGAAGGCTGCGGACATCGCGGCTACGCCGCCGCCGATGATGGCGATGCGTCGCTTCGTGCTCATGCCGACAACCTCCGACGCATGCGCGAGGCATCCATGCGACGCCAGGGTTCGAGAAGCTTTGGCGGACGCAGAGGCCAAATGCCGCAATGGGGCGCCGACCCGTCCAGGCGATCGAGCAGCGCGTTCACTGCGCGGCGAGCGGCTTCGTTGGCGGCCTCCATCGACGCGAAGTCCATGGCGGTGCGCACGTAGTCGGAGGCGAGGAAGAGGTTGGGGGCCTTTGTCCAGGCGTCGGGTCGATGGCGCCACGAGTCGACCGTGTTCACCATCAAGGGCTCGGCATTGCGTTGCCGGTGGGCGGGGTCGACGATTCGGGCGTCGAGGTTCCATTGCACCAGCTCGGCTCGGTCGAGGGCGTCTCGGCGCGCGCCATCGAGGTGGCTTCGGATCTGCTCCAGAACCTCCAGGGCCACCTCTTCGGCCGAGCATTCGATCGCGGGACGTCGCGTCACGTGGACGCCGGGTGTGTCCCAGTCGGCGACGGAGACCGAGATGATGTCGCGGGCGCGTCCGTCGCCGTACTGGCTGAGGTCGTGGTCCGACCAGAACTGAGCCTGCGATACCGAGGTGAGAGCCCAGGGCGCACGCCCATAATGAACGTGGCCTCTCACCAGGGGGACCGGTCGATCGAAGTAGAGCTGAACCCCTCCCATGAATCTGGTGTGGAGGTTGTGGAGTCCGGCGAGCCCTGGGGCGACGCCCACCAGGTCATCGTCGCAAAGACGCTGCATCACCTCGACCGGCAGTGCGGACACGTAGGCGTCGGCGACGACGTCTTCGTGTCGTCCGTCTGAGTGCCGCAATCTCACCGCCTCGATGCGCTCGGCGCCGCAAACGAAGCGCTCGACGCGTGCGCCATGGATGAGCCGCGCACCCCGATGACGCAGGTGGGCGACCCAGGGGTCGATGAAGGTCTCGCTCGTCGGGCCATTGAGTACGCGCACCGCCGTGCGTCGCGCGCCCGGGAACTGCGACCACAAGAACATCTGCGCGAGGGTGAGGCCCATGGTGCGGGCGCTCGCGAGGTCGGCATCGAGGGCCGCGAAGGTGCGTGCCCAGCCGCCCAGGAACAGCTCGTCGAAGCGGGACGAGGGCGGACTGCCGTCAGCCATGAAGTCGCGCCACGAGATCTGCTCGTACTGCTCGAGCAAACGCAGGTCGGAGCTCGTCAGCAGGCGCCACGAGCGCTCGACGAAGGTGGCGACCTCCGCCGCCGACAGCCCGGAATCGACGAACTGGCCCACCCATTGTCGCAGGTAGGGCGGCACGTCGGCCATCGCCCGGGGAAAGTGAGCGGGCATGGAGAAAGAGCCTCCTCCGATGGTGAGGAAGAGCCCCGCAGTGGTGGGCACCAGGTTGTCGAAGACACCGTCCGGTTGGCCGCGGTGGGGGATGCGCCGCATCGTGTCGTCGAGATGGCGGTAGAAGCCCGGGAAGACGCGATGGCCGTGCTCGCCGGGCAGATCGGGGCGTCCCTGGGTGCCGGTACCGGCCACGGGGAAGCTTCGCGCCTTGCCGCCGAACTGCGGGGCCGCTTCGTAGACCACGACGTCGAAGCCGCGTTCCACCAGCTCCTGGGCGGCGGTGAGGCCCCCGATGCCTCCGCCCAGGATGGCCACGCGCTTGCGGATCGAGGAGACGGGTTTGGGCGACAGAGGCTTCACGCCGGGGCGAATCGCATCGATCGTGCCACCGACGAATCCTCCTGATTTTCGCGGCGTGTACGCATCGCCGACCTGCGGCGCCACGTGGCGCCACAGCCCGAACCTCAGTGCCGGAGCGTGTCGAGGTCGAGCTGGAGGGCCTCGACCCAGCGGTAGATGGTCTTGCGATCGACGCCGAGCTCGCGCGCGATGGGGGCCACCTTGCCCTTGTGACGCACGAACATCGCCGCCAGGTCCTCTTTCGATGGCCGCGGCGTGGGTGGTGCCTGGCTACGACTCTGCGGCGCCGCCGACGGCGTCAGCGCTGCGTTTTCCAGCCACGCGGGCACGTCGAGCTCGTCACCGGTCGCGCCGGCGATCAATCGACCGACGACGGATTGCAGCTCACGGACGTTGCCGGGCCACGGATGGCGAACGAGGGCGGTCGCGAGCTCAGGGGTGAAGCGCACCGGTCGACCGCGCTCTCGTGCGAAGTGGTGGGCGAGCACCATGACGTCTTCGGGCCGCTCCCGCAGCGAGGGCACCCTCACGACCCGATGGGCCAGGCGGTACCAGAGGTCACGGCGGAAGCCACCGCCTTCGATCTGGTCGGCGACGTCGGGTTGGGTCGCCGCGACGAAGGTCACGTCGGCCTTTCGCAGGTCGTTGCCACCCACCATGCGGTACTCGCCGCTCTCCAGGAGGCGCAACAGGGTGGTCTGGAGCGCCGGCGGGGCAGCGCCCACCTCATCGAGGTAGAGCGTGCCGCCCTCGGCTTCGGCGACGAGACCGGGCCGTGCGCTCACGGCGCCGGAGAAGGCCCCGCGGGCGTGGCCGAAGAGCTCACTCTGCATCACGCCGTCGGCCATGCCTCCACAATTGACGGCCACCAGCTCGCCGGTTCGCCCGCTGGCTCGATGGATGGCCCTCGCCACCAGCTCCTTTCCGGTGCCGGTCTCCCCGAGGATCATGACGCTCGTGCCGGCCTCGGCCGCCTCGTCGATGGCCTCGAGAAGCCGAGCGACAGCGTGGCTCGAGCCGACGATCTCGGGATGCTGTGGCTCGGCGTAGGCCCGTGGTCCACGGTGAAACAAGAGCGCGACGCTTCCGATTCGCACCACGTCGCCGCTCTCGAGCGGTTGTGCAGAGACGGCGGGCGAGCCATTGACGTCGGTGCCGTTGCGGCTGCCCAGGTCCTCGACGCGCACCTGCTTCCCGCCGGTGAAGCGCGCGTGCTCGCGCGATACCTTACGGTGGTCGAAGACGCCGGGCAGCAGCGCTCCCTGGGTTCGCCCCACCACCACGGTCCCTGAGGGCAGCGCCTGGCGGACCCCAATCATCGCCGGGTCGGGGTGGGCGACCACGGTGACGATGGCATATTGTTTCCCGTCATCGCGCCGTGCGAGGTGCCGGGATTCGGTCTCGGTGGTGAGGGCCACGGCGGCGAAACCCTAACACGCTGAGGCCGTCGAAGGCGCTGGTCGCGTGGTACGATCGCGATGGTGAAAGGCCCCGAGCCAGAGTCCCTCGTGGGGCGTGTGATCGATGGCCGCTTTCGGGTGGAGGAGGTCATCGCACAAGGGGGCATGGGCACGGTGTATCGGGCCCAGCAGCTCACGGTCGAGCGGGTCGTGGCGATCAAGGTCCTGCGTACCGATCGTCGCCGAGACCGGCAGGCGGTGGCCCAGTTCCGCCGCGAAGCGTCGGTCATCAGTCAGCTCACCAGCCCCCACACCGTCGGTCTCATCGACGTCGGCACCCTCGACGGTGGCGACTGGTTTCTCGCGATGGAGCACCTGGTGGGCGAGACCCTGCGGTCGCGTCTGGCGCGGGGGCCCTTGGCGCTCGACGACGCCCTGCGTTTTGCCGACCAGATCGCCCTGTCGCTGGCAGAAGCACACACCCGTGGGATCGTTCACCGGGACCTCAAGCCGGCGAACATCTTTCTCGCGGAGACACCCGGCCACGTCGAGGTGGCGAAGGTCTTGGACTTCGGGATCGCGTCGCTCACCAGCGCCACGACCGCGGCCCACATCGCCGGCACCCCAAAGTACATGGCGCCCGAGACGCTGACGGGAGGACGCCCCGCCCCGACCGCCGACGTCGGGCTCGTGCTCTACGAGATGCTGGTCGGCGCGCATCCCTTCGAAGACCTCGACGGTGAGCAACTGCTGGACGCGCACCTCGACCAACCCTGCCCGCCCCTGCCGGAGGGGGTGCCCGAGCCCGTGGCCGAGCTCGTGACGCGGTCGTTGGCCAAGCACCCGCGCTTGCGTCCGGCCGACGGAGCCGCCTTTCGGCGGCAACTCCGAGGCGCGCAGGGGCTCCCCGAGGAGGCGTCGTCCGCCCGTGCACCCGGATCGACGAGCTCTGCACCTCCGGCGTCGGACGACACCGAAGCGACGAAGCCGTCCACCCTCACCCTGACCCTCGCGCGGATGCGGGCCATGGTTCGCCCACCACCCCAGACGCCGTGGTGGCGCCGGTGGGCTCCGGTGGCGGTCGCCGTCGCCGTGGTTGCGCTGGGCTGGAGCGCCCGAGGGGGTCCCATTCGTCGCGCCCAGAGCGCGTTGATCCCCCGCCTCTCGGTCGATGCGCCCAACCCAGCGCCGGTCATCCCGGCCACGGCCGCGCCCGAGGCGGAGAAGGTAGAGGTCATGATCCACACCGTTCCCGACCGCGCCACGCTTCGCATCGACGGAATGGACCGAGGGGAAACGCCCCAATTGGTGCGGCTGGTTCGGGGCGCCGAGGTCGAGGTCGAGCTCGTGCGCGCCGGCTACGCGTCGGAGCGTTTCGTGCTCACGCCTGAGCGAGACACGAAGCTTCGAAAGACCCTGCGGCGCAAGCTCGCGAAGCCTCCACCCCCAGACCCGGTGGACTCGAAGATCGACCATTACCTCGACGAGCCCAGTCCTTGACCGGGTCATGCTGAGAGGGCTTCAGGTCGTGCGATGTCGCGGTCGGTCGTTTCGCGGTCGGCGGCGAGAACGCGCATGCCGTCACGGGGGGAGATGGTGATGCCGCGGAGGAACGGGTGTGGGTCACCTCCGGGGTCGTGTCGTACGTCCAGTCGTGTCAGCACGCGGGTGAGCACGATGCGCATCTCCAGCTCCGCGAAGGCCGCCCCGATGCAGCGGCGAAGCCCATAGCCGAAGGGAAACCACTCGTGGGAGCGAGGGCGACGGTCGCCCAAGAAGCGCTCGGGCCGGAAGGTCTCGGGCTGGTCCCAGATCCCCTCGTGAGCGTGGGTGAGAAATGCGCAGGGCCAGAGCAGCGTGCCCGCGGGGATGAGGTAGTCACCGAGCTGCAGCGGCTCGGTCAGGAGGCGATTGACGACCGGAGCGATGGGGGTGAGCCGGAGCGACTCCTTCACACACGCGTCGAGGAAGGGTCGCCGCTGGGTGAGGTCGTCACCGCCTTGGGCCGCCTCTTCACGCACCCGGGCGAGGGCGTCCGGGTTCTTCAATAGATGGTGCACGGCCCAGCAAAGCGCGTTGGCCGTCGTTTCATAGCCCCCCACGAGCAAGGTCAGCAGCTGGTCCACCGCCTCCTTCGTCGTCATGGGTCGCCCGTCCTCGTACCTGGCTCGAGCGAGCATCGCGACCATGTCGGTGCGGTCTCCGCAGCCCTGCTCGCGGCACGCGGTCAGGTCGGCGGCCAGCATGGCCACGAGCTCGCCCTTGGCATCTCCGACCCGGCGCCAGGGAAGCCACCGCTGGCGGTGGTCCGGGTGGGGGCTGCGTTCGGCCTGTCGATCCAGGAAGCGGCGCACACGACCCGCGCCGACCATCATGGCCAAGGTGAAGGCCAGGGGCGACATCGGGCCCTTCATCCAGGTGGTGATCACCTCGCGCAGCCGGTCGATGCGCTCGCCACGGTACACACCGAGCACGCATGCGCAGATGGCGGTGAGGGTGATGAACTTCATCTCGTCGAGCAGCTCGAAGGGCTCGTCTCGCGGCCATCGTGCGATGGCCTCGGCGGTCGCCTCTTCGATGGCGGGAACGTAGGAGGCGAGGTGATCTCCGTGCAGCGGAGGCATGAGGAGTCGGTGCTGCGACTTGTGGCGCTCGCCGTCGAGGAACAGCAGCGATGCATCACCCAGGTTGAGGGGAATGGCCTGGTCGGCCATCCGGTACGCATCGGCCGGGAGGGCGGCGATGGTGCGAATGTGGGACGGATCACAGGTCACCACCCGAGGTTCGTCGCCCGGCATGGCGATGGAGAAGATGTCGCCGCATTCGCGCCGGGCGTCGTGGAGGAACCCGAAGGGATCCGAGGCGAACCTCATGGCGTGGGCCATCCCGAGGCCGCGGGGCTGGGGAGGCAGTGCCGTCATTGCATCTCCTCCGGGGAGGCGCTCAGCGGCACGTCACCCCAACGCATCAGGACCGCGGCCGCGGATGAGACGCTACCGGGTCCGTAGACCATCACCGTCTGGCCTGGCCGGAGCCGTCGGCTATGGGCAGCGTGGTGCAGGTTGATCGGGGTGAGGGCCGGGCCGACGTTGGCGAAGCGTTCGTAGACGCTGGTTGTTCGCTCGGGGTCGATGCCCAAGGCTTTTGCCGCGAAGTCGGCGAACCACGCGGTAGGCGTATGAAAGACGAAGAAGTCGACGTCGTCGAGCCGCATGCCCGCACGCTCGGCCGCGCCCTCGCAACAGGTGCGGAGGTGGTGCTCCACCGTGCGGCGTAGCACGCGTCCGGTCTGTGGATGGGCGCGCATGACGCGCGCCGGCGCGCCATTGTCGTCGAGCTCGAGCTGGTAGTACCAGGTGTCGCAGGTGTCCGCGGTGTGGATGGAATGCGCCGCCAGGTATCCCTCTCCGCGAGGCACGTGCCCCACCACGAAGGCGCCGCCGCCATCCCCGAGGAACCACGACAGCGTGTCGTCTTCGCGAGCGTACTTGGAGTAGGCACAGGAGACGGTGACCAGCACTCGCTCACACACGCCACTGTGGACCATCGCCGTGGCGACCCGCAATGCGTTGAGCGGCCCGGCACATGCGGTCTCGAGATTGAATGCTCCGCCCTCGAGGCCCAATGCCTTGGCCACGTAGACCGCGTTGCCGATCCCGACGTGATGCGGGAGGAAGCCGACGCTGATGAGCTGGTCCACGTTCTTGGGGTCGAGGCCCGCGAGCTCGAGTGCGGCCTGACCTGCGCGGACCTCCATGTCGATCGACGTCTCTTCGGGCCCGAGCACACGTCGCTCTTTCACGCCCCGAAAGGGGTCGCGCAGGTAGGGCTTCATCGCGGCGTCGAAGATGCTGGTCTCGGCGCGAGCGTCGTCGTCGTTCATCACGCGCGAGAGGGTGCCCTCTTCGGCGCGGGCGTAGAGGTCGGGGTGTCGTGCGCGCAGCTCGTCGTTGCTGCGGGTCCGGGCCGGTACCGTGACGGCGAGGCTGTGCAGCCCCACGCCATGTGTCGTGGTGTCTTTCATCATCACTCCCATGCGCGCCCGAGGGCGTCGTTTCTGCCGCCGAAAGGCGGGGCCACGGCGGCGTCGATCGCCACGTCGAGCACGAATGGACCCTCGTGGGAGAGCATCTGCGACATGGCGTCGTCCAACGCCGTGGCTTGGGTCACGCGTGCGCCTGCGGCTCCAAGCGCACGGGCCATGGCGGCGAAGTCCACCTCGGGCATGGTCGTCTCGAAGGGCTCCATCCCCACCGCGACCATGCCGTGGTGGACCATGCCGTAGCAGGCGTCGTTCAACACCACCCACTTGGCGGGCACCCGGTACTGCACGGCAGTGCTCACCTCGTTGCCCATGAGCATGGCGCCGTCTCCCACGAGCGCCACGGCTGGGCGGCCGGTGGCGATCGCGGTGCCGACCACGCCCGCCGAAGCTTGTGTCATCGAAGCGAAGCCGGCCGAGGTTCGGTAGCGCAGGGGCGTGTCGAAGCAGAGCTCGTGGTTTGCCCAGGCGAAGGCGTTGCCCACGTCGGACAGGACCACCGCATTCGAGCGCTCGACGACGCAACGCTGTACCGCGGCCATCAGCGCGCGGGGGTGAACACCCGACCCGTCGCCATTTGTAGCTGCGACCTCGCGGGCCATGGGCGGTGCGATCTCGTGGGGGCCAGCGGGCCAGCCGTCCAGCAGTGCATCCAGCCAGGGCTGAATGTCTGCCTGCACGCCGATGGTCTCGAGCTGCGGATAGGCGGCTCCGAACGCGGATGGGTCGACATCCACGTGCACCAGGGCGTGGCGAGGAAGGTAGGCCGCGTCGAAGCAAGAGGTCGCCTGCCCGAGCCGCGAGCCGAGCACGAGCACATGGTCAGGTGGTCGCTCGGCCAGCGCCCGCTGCACGCGTGCCTGGCCCCCGAACATGCCCGTGACCCCGAGGTATTGAGGGTGCGACTCGGGAAACACGCCCTTGGCGCGCGGCGAGCACATCACGCGCGCGCCGGACCGCTCGGCGAGCGCTCGCACCGCCGTCGCGGCGTTCCGCGCACCAAAGCCGGCCCAGATCACCAGCTCTCCCTCGCTCAGCCGAGACCGCAGCCGCGCGATCTCGGCACGGTCGATGGGCGGCGTGGACGCGCTGCCCATGGGAGGGAGCCGAGCACCCGGCGTAGGGGCGAGCTGCACCCCCAATGGCAACGTCAGCGTCGCGACGAAGCCACCCGGACGCTGAAGACCCGTCGCGAGGCGACGGGCGATCCCCGGGATCTGGAGCACACTGTCGATGCAGGCCCGCATGGTCGGCCGCTCCGGACCGAGCCAGCCGCTCAGCTCCAGGGAGGAGGGGGTGGTCTCTTGAAAGGAGAGTCGTCCGCGTTCCTCGAGGTTGGTGCCGCCGACCACCGCGATGGGCGCGCTCGTGACCGGCTCCGTGATCGGGCGGGGCCTGTTCAATGCGCCGCTTCCAGACGACCTCCTGATGATCGGCCTGCTGATGGTCTGCGTCATCATCCTGCCGCTCGGCTATGTG
>JAUHZF010000514.1 GCA_030426145.1 Polyangia bacterium
GGTAGACGGCGAAGGCGGTGACGCTGGCGCGGCTCGAGCCGAGCGGCTTGGCCAGCCGCCAGGCGCCGATGGCCCCGAGCGCGTGCTGGCCGTGGGCGTCCATCGCGACGTTCATGGCGGCTCGTACGGGACGCGAGGGCGGCGCCATGGCAGCGTGGTTCAGGAATGCGACGATCTCCAGGTCATCGTAGAAGCCTTGCCGCCGCCCGAGGCGCGGCGTCTCCCCCCATGCCGGTAGCATCACGTGAGAAGGAGCGTGCCGCCGATGCGCGCTGAGGTCGACCTCATCGTCCGCGAGCAGTTCGTCGACACCAACGACGGCTGGTCGCTCCACCTGCGGCGAACCCGTTGCGCGCGGCAGTTCGACCCTTCCACGCACCCGCTGCTCATCGTGCCGGGCTACGGGATGAACTCCTTCATCTTCAGCTACCACCCACGAGGGACGAGCATGGAGCGGTGCCTCGCCGAGGCCGGCTTCGAGGTCTGGGCCCTCGATTTGCGGGGGCAAGGTCTCAGCGAGCCCACCGGTCGCAAGACCGGCCCTCAGTCGCTGCTGCGATACGCCACCGTCGACCTGCCGGCCGCCATCGAGCGGGTGATGGCGGGAACCGAGACGACGGCCGACGGGCTCACCCTCATCGGCTGTAGCCTGGGCGGCAGCATCGCCTACGCCTACCTCGCCCTGCGCAACGACCCACGCGTGCGACAGCTCGTCACCATGGGTGCGCCCTTGCGGTGGCTCGACGTGCATCCTCTGCTGCGCGTCGCCTTCGCTTCGCCCACCCTGGCCGGCATGGTGCGCCTCAACCGCACGAGAGAGCTGGTACGGGGCCTCTTTCCCATCCTCATTCGGGTTCCTGCGCTCTTGTCGCTCTACATGAACACGCAGACCATCGACGTGCGGCGCATGTCGGAGATGACGCAGACCGTCGAGAACCCCGACCCGTGCATCAACCGCGACATCGCCCGCTGGGTGAACGCCGTCGACCTCGAGCTCGACGGCGTCGACATCACGGCCGAGCTCCGCGGACTCGACCTGCCGCTGCTCGTGGTCATCTCCAACCGTGACGGCATCGTCCCGGTGGCGACCGCAGAGAGTGTGCTCGACGTCTGGGGGGGTGACGACGTCGAGAAGCTCGTCGTCGGGGACGACGACAACTGGTACGCGCACGCCAACCTGTTCGTGGCCGACGACGCGCCTCAGCTCGTCTTCGCACCGCTCATTCAGTGGCTGCGGCAACGCCCACCACAGGGGGTGAATCCCCCCTCGCGCCAGATCGCCTGAGGCTCAGCGCTTCCTGCCGGTCGCGCGATCCATGGCGCGCTGGATGCGCCGGGTCCAACGGTCACCGGGCTTGAGCCGCCCCACGAGCGTGAAGCCGCGACGCGCGTCATCGGTGCGTCCTTGCGCCATCGCAATGCAGGCGCGGATGAAGTGCGCGAAGAAGGCGTTGTGGTCGCGAGCCAACATTTCGCGGGCGATCGCCTCGAGCTTGGTGGCCTCGGCAAGCGCCGCAGCCTTGGTGCTGCCGTGCTCTCCCAGAGCGGCGGCAAACGCCTTGTAGAGGGGAAGCTCGACGTGGGTACCATCGAGCGCGGTCGCCTCCGCGATGGTCTTGATCGCGGCGCGCGCCTCGTTGTCGGCCATCTGGTCGCGCGCCTGGTCGAGCAGGGCTTCAGCGGGCGAGGCCTGCTCGGTCTCGCGTTCGTCGACGAAGGGCGTCGAGGGAGCCATCGGATTGATGGGCGGCGGCTGCCGCGGGCTCGCGAGGGGCCGCGAGCGGCGCAGAGGATTCGTGGAGCTGCGTGCGGGCACGGACGAGTCGCGACCAGGGTCGGAAGCGCGGGGCGGAACGGACGAATCTCCCGGGTCGAAGCTCCTGAGGTTGCTCATGCTGCTGCGACGGATCGTCTTGCGCGTGCGCCTCACCTCTGGGCGCAGTCCGGGTTGGGCCGGCGCCGGACCCGATGGCGGTCCGGGCGAAGAGCTTCGCCCTGGCGATGATCCCTGCGCGACCCCGGGCGACGAGATCCGCCCCGGTGACGACGGCCTCGAACCTCGCGGGGCGGGCACGCCAGGGCCCGACGGGCGGGACGCGGGCACGGCATCCATGGTCGGCTGCGAACCGCGGCGCGGCAGTCCCGTAGGAGACGAAACGATGGGCGCGCCGCTCGCCCAGCGAAGGCGACCGAGTGCGGCGAGCGCGAGGATGAGCCCGCCCATCGCCTGAGGGGTGCTGCCGATCTTGCGCAGAGCCTGACCCAAGGTGCCGCCATTGGCGACGGCCTGCACGAGCGCCCGCTCCGTGGCGTCGACCAGCTCGCATCGCGTGGCGATCTTCGCCGCGTCGCCCGCGAGCTTGGCCGGACGGTCGAGGTGATCGATGGCGAAAGCGGTGGCCGCGGCAGATGGCCAGCGACGCCCCACCTCGACCACGACGGCATCCACGCTCGCCATCGAGGGTGCTGACGCATGCGGAAACCAAGACGGCAGCGGCGCGTCGAGCACTGGTTCGACGCCCGTGCGCAGCATCACATCGACGAGCTGCGCGAAGATCGTCGCTGGCTCATCCGCGATGCGCCGACCATCCGTCACCGCCGACGCGACCCCCTCCACGAACGCGAACAGCCGTCCCCCGCCCCGGAGCACACACGTGACCCTCTGCCGCTGACACCGGCGGAGGAGGTGCACCCGCTTCATGAAGGCGGCGGCCGTGGTGGAGGCGGCTTCTGCGTTCGGTAAGGTCGGCATGGCGCGCACCAGGGGGGGTCGCCGATCGCGACATCCCCGAGGAGGAGATGGTAACCATGCGGGGACCGCATTCGAAGTATCAACTGAACGGTCGAGACATTCAGTGCCACTTGGGCCGAGATGGGCGTACTCGCGCCTACGGGGTGCGCGCCGGCCATGGCACACGCTGGATGCCGCGCGCGCGCGCCTGTGCGGCCTGGAGTCGATGGGCGCCCGCAGGCGCCTTGCCCATGGTTTGCAGGCGATGGGCCATCGCGAGGAGCTCGTGCGCCATGCCACGCGCCGCGACGGGGCCCTCCTTCGCCAGGCGCTGGGCTTCGGGCACACAGGTCCTGCCGTAAGCCGACAGTGCCCAGAGTCCCTCGTCGATGGCGTCGGCGTGCACGCCCGGCGTCTCGGCGGCCCGGAGCACGGCGCGACACACAGCGGCGCGATCCCCGCGAAAACCGACGAGCGCAAAGGTCGTCGCCGCCCGCGCGTGACCCTGTCGATCCAAGAGGGCGAGGGCAAAGCGTGGGTCCCCCGCCTCGCGCATGGCTTCCATGAGGCGCACGTGCTCGGTGATGACCAGACGCCCGCGATGACCCCACGGATCGCGTCCGAAGTGGTCGTGGTGACGCCCGATGGCCATCCGCATGCGGCGGGCCGCAGCATCTGCCGCCCCCGGTAAGCCGAATCGAAGGCCCAGCTGCGCGGCTACGAAGGGTGTCGCGTCGTCGTCGTCCTCGTCCGTGACCATGGCCAGCAGCTCGGTGCTCGCCGTCTCGTCGCCGAGCGCCGCTCGGGCCGCGAGATGTCGGGCGCGCGTACTCGGCTGGTAGTCGCGGTGCCGCCTGCCTCCCGCGATGCGCGGTGTCTTGGCCTGCTCACGTAGCCAAGTCTCGAGCTCCTTGCGGCGGGTCGGCCAAGCAGCGTCGGGTGCGCTCGCCATACGTTCGATGAGACGCAAGATGGTTCGATAGCGTTGCCGGTGGGTAAGGACCGGAACCTCGTGGGACGAAACACCAGGGAAGACCTCGTCGATGAGGTGGCTGTAGCAGAGCACCCCTCGCTGGGTGCGGAGATCGGTGGCCAGCTCGGGTCGTAGCTCCTTCGCCAACGCCTCGTCGCCAGCCCGGATACGCGCCGCGAGCACGCGGCAAGCGTCCGTGCCATCGGGATCACCGTCGGGCTCGACGAGCTGCTTCGACAAGGTGCGTAGCGCCGACGAGGTGGCGGGGTCGCTGCGGGTGACCAGGTCCAGAATTCGGCGCAGCATGTTGGGGTGAGCGCGGCGCTCCGCTGGGTCGTGGAGGCGCCCGAGGACCTCGGTCGCGTAGGTCTGCGCCCGTACCGCATCGATGCGTGCGAGCGCGCCCAACCCCTCTTCCCATACCAAGGGCGCGGGTTTTCCCATGCGGTCTTTCAAGAAGGCGAGCACGAGTGGAGCTGATGCGGCATCCCGGAGATCCGCCGCCGCATGAGCCGCTGCCAACTTCACCCGAAACGCGTCGAAGTGGCGTGCCGTGATCTGCCCCCCGGGAAGGGGACGTTGGAGCTCCCGTCGAATCGATGCTCGGGTGCCGGCTACGCCAAAAGCGCCTGCGGCACGCAGGTGGAGTGCGCGCCAGTCGGGCGCATCGCGTTGGTACCACCTCGTTCCCGGCGGCGCCGCGATGACGTCACGAATCGTCTGGGTCGCTTTGGGGATCCCGACGCAGCGGAAATCGATCGCCGTCTGGGCGACGAGCGTCGACGAGGCATCGGTCGCGTCTCGGCCCGGCATGGGTGCCACTTGAGCCACGTCGATCACCACCAACTCCGCCCCGGACAAGACGCGGGGACGACGCTCGGGAAGCGGCAGAAGCCGGTCTACCGGTGTAGGCGGCGGCTGCGGGCGCACCCGACAAACGGCGTATCGTGGCGCCCCGAACATGGCCGCGGCAGGCGCGGACAGCGTGAGCGCGACGACCCCTAGCGCGACGGCAGAGATCTTCATTTAGGCACCTCGGCCAAGGCAACCTCGGCAGGCTCGCGCGCATCGCAATGAATGGGACGGCGAGGCGCCATGGTGGTGTAGAGGGCACTCGCCCAGATCGCGTCGGTTCCCTCCTCGCGGCGCACGCTCACCCGGTAGCTCGTCTCCACCCAGGGCCGGCCGGCGAGGTTCCGCACCGTGTGAACGTGCATCTGATCGGCCGTCACCTGGGCAAAAGCCGGCGCCGGCAGCGGGACGGCTTCCAATGGGAGCGTGGCCGTCCCGTAGTCGCGACGATAGAGCCTCCGGCCGGCCGCGAGATAGAGGTGCTGCTCGGTCCCGGCCACGCTCATGAAGCCGTCTTCGACTGGCGCCTCCACCCGTCGCCACGTCTGTCCGTCGTAGGCGGCGAGGAATGGCTTTCGCTCGTCGCGTGCGACGAAGGGCTCGTAGGCCACGAGGTAGACTTCGTCGTCGCTGCGAGCGAACAGGTCGAGGTTGATGATCCCCCGAAGCTCGTCGGTCTCCGGCACCTGGACCACCGACCATCGACGCGCGCCCGGCCGGCCGTGCGCCACGAAGACGGTGGGGTCGACCGGGTTCGGTGCGGCCGCGTCGTCGCACCGGCCGGCGATGAACGTCCCCCCCTCCGGAGACGCCTCGTGCGCGATGGGGACGAAGGTGAGTCCATCGGGGCAGATGGCTGGCAATGCCCCCAGCTCGTTGGCTCGTCCTTTGACGGGACTGCTGGGTCGCGACACCCAACCTCCGCCCGACCAAACGTATCCCGCTTCTCGCTTCTCGAAGAGTGCCCCGGTTCCACCTCGCG
>JAUHZF010000105.1 GCA_030426145.1 Polyangia bacterium
GCGGATTGGCCGGCCGCAGAAGAGAACGAGATCATCGTGGTCGGCGACTCGCAGGTCTTCGGCCTGGGGGTAGAAGGCGACCAGACGTTCAGCGCCAAGCTCGCCGACGAGCTCGGCCGTCCGGTTCGCAACGCCGGCGTGCCGACCTACGGCCCGCCCGAATACCACGCCGTGGCCGCCGAGCTGCTGAAGGCGCGGAGCGCCAAGACGGTCGTCTACACCATCAACGTGGGCAACGACCTGGTGGAGGCGCACCGTGCCAATACCGAGCGGCATGCGGTGTGGGATGGCTGGGCCGTGCGCAAAGAGACGGCGCCGCTCAGCACCACGGACTTTCCCGGCCGGAGCTGGCTCTACCGCAACAGCCACCTCGTCCTGGCCGCGCGGCGCACCTACTACGAACGCCGCTACCCAGAGCTCGACGACGTCTCGTTTCCTTCCGAGGGCCGCTGGCAAGACCTGGTGCAGCGCGGACGAGACAGCCAGCACCGCCAGAAGTTGCAGCGGGACGCCGCGGTGTTGGAAGCGGCACTGCGGCCGACGGAGATCGACTACCTGGAGCAGAAGCTGCGCGAGTCGCAGCGCGAGGTGGAGAACCTCATCTACGACCAGTTCGTGGGGCGAAGCAGCCAGCCCTCGCTCCTGCTTCGCGCGGCCCGGGCAAACCCTGGGGACATCGTCACCGTCGGGCCCGGCGAGGCCGGCGCCCCCCTCGGGGCCACCGCCAAGCTCATTCGGCAAGGGGCGGTCTACCGAACGAAGATGGAGGCACAGCTCAAAGCCAAGGCGGCCGAGCTCGCCGACCAGGAGCGCAAGAAGCACATCGTCACCACCCTCGAAGAACGCGACGCGCTCGCCGATAAACTCACCGCCTTGCGCGCAGCGCCGCTTACGCTGGCGCAAGCGACGTCGCCGCTGTCCGAGCCGCTGAAGGCGATGAAGGCCCTCTGCGACGAACACGGGGCAGAGCTGGTGGTCTTGGTGCTTCCGCTCGACGTCATGGTCGCGGAGAGCGAGTGGAACAAGTACGGCCAGTCGCCGTTCGACCTCACCCCGGCCCGCATTCTCGTGGATGACATCGTCGCCATTGGTCGCGGCATGGGCGTGAGGGTTCTCGACGCCACCGCGCCCCTCGCGAATTCCGAGCCCGGCGCCTTCCTCGAGGCCGACCTGCACCTCAGCCCAACTGGGCACATGGTCGTGGCGAAAGCCCTCGCGAAGACGATGACGTCACCCCCTCCCGTGGTCCGCAAGCCGGGCCTGCCCAAGGGGCGCTCACGACTGCCGCGATTGAAGGATTGGACCGCACGCAAGGAGCTGCTGGTCTCAGGAAGCGACAACGCTGGCTGCAACACCTGGCTCTACGAGGAGTGGATGCTGTTTCGCTGCTACCAAAAGGCGAGCGAGATCCACCGCGCTGCCGGTCGCTACGACGACTACATTCACGGGGCAAAGCTGGGCCCGGTTCCCATCGGTGTGAAGGTCATCGAGGGCGACGAGGGAGAGACCATGACCTTCGCCTACGATGGGGTGCTGACCTTCATCGCCCCCATTGCGCGGGGAAAGAAGCTCGTCGCCGACTTCCATTGGGAAGGCGAACGACGCCGGTTGGTGGTCGATTGGCCCGCGGACCAGCCGGTGGCGAATGAGATCCAGCTCCGCAAGCAGGACGACGTGGGTGAGCCACCGCCGAAACCGCCTCCGGCCCCCGCGTTATGCGCCTGCCACAAGAAGGTCACCGGCGCCGATCACTGCCGTGCCCTCGTCGGGGGCCCGGACGAGGACTGCCAACGCACCTATGGCGACGATTGCGAAGCCCTGCTCGGCTGTGCCGCCGGCGACCCACTCTACCCGCCCGAATGCGAGGACGGAGAGTTGAACGCGCTCGCGCTCGACCGATGCTTCGCGACCTGCAACGACGGCTGCAAGGATGGCACCTGCATCGACTGGCAAGGGGTGAGAGCATGCGTGCGCTGACCTTGACGCTGCTTCTGCTCGTGGCCTGTGACGAGCTCCCTGAAGGGACCACGGACCCAGCCCCCACGCCTTCGGCGGTGCCGAGCGCCCAGCCGACGGAAGATGCGCGCATCGTGCCTGCGGCCAAGGCCTTTCTCGAAGCGGCCGAGACCTACGTCGGACGCTGCTACGTGCAGTCGGACCTCTACGACATCGGGGTCATCGACGTCTGCTACGGCCGAGGCCAATGCGGTCCCGCCATCAAGGCCAACATCGACAAGAACTGCGGCTTCACCCCCGACCAGCCCCAAGCGGTGGTCACGGCGGCAAACGCGCTCGCCAAGGAGGCGAAGGATGCGCATCTGTCGCACGATGCTCGCGTCTTCGCGCGGCACGCCGAGCTCTTCGGGGGGTTCGTGGCCACCAGCCACAAGCCCAACACGTGGTGTCTCGAGAACGCCGACCCCTACGACCTACCCACCTGCTGGGCGAGCACACGAGGCACGCTCGCCAAGTTCCAGGCGGTGGCCAAAGCCTGGAATCGCTGGCACCCCAACGAGACCCGCCACGTGACCCCGGTGGAGAACGTCATCTTCAGCGGCGCCGCGCAGCGCCCGCTCTACACCCTGCTGATGGCCTGGGGGAACTACGGCAAAGACAGAAAAGAGGCCGCCAAGAAGAGGCTCCGGGAAGAGGGCCTCCCCTGGAAAGACTGCCCCGACGGGCCATGCTTGGTCGATCTCCCCTCGGACTGGTGAGGGCAGCCATCGCCAAGCGCCGGCCTACCAGCGCCAGTCGAGCCCAACCCCACCGGGCCCGACGCGGATCTCGGGAGCGGACGTGGCCCACTCTTCGTCGTCCTCCGGCGTGATGGGCACGGTGGCGGCGCCGAAGGCAGCCATGATGCTCCCGCCGGCCATGGTCGCGAGGCTCAAAGCGACGGGCACGCCCCACAGCGGATCTTCGCTGCCGATGAAGACCCCCGAGGTGATGGTCAGGCTGGCCGTGCCGAGCCCCGCGAGGACCACGCCCCCGACCATGAGCCCCGCGTTGGCGGGCTTGGTGCCGGCGGGGATGTCGCTCGCACCGAGGGCGATGAGCGGAACCCCGACCACCAGAGCGGTGGTGCCGGTCGCGGTCAGGATGAGGCCCGGCGCGATGCCGTCGCCATCCTCCAGCAGGAGAAGCGGAAGGGCCACCATGCCGAGGCCCACGCCCCCGAGCGAGACCCCGAGACCGCCCCACATCACGTCGAGGTTTCGGTCGACCGTGCCGTCCTCGGTGTCGAGCGGTTCGGGGGGCGGCACGACACACATCCCCGCGTCGGCCATGCACGCGCCCATGTGCCGGCACACACCAGACCCCCGGCAGTCCGAGGACGTGACGGCGACGCAGCGACCATTCTGCTCGGTGCAGAGGCCATAGCTGCTGCATTGGTACCCACGCCTGCAGTTGATCGGGGCGGGCGCCGGTGCGGTGGGTGCTGGAACGGCGGTTTGAGCCTGGGCAGAAGCGCCGATCGCGATGGCCGCGAGCACGAACGACGATGCGGTGAACCGGCGCATCAGAACCTCCACTCCGCCGAGAGTTGACCGACCCCGAATCGAACCTGGGGCCCTGTCCCCCTGCGCTCCTCGTTGTCCTCCCGGTTGCTGCGGCGGGCGGCTTCGCCCGCGTCCACGAGGTCCCAGATCACGAGCCCCAGCCCGGCAGCCCCCATCACGCTCGCCAGCCCGACCATGGTGAACCCTGCGGCTTCGGCACCGGTATCGTTGCTGTCGACCAAGACCGCGATGCCACCGAAGGTCAAACCCCCGCCCGCGCCGAAGGCGAGAAAACGAAGGCCCATCGTCGCGGCCCCGCGCCCCGCCTCCCCCGCATACCAATGACCGGCGCTCGGACCGATCACCAGCCCGAGGGTCGTGAAGGCGAAGCCCGTGGCGATGAGCCCACCCTCTCCGTCTGCCGCGCCCATCATGCCGATGCCGACCGCGACGGGCACGAAGGTCGAGAGCGAAGCCGCCACGATGGCGAGCCCGGGGGAAGCATCTCCTTCCTCACCGGTATCCACCTGCTGCATCGGATAGCGAAGGCGGTCGTCCGGCGGCGGAAAGTAGCCCGGAGGAAAGTAGCCAGGCGGCGCGTACGGAGGGACCGCGTACGGCGGAGGTGGCGCGAACGGCGGTGTCGTGGCCGGCGGCGGCGGAGGGGGTAGAGCTGGCGCCGGGGCGGGCGACGCGGCAGCCGGCGCAGGCGGGGGCGGCGCAGGCGGGGGCGGCGCAGCACTCGACGCAGGCGGGGGCGGCGCGGCACTCGGCGCAGGCGGTGTTTGGCCCCACGCCGTGTTGCACACGGCGAACGTCAGCGCGAGCACGACCCCCCAACGCATGTCCGCCACCCTAGCAGAGGAGCGCCCAGCCGAACGCGTCCTCGACGCCAAAACCACGACCGCCACGCCTGCCGGTGGGTCTCCCGGCGCCAGCAGGCGTGTGGGGCGACACACCCTCATCCTCAGAAACCCGTGAGTCGTGACTCACGCGTTAGCAACAACTCACGGTTCCTGGAGGATCAGGCCCCTCCCTAGCCCTCGAAATGCTTCCGAAGGGCTCACAACCTCGCCCACGAGCCGCCCACGGCAACCAGACCAAGACGTGCAGGTGGGGGGTTGACCCACCACATCCCCTAGGTCATGGTCGGAGGTGGAGAGGTGACCGAGAGGCCGAAGGTGCCTGATTCGAAATCAGGTGAGGGGCAACCCTCCGCGGGTTCGAATCCCGCTCTCTCCGCCCTTGATGTCCCCGGACTCGGACTCTGCAAATGCAGACTGAGACCGGGGATTCTCACATGTTGACTCCGTGGTTGCCGGAGCACCATGCGCCGCGCCTTGCTGAGTCGCCTCGTCGCAGTAGCTCAACCGGCACGTCGCCCTCCCTGTACTCCGTCCACTTCGTGGACTCCGTACAGCTCGGGTCGAATCCCGCTCTCTCCGCAACGGATGACTGAACCGGGGATCCCGTGAGTGCCCTCCCGCACCGCGGGACTCTCACATGTTGACTCCCTTGGCGACGGAGCACCATGCGCCGCGCCTTGCTGAGTCGCCTCGTCGCAGTAGCTCAACTGGCACGTCGCCCTCTCTGTACTCCGTCCACTTCGTGGACTCCGTACAGCTCGGGTCGAATCCCGCTCTCTCCGCAACGGATGACTGAACCGGGGATCCCGTGAGTGCCCTCCCGCACCGCGGGACTCTCACATGTTGACTCCCTTGGCGACGGAGCACCCGGACGCCACGCTTCGCTGTTGGCGCCGCGCGGCCGCAGTCGCTCTCACTCCTAATCGCTCAGGCGACGGCCTCGACGCCGAGCGCTGCGCAGATGTAGCGAAGCTCCTCGGTGAGCTCCCAGACTGTGCGACGAACCCTGTCGGTGTCGACGTGTGTCGACTGACATAGTCGGGCGGCGATGTCCTCCATGCGACGGGCGCCGAAGTTGCCGCAGGCTCCCTTCAGGTTGTGAGCCAGAGCGCGCGTCGACTCCTCGTCGTGCGCTGCGGCGCCGAGCTCCCCGAGGCGACCCGCAACGTCCTCCAGAAACAGCGCCGTGAGCTCATGGCGGAAATCGGCGTCCCCGCCCGACAGGGCCTCGAGCCTCTCCATGTCGAGACGAGGTCGACCACCGTCGGCTGCGGGGGTTTCGACGACCTGCTTCGGGCCCCGCTTCCGTAGCCAGCGATCGATGGTCTCGGCAACCTGGGCGACCACGAAAGGCTTGCATAGGTAGTCGTCCATGCCCGCGGCCGTGCAGGTCTCGCGGGCATTGGCCCGCGCATTGGCGGTGAGGGCGACGATGGGGATCCGCTCACCATGAGCCCCCAGCTCGCGAATCCGCGCAGCAGCAGTATAGCCATCGAGCCGCGGCATCTGGCCATCCATGATGATGAGATCGTATCGCTTCGACTCGACGGCCTCGATGCACGCGGCGCCGTCGTCGACCACGGTGACGGTGTGCCCGAGTCGCTCCAGGATCCGGCCGAGGATCATCTGCGTGAAGCGGTTGTCCTCCGCGACGAGAATGTGACCCCGGCAGACGACGGGTCGAATGCTCGTGGGAAGCTCGATGTCGCCTCGACATCGCGCTTCGTCCCCCTTGGGGCTGCCCACCGCGGGGGCGGCGATCTCGAACCAGAACGTGCTTCCGTAACCGTGCTCGCTCTCGGCTCCGATCTCGCCGCCGAGCCGCTCGATGATCTGGCGGCTGATGGCGAGCCCGAGACCAGTGCCATGCACCTTCACGTCGTGGCCACGTCGGAAAGGGTCGAAGAGCTTCGGCAGGAGGTCGGGCTCGACGCCCCCCCCGGTGTCGTGAACCTCCACGCGTAGTCGGCCTTGCGCTGGCGAAGAGGCCGACACTCGAACCACGCCGTGCCGGGTGTACTTCACCGCATTGGATACCAAGTTGATCACGACCTGTTTGAGACGGAGAGGGTCACTCGAGGCGTAGCTCGGGAGGTTCGGTTCGAAGTCGAGGTGAAGCTGCAAGCCCTTCGCGCGTGCCGGCCCCCGCTGGGTCTCGACTGCGTCTTCGATGGCCTCGCGCAAGTGGAAGCTCTTGGACACCACATCGAACGAGCCGGCCCGCATCTTCGAATAATCGAGGACGTCGTCGATGAGCCCGAGCAAGACCTTGCCCGACTTGGTAATCGCTTCGACGAACTCACGCTGCTCGGCGGTGGGTCTGCTCGACGCAAGAAGCTGCGATGCCCCGAGCACGACGGTGAGCGGTGTCCGAAGCTCATGACTCATGTGAGCCAGGAACGCGTCCTTGGCTTCTGTGGCCGCCTCGGCCGCATCACGTGCCTCAGCGAGCGCGCGCTCGGCCTCCGAGGCCGAGGTGACGTCGCGATAACTCCACAGGTGCCCTCGGTAGCGCTCGTCGACGAAGATCGGCACGTAGTCCCGCTCGAGCACGCGGCCGTCGCGAAGGGTGAGCACGTCGTGGCGAACCTCCTGTCGCTCACGGAGGACTTCGTCCACCCGGGCCATGAAGCCGTCAGGGTCGACGAAGGCCTCCTTGGCCTGCTTGGCCATGGCCTCGCAATCGCCGCCCACGAGCACCGAGGGATCGACCGGAACCCGGAACATCTCGCAGAAGCCATGGTTAGCGAGAACGACGCGGCGGTTCTCGTCTTCGAGAATGATGCCGTGGGTGAGCTGATCGACGAGGCGCTGGAGCCTCACCTCGAGGGCGCGGGGAACCAGCTCCGCATGGCGTATGAGCTCTTCGTCGAGCCGGGAGAGAATGGTCGCCCAACGCTCGGCGGACGGCGGGCGGGTGAGTTCTTCGGGCTCGAGGCAATGGCGAAGGAGAGAATGCATGCGCGTCCCAATGAGCGTCAGGCGGCGTCCACGACGTCGTAGTTTGCGACCTTGCGGTAGAGGGTGGCGCGCCCGATCCCCAGCATGCGTGCCGCTTCGGTCATGTTGCCATTTGTCTTCTCTAGAGCTCGGCGAATCGTGCGTCGCTCCAGCTCGCGGAGGTTGAGGACCTCGGGGGCATTGGCCACCGGCACCGACTCGGGCAGAGGCTGGAGGGTACCGAGCTTGGAACGCTGGACGTTGGGCGGGAGGTGACTGAGCTCGAGCACGTCACCGTCGCTCGCGAGCATGGCCCGGTGGATGGCGTTCTGGAGCTCGCGCACGTTGCCGGGCCAGGCGTAGTCGGTCATTGCGGCCATGGCGTCGGGGCTGATGCGCTCGGGACACCGACCCACATCGCGCTCGAGCTTGCGTAGGAAGTGAGCCACCAGGGCGGGGATGTCGGAGGTACGTTCGCGAAGCGGTGGCACCTCCAGCGGGAAGACGACGAGTCGGAAGTAGAGGTCCTTGCGGAACCTCCCAGCCCGCACGAGGTCTTCCAGGTCACGGTGTGTCGCGCAGACGACGCGGGTGTCGACGTGAATCTCCTTGGTACCGCCCACCCTGCGAAGGGTGCGCTCCTGCAGCGTGCGCAGGAGCGCCGCTTGGGTTCCCGGGCTCATCTCGCCGAGCTCGTCGAGGAAGAGTGTCCCCCCCTCCGCCTGCTCGAAGCGACCGGGGCGCGTGGCGTGGGCGCCGGTATAGGCGCCGCGTTCCGCGCCGAAGAGCTCAGCCTCTTGGAGCGACTCCGGGATGGCGCCGCAGTTGACGGCCACGAATGGCCCGGGAGCGCGGCGTCCGCGGTCGTGAACGGCCCGCGCGACGAGCTCCTTACCGGTTCCGCTCTCCCCCAGAATGCAGACCGGCACGTCGCTGTCGACGACACGCCCGATCTGAGCCGCGAGATGCTGCATGACAGGACTCTCACCGATGAGGACCTGCGCCCCGGTATGGCCCTCGAGCTTGATGGTGAGCTGCTTCACGTCGTCGAGAAGCCGTCGGTGCTCGGCGGCCCGTGCGACGCTGGTCAGGAGGCGCTCTTGCTCGATGGGCTTGGTGACGTAGTCGTAGGCGCCCGCGCGCATGGCCTCCACGGCGGAGGAAGCGTCGCTGCGCGCTGTGACGATGATGACCGCGAGATTGGGATCGCGTGCCTTGAGATGGCGCATGAGGTCGAGACCCGAGTCGCGGCCGAGCCCGAGGTCGACGCAAGCGACGTCGATGCCCGTGGAGTCGGCACCCATGGCGCCCGCGGCGGTGTCGTGGGCGATCACCTCGTGTCCGGCCTTGCCCAGCCAGTGCGTGAGGATGCGGCGTGTGGTGCGGTCGTCTTCTACGATGAGGATTCTGCTCATGAGCGCCTTGAAGGAGATTGCAGATTCTGGGCCGAGACGCGGCTCGACGTGGTGAACGGCCAAAACCGAAGAGAGTTGAGAAAAATCCACCCGACGCGTTTCATTTCGACACGGACACCGTGCCTCGGCCGTCTCGCATCGAGTCACGCGCGGCGAACGGCCAGGCCCGTGCCGACGGCGGCGACGACCCAGAAGACGAAGCTCACCTGGGTGATCCGCAGCGCCCACTCGAGCTTGCTCTGGGCGAAGGTGACGATGAGGGACGCGACGATCCCGATCTGTACGTCACCGGTGGGCAGGTTCCGATGGCGTCGCATGCTCTTGGCGGAGATGAGCAATGGGCCGCCGAAGAGAAGCAGGAATGCGATGAGCCCGGGATAGCCCATCTCCGCGGCGGTGAGCCAGTAGATGTTGTGCACGATGCCGTCGCGATCGACCTCAGGAATGCCGAGGGGGTCGGCATAGTGGGCGTCGAGGGTGAGGCTGAAGTGGTTGATACCGATGCCGAAGGGGTGGTCGGCGAGCATGTTCGCTGCGGCCCGCTCGAAGAGCTCACGGGCCTCGTGGGAGCTCTTCGGCGCGGTGAGAAAACGCTCGAGAATGGTATCGAAGGACTTGATGAGGACCGCTCCGGCCGCGAGCACACTCAGTCCGAGAAAGGCGAGCTTGCGCCCGTTGACCTGCTTCGCCAACGACGCCAGATAGACGAAGGCCAGCGACGCGACGAGCATGGCCAGCCCTCCGCGAGAGAGGGTGAGGATGACGGCGATCCCTCCCGCGGCGAGGCCCGCCTTGGCCAGGCGTCCACCGTGGCCGGCCAGCATGAGCGCGTAGCACGTGGGGGTGACCATGTTGGCTGCCATGGCAAGCCCGTTCTGGTGCGAGAATGGGCCCGTCGCGACCATCATCCCGTAGAGGTATCGTTGCTTCAGGGCGATGGCGCCCGCGAGGATGAGACCCGACACCAATCCCTGAAGGACCTGAGGTCCCAGACCCGACCGCGTGACCAACCGAAAGGCCGCGGTGTAGAGAAGCATCATGCGCGCCGCCTTCCAGGTCGCGAACCCTACGAACATCGGAGCGAGAGCCGACGCGGCGGAGAGCGCACAGATGGCAAGATAGAGCGCGAAGCGCCCCCGCAATGGTGACCTTGCTCCCGCACGACCCGACGTCGCGACCAGAGCGGCAACCGAGAAGAAGTCGACGAGACAGAACTCGAGTCCGCGGGCGTCACCTCGGTAGTTCTCGAACGAGATGGGGTTCAGGGTGATATCGAAGAAGGGGAAGAACCCGATGGCGATCGCGATGGCGACCTGAAGCCGACGCTCACCCCGCGCGCTGAGACCCAGGGCGATGAAGGCGGCAACGCACAGCAGGACGATGAGCCACTTCATCGGTGGGCCTCCCGAGGAAAGCGCATGCTCGTGAGCCAGCGGTGAGATGGCTTCTCGACGAGAAAGTAGCCGACGATGGTGGCCGCGGTGATGCTGGCGGCCAGGGTGGCCAACCAACCCATGCGCGCCGCGGGCCCCTGTAGGCTGCTGACGGGCCAGAGGGAGGTGATGACCAAAGCGACGACCTCGTGCACGATGTAGAGTGCGAAGGAGGCGCGTCCTAGGCGGCCCAAGTTGGGGCGCGCAAGCCATTCCGCCACGGGGCCATGTGAGAGGGCCAAGGTGGCCGGCCACGCGACGAGCATCGGAACGATGACCTGCGGTTCGGGCGCGAGCCAGAGCGACACGGGGAGCGCGATCGCGATCAGGTCTGCCCCGCGCCCGATGAGCGGGGCGCGGGCGGTGGCGTACCAGCTCAACGCTCCGACCCCGAAGTCGACCGCGAAGCGAAGGAGGCCACCATCGAGGGTGAGATCCCACGTCCCGTAGACGTGGTCGCCGAGGGTGAGGCCGGCAGAGAGGAGCACGAGCGCGGCCATCGCCGCGCGCCCTGGTCGTGGGCGGCATCGAGGCAAGAGGAAGGGCAGCACGAGGTAGCCGGCCCATTCACAGCTGAGCGACCAGGTAGGGAGGTTCCAGGCCTCCGGGCTGCCGACCCATGCTTGTACGAGGAAGAGCTGCGGCCACCACGCATCGAACCGCCAGAGCTCGTGCGCGGCGAAGTTGGGGAAGCCGAGCGGCGCCGCGGCGAGTGCCCCGACGGTGAGGGCGGCCAGGACGGCCGCGTGCAGGGGAAAGATGCGCGCGATGCGACGCTGAAGGTAGCGCCCGAGGTCGGGGATGCCTGCCTCGTAGCGGCGGGCCAGAACGTAGCCGCTGAGGGCGAAGAAGAGGTCGACGCCGAGGTAACCGGCCTCGGCGAGCGGCGATAGAAACGAGAGTGCCGGAGCCACGGTGATGAGCTCGGGGCCGAGGTGGAAGAGCACCACCCAGAGCGCCGCGATGCCTCGGAGACCCGTGAGGGCGTCGATGGTCTTCCGCTTCTTCATGGTGGCGCATGCTGCAATGGCAGTGCCGGACATTGAGCGGGGGCGCACGCGTCGTGCGCCGCTTCGTTCGTCTCGGTTTGGGTCGCGGTGCAAGGGCCCAGCGTCTCGTCTCGAGACGTTCGTCATGTCATCGAGGTACGCTGGCCTTGGCATCGGGCTTGCGATGGCTCGGGGCATGCCCGAACTTCACGTCGCCCACGTCCTCCGCAAGCTAGACCAACACGCTTGGGGAGGCACGGAGACCCATGTTGCGGCCGTGAGCCGTCACCTCGCCGACGAGGGGATCGCCTCCGAAGTCTACGCGCCGGGCCGCGTATCGGAGATCGCGTCCTCGCGCATGTCGGTACCGGTGCGCCGGTTCAAGGCCTTCAACCCCTTCCTCGGCTCGGCCGAACGCCGCGCGGCCCTCTGGGCCAACGCGGGCAACATCGCTTCGGTCGAGCTTCCGTGGCGCCTCTGGCGGAACCGCCGATGGTCACTCGCCCACGTGCACACCCAGGGGCGCATTGGTGGCGGCGTGCGCACGGCGATGCGCCTGAGCGACCGACCCTACGTGGTGTCGGTGCACGGTCCGAAGCTGGCCGAGCCGGACATCCTCGGGGACGACATGGCCCAACGTCTCGCAGGCACCATCGACCTCGGCAAGCCGATTGGCGCCCTCCTGGGGTCACGGCGCGTGCTCACCGATGCGGCACGGGTCATCTGCTTCAACCGCGACGAGCACCGCGCCCTGTCCGAGTTGATAGGGGACCGCGCCGTTCGCATGGACCACGGCGTCGACGCGAAGCGCTTCGCGGCCGGTGAAGCAGAGGTCGCGCAGAGGGCGCTGCCCCAGCTCGGCGAGGGCCGCGTCATCACCCTCGTGGGCCGCCTGTCACGCCAGAAGAACCAAGCCCTTGCCATTGCCGCCTTTGCTCGAGTGGCGGCCAAGGACGTGAAGCTCGTCCTCGCAGGGGCCGCGACGGACCCCGAGGTCGAGCAGGCGCTGCGCGAATCCGCGCGGTCCCTCGGCGTCGCCGATCGCGTGTGCTTCCTCGGCAACATCGTGCCCGAGCTGGTGCCTCATCTCTTCGCGCGGTCGAAGCTGGTGATCTTGCCTTCGACCCACGAGGCCTTCGGCCTCGTCGTGCTCGAGGCGTGGGCGGCGCACCGTCCGGTGCTCTTCTCCGACGTCGCCGGACTGTCGGACCTGAAGGAGGCCGTCGGCACCCCCGAAGCCGCCCTCGCCGAATCGACCCCCGAGGCCTGGGGCAACGCCATGACCCACATCCTCGCCGCGCCTGAGCGCGCCGCCGCCTGGGCAGACGCCGGGCGCGACCTGGTCTTCCGCCGGTTCGGTTGGGAGACCGCCGCTCGTCGCCTCGCCGAGATCTACCGCGAGGCCGTCGCTCACTGACTCTCGAACGATTGGAGAAGCCCATGAAACACATCGATGTCGTCGTCCGCTGCCGCAACGAAATGCCCCACACCACCCGCACCCTCGAGGCCCTCGCCAACCAGCGCGGGGTGGTGGCTCGGGTGCTCTTCATCGACTGCGCCTCCACCGACGGGTCGCGCGAAGCGGCCGTCGAGGCAGGCGTGTCGATCGTCGACTTCCCGCCAGAGCGCTACCGGCCGGGTCTCGTGCTCAACCTCGCCATGCGCGACACCTGGTCCGACGTCGTGGCCTTCGTCAACGCCGACGCCGTGCCCCTCGACCGCGATGCCCTCGCCCGGCTGATCGCTCCCTTTGCGGACGTATCGGGGCTCGCCGCGACCTACGCGAGTCAGCCCGCACGCCCCGATGCGGCGCCTTGGACCCAGGTCGATCACGCCCATGCGTTTGGGGCTGAGGTCCCTCGGCTGCAGCGAGGCCACTTCTTCTCGATGGCCGCGAGCGCGATCCGTCGCGACGTGTGGCAGGCCACACCCTTCGACGAGGCCCTCCGCTACTCGGAGGACGTCGACTGGACCCATCGGGTGCAGCAGCAGGGTTGGAAGGTTCGGTACGTCGCCGACGCCCGGTTCGAGCACTCCCACGACTACACGCTGAAGCAGCAGTTCAAGCGCCGCCGGGGCGAGGGTGATGCCGAGACCCGCATTCGCGGGTTGGGTGCGCCGTCACTCTGGAACGACCTGGTGCGGCCCTTCGGTGGCGCCGTGCTGCGGGACGCGCGGGCGCTGCAGCTGGGTCTGGAAGGGGTTGCGATGCGTGCGAGTCAGGCCCTCGGTTTCTACGCAGGCCGCCGCGCGGGGGTGGCCCAATGAACGCGCCCGTCGGTGGGTACCGCGCGCGCGGGCTCACGCTCGCCCGTGACGCGTCGGTGGAGTTGCAGCTCGAGGCGGGGCTGCGGGCGGCGGGCGAAGACCTACGGGCTCGCTTGGGCTCGCGTGCTCTTCGCGCCCTCGTGCTGGTGGGAAGCGCCGCGCGGGGCGAGGCGGGGGTGGTCGTGCGTCGTGGCGCGCCGGCCATCGACAACGACTTGGACTTCATCGCCGTCGTGGACCAGCCGCGCCGACGCACCCCGGTGCTCCAAGCGTGGGCCCGCACCTGGACCGAGCGCCTCGGCACGGAGGTGGACGTGTGGGGTGTGACCAGCGCGCGGTGGTACACGCCGCCGGCGACGCTCTTCTGGCTCGACGTGGTCCAGGGGGGAGCCCGCATGGTGGTCGGGGACGGCGACTGGCTTCGGTGCCTGCCCCGACGCTCGGTGGCGGGGTTGCCGGCCGAGGAGCGCGGGCGGCTCTTGTCCAACCGGGCGACGGGCTTGGCGCTGTCGTCGCTGCCCGGTCCTCACGGGGAGCGGAGCATTCGCGCGCGCCACGCCCACAAGGCCGTGATGGCTTGTGGGGATGCATGGTTGCTCTCGCAGGGCGACTACCCGAGCCGATTGAGCGATCGGCTCGACCGCCTGGTGCGCGTCGGCGCGCGCGCCATCGAGCTCGCCGAGGCCTACGAGGAGGCGCTGCGCTACCGCCGTCGCCCCGACCGGTGGACCCCGCCGGTCAACTTCGAGGATTGGTACGGGGCGACGGTCGCGTCGTGTCGTCGCTGGCACCTCGAGCTCGAGGCGCGCCGCACGGGTGCCCCGGCGTCGCTCGACGCCTGGCTCTCCGGGCCCTGGCGGCGCATGTTCCCGGCGCGCGTCGACAGCCGGCCGTGGGCGGGGCCGCTCCGTTCGGCGCAAGCGGTCGCCACGGGGTGCGCACGCCTCGACGTGGAGGGGTTGTGCCACCCCCGCGAACGTCTCGCGCGCGTGTCGCTGGCGCTGGCCTACGGCGACGCCGAGCAGCGGCGCCTCGGCTTGGACCTGTTGGGTGCGTCCGACGAGGCCGACGCCCATGACCGACTGACCCGTCTCGTGCGTTTGGGGAGCTGATGCGACGACTGCTGGTGATCTTCGTCGATGCCCTCGGGCCGGCTCAGCTCGAGGCCTTTGGTGGCCGCCTGCCCATGGTTCCCGAGCGCGGCGCCGTGCGCGGGGTGTTGGGCTACTCGTCCGGTGCGCTGGCCACCGTCTTGACCGGTGAGAGCCCCGCGCAGCACGGGCGCATGTGCCTGTTCGCCCACCAGGCGCCCGGGCACGACCACCTGCTGTCACCGCTGAAGTGGCTGGGGTTGTTGCCCCGCTGGTTGCACGAGCGCAGCCCGGTGCGGCGCCGCGTGGCCCGGGCCCTGGCGGCGTGGCGCGGCCTGTCCGGCTACGTGGCGCTGGGCCGCGTGCCGCCGGAGGCCTTCTCTTGGCTCGATCTTCCCGAGCGGGACGACCTGTTCGAGGCCGACGAGATCGGTGGGGCGCGAACCTTCCTCGCCGACGCGCGAGACGCCGGGCTACGGACCTACGTGACCCCGTGGCAGCGACCCGAGGACGAGCGTCTGGGGCAGGCGGCGGCGGACATCCGCCGCGAGCGCCCCGATCTCGCTTTTGTCTATGTGACCGCGCTCGACGGCGTGCTTCACCGCGAGGGCAATGGTGGGCGCGGCGTGGAGGCGGTGCGCCGAACCATCGCGCAGCGGATCGAGGCCGTGACCGAGGCCATGGCTGCGGGGGGCGGCGAGGTCGTGACCTTGATGGTGGGCGACCACGGCATGGCCGATGTGGACCGGGTCATCGATCCGGGGACGCGCGGCACCCGTCGGCGTTTCGTCGACAGCACCATGATGCGCATGTGGGGTGGGGCCAACGAGCTCGAGGCGGCGCGGCGCGAGCTGCTCCCGCTCGGGGGGACGTGGCTCGGGGGGGCGGAGCTCGCGGCCAACGACGTGCCGCAGCGGACCTATGGCGACGCCATCTACGTGTTGCCCGAGGGCAGCATCTTCTCTCCGAGCTACGTGGGCGGACGCGCGGCGGGCATGCACGGCTACCTGCGGCAAGCGCCGTCGGCGATGGCCGCGGTGGCTTCGAGTCACGCCTTGCCGGCCTCGATGCGGCAATTGGAAGATGTCGGCGGTTGGGTGCGCGCACAATTGGAGGTGGCGTGAAGGGCGTTCGGGGCGAAGCCCGCGACGTGGCCCTCGCGGTGCTGCGCCACGGGGCGGCGCTGGTGGCGGGGATCGTCAGCGTGCCGCTGGTCGCGCGGCATCTCGGCCCCGAGGGACTCGGGGCCTGGACCCTGCTGGCGACGGCGGCGTTCATGCTGGGTGCGTCCGACCTCGGGCTGGGGGTGGTCCTGCAGCGGGCCTGGACCGCCGGCCGCGAAGACGAAGCCCGTCGGGTGATGGGCGCCGCGCTGTTGGTGGTGACGCTCGCGGCACCGGCGCTCGCGGCGGTGGGCTTGGTCATCGACCCGCCGCCGAGCGGGGCGCTGACGTCGTCGGACGTTTTCGGCGCCACGGTGCTCGCGCTGGGCGGGGGTGTGTTGTCGGCCTACGGGTTTCCGCTGCGGAGCTTCTTGGTGGCGGTGGGTGCGATGCGAGAGCTGGCCACGGTTCGGATCTGCACGTCGTTGGTGCAGGTCGCGGTGATGGCGGTGGGCTTGGCCTGGTCGCCGACCCTGACCATGGCGGCCGTGGCGCTGGCGGTGTCGTCGGGCGTGGAGACCGCGATGATGCTGCGTGCGACGCGGGGTCGGGATGGGCGCATGCCGCGAGGTCCTCGACGGGTGGCGCTGTCGGAGCTGCGGGGGTGGCTGAAGGAAGGGGGGGCGGCGCTCGCGATCAACGTCGGCGGCTTGGCGGCGGCACGAGCGGACGTGGTGGTTCTCGCGGCCGTGGCCGCGCGCGCGAGCGACACCGAGGCCTTGGCCATCGTGGGGGCCTACGGGGTCGCGTCGCGAGCGGTCGATCAGGCCTTCGGGCTCGCGAAGCAGACGAGCACCGCCCTCTTGGGTCGGCTCGGTGGCCGTATGGGCGCGGAGGCCCGCGAATCGACGCTGCGCCGCGGAACGGCGGTGGTCAGCGCCGTCGTAAGCAGCGGGATGGTGGGCCTCGCGGCTTTTGGCCAGCCCCTGCTCGAGCTCTGGGCGGGCCCGGTCGCGGCGCGCCCGGAGGCGACGGTGGCGCTGTGGCTCTTGGCGGCAGGCGCGGTGATCTCCTCCTTTCACGAGGTGGCCGCGGCGGGCTTGATGATGAGCGCCCGGAGCGCGTGGACGACGGCGGTGCCGCTGGCGGTCGGCTACGGCGTCAACCTGGTCGTGACGGTCTTGGGGGCGCCGCTCCTCGGGGCGGTGGCCATCGCTGGCGGCCACGTGGTGGGAAGCCTGATCACGGGGACCATGGTGTGGTGGGCGTGGCGCCGCCTGGAGCGCGGCACGGCGGTCCTGCGTTGCCTCGCTCCGGGGCTCGCTACCTTGCTGGCATCGTTCGGGACGGCCATGGCCATCAAGCATCTCCACGGAGCCCTGCCGCTGGCGACGTCTCTCCTGGCGATCGCGGCGACGGGACTGGCCGGGCTCTTCGCGGCGCTGGCCGTGTGGTTCCGACCGCAGCCCGACGAGGCCCTGGCCTACTCGGCCTGACATCGGGGGGGCGTGAGGGGGAGGATTGCTGGGATTGCTGACGTTGGGGCGTCGCCGCGCTGCGGAGGAGGGGCGAACGTCAGGATTGCTCAGGATTGCTGACGTTGGGGTGTCGCCGCGCTGCGGAGAAGGGGCGAGCTTCCTGGCCTTCCTGACGTTTTGGTGCGTGGGGGGCCACGTGCATCAAAAAGAGGATCGCGCTCTCCGGGCGACCCTCGGTCCCGGGGGAGGCGACCAGGGAACCACTCGCCGCCGCGCCTAGGCTGCTGCGATGAGGCGTTGCTCGATGCGGTCGACGAAGTCGGTGCGCCGGAAGCCTCGACCGGCGACGGCGGCGCGCTCGGAGGCTCGAGGGTCGGCGAGGAGGCGCTCGACCGAGGTCGCCAGCGACTCGGGATCACCCGGGTCGAAGGTGAGGCCGCCCTCGCCGTCGACGAGCCACTCCGGGATCCCGCCGTGCCTCGCGCCCACCACGGGGCGACCGCGGCGCATCGCTTCGATGCCGACCATACCGAAGGGCTCGGGCCATCGCGACGGGACCACCACCACCGCGCTGCGGTCGTACCAAGCGTCGACCTCCTCCGCGCTGCAGTAGCCCGCGAAGGTCACCCGGCCCGGGGCGACGCGCTCGGCATGACGTACGAGAGCCTCACGCGACGGGCCGTCGCCAACCACCGTCAATCGCACCGCCTTCGGCAAGTGACCTAGGGCGTCGATCGCGAGGTCGACCCCCTTGCCCCGCAAGAGCTGGCCCACGAAGAGCATCCGCGCGTCGCTGGGAGGCGGTACCACGGGCTCGTGGCGATCGATCGGGATCGGATGAACCACGTCGACGCGGTCGGGGTCGACCCCGGCGCGCACGATTCCCCCCGCCACGTAGGCGCTGCACGCGACGATCTGCGCACGACGGGCCAAGGCCCGTGTCTCGATGCGTCGTCTCGCCGGCGAAGCGATGCGCACCGGCAGGCGCCGCCCGGGCGATCGGTCTCGCACCAATGCGCACCCGTAGGCCACACAGCGGAGGCCGGGCGCCCGGTGACACGGAACGGCACCGAGAGGAAGGTACCGGTGGGAGCGAATGCACGACAGATCGTGGTCGTGGCTGGCCACGAGCAGCGGGACGTCGGTCAGCCCCACGAGGTCTTCGGGCGCGTTGGCCCGCTGCACGTAGGCGACGTCGAGTCGGCCGGGCTCCGATGCGGAGCGCACCTCGTCGAAGCCCCCCGCGAAGCGCTCGGGCTCGCGCCCCTTCTGCCCGGTGTGGAGCAGCACCACGCGGTGACCACGCGCTCGAAGGTCCCGCGACAAGTCGAAGGCGTAGCGCTCGATGCCCCCCTTGAAACCGTAGTGGGGGACCGACAATCCAACCGTGAGCTTCATTGGGCCAGCGACGCTCCCACCGCGGCGCCCGACAGGGCGACCGAAATCTGCGTGAGAACCCGCGTGACCGGAACCGACCAGTGCGTCGTCACGAAGACCACGTCGCCCGGCGCCAGCTCCACGTCGGGGGCCTGGCCGTCCACCAGCGCCGAGACGCGGGCGCGATAGACACTCGGGGCACTCTGCGGCCCACGGATGATCCGTACGTCGCCGAGGTCCGCGCTCTGCGTGGGCCCCTGGGCCAGGGCGAGGGCCTCGGTCAGCCGCATGCCGCGCTGGAAGGGCACCGTGCGCGGGCGACCGACCTCACCGAGCACGCTGATCCGCTGCGCGTGGGCCGACGGCACCCAGAGGATGTCGCCCGGATGCAGGCGAACGTCGTGGCTCGGGTGTCCCTCGAGCGCGCGGGGCAAGCTGATGGGGAGCGCCTTTCCACCGCGCACGAGCTTGGCGCCGGCCAGGTCGGCAGTCTCGAGCGTCTCGCCGTTCTCCAGCACGTTGAGCTGCGGTCCGCCGGCGCGGGCTACCAATTCACTCAAGCGCGTGCCCGGCGCGAGGGTGTAGCTCCCCGGACGCGCCAGTGGGCCGACCACCGTCGCGCGGTGACCTCCCGCTTCCTCCAGCGTCACCGTGAGGAGCGCATAGCGGTCGTACCGCCGATAGGCCTGCGTCACGCGGTCCTCGGCGGCCGCCAGACTGAGGCCCGAGACCTTCACCTCGCCGACCAAGGGGAGGTGCACCTCGCCCGCGGCGTCGACCACCACCGCTTCCACGCGCCAAGGCTCGGCGCCCACCGCCGTCAGTCGCAGGCTGTCCCCCGGCGCGAGGCGAAAGGGCATCGGGGTATCGTCGGCGACACCCTCCGGGGGAGGCACGACCTCTTGGCTGAACTCCCCCGCGGTGGCGACCTGCGGGGGCGCGTCAGGCAGATTCGAGGCACAACCCGCGAGGGTGGTTGCCAGCGTGAGGCAGAGAAGGCTGCGAGAGAGCATGGCCTCGCTCCACTGCACGTTGCATGCCTCGTCTTGAGTGGGCCAGGCGCCAATTCGTCTCGATTGGAAACGCGGCGCGCGTCGCGAAACGAGACACACGAGGCTCTCGGGATGGCCCCAAGCGCCTTCTCCCGCACTTCTTCGGTTGGCACGGTTGATGGACATGGACTGGGCATGCAACTCGCTCCCATCCCCACGACCACCACCGACGTACCTCCCTCTTCTCGCCGCCCCACCCTGCGCGGCTTCCCGGCCGTCACCATGGCGCCGCCGCGCGCCCGGAAGGTCGACGTCGTTCAGGCTTCGGCCGGCCCGCTCACCCAGCTCGAGGCGCTCGCCCTCCAGTGTCGCGCGTTGGGCGCCCTCGCTGCGGGCGCAGACGTCGTCGTGCTCGACCTCGCCTACGTCGAGCGCCTCCAGCCGGCGGCCCTCACCATCCTCGGACGGCTCGGTCATGCACCCCGCCCCGTGGTGCTGAGCGGTGCACGACCCGTCGTCGCTCGCGCCATCCGCCGCGCGTCGCTCCACGGCACGCTCGACGTCTTCTCCAGTCGTGAGGCTGCCCTGCGAACGCTCTCCGTGGGGTGACGCGGTGTTTCCTTCCGACGGTCCTCGAGAAACCCCCGCCCCCTCGTCGGGGCGCCCCGGATTTCCGGTCGAGCCAGGACGGCTCATCGGCGCCGTTTGGCGTTCGCGGCTTCCCATCGCGGTCGTCACCGCTGCCATGGCCGGCGCTGGCCTCTACGTGGCGAAGAAGCACGTCGCCCACCAATACAACGCGGCCGCGGTGCTCGAATGGGAGCCCGAAGGTGCTGCCGCCACCGAGCGCGAGCTGCGCACGCTCGTCGAAAGCGTCAAGCTCCCCCAGAACCTCGCTGCCGTGCGCACCAAGCTCGACTTGCCCCTCACGCTCGAGCAGGTGAGCCACCGCGTCGAGGTCGCGGGCAACGCGCGTTCGAGCTTCGTGACCATCACCGCCCACGCCGAAGAGGCGGTGGAGGCGGCCCTCATCGCCGATGCGCTCGCGTCCCAGTTCCTCGAGCATCGCAAGACCCTGCGGGCGCAAGAGCTTCGGGAGCGCTCCCTCGAGCTCGGGGGTTCCATCGCCAGCACCCGTCGCGCCCTCCAGACCGCGCGCGACGCCTTCGACGCTTTCCGCGAAAAGCACCACATCACCGACCTGCCCGCCGAGCAGCGCATCGCGCTCGATCAGGCCTCCCGCGCCGCGAGTGAGGCCGAGCTCGCTCAGGCCGACGTCGAGGCCGAAGCGGCGCGCACCCGCACCCTCCGCGGTGCCATTGCCGGGATCTCCCGCATGACCGTGCGCGGCGAGACCCAGAGCGATCCCGCCGCGAGCCGACTCGCCGACGCCCGCGCCGAGCTCACCCAGCTGCGTGCACGCCTCAGCGACGAGCACCCCAAAGTCCAGGCCCTCCAGGCCGAGGTCGCCGCCCTCGAGAAGAACAAGCGGCACCTCACCCCCATGAGCACCCAACGCACCGTCGGCATCGACGTGCGGTGGGAGGTCGCACAGAGCGAGATCACGGGCTCCGAAGCGAGCCGCGTCGCCGCCCGCGAGCGCCGCGAGGCCCTCGATGCCCAGGCCCACAAGGCCCAGGAGCGCCTACAGTGGTTGAGCGGTCTCGAAGGCGAGCGGAACGCCCTCGTGGCCGAGCTCCGCGCGCACGAAGCCCATCTCGCGCTGCTTCTCGAAGCCAAGAGCAAGGCTGACGACGAAGTGGGTCATCCGAAGCCGGGCGCGCGCCTCGTGTCCAAGCCGTCCGTGCCGCGCCTCCCTTCCAAGTCATGGCGGAAGCTCGTCGCGATCGCCTTCGTGGCCGTGGGCTTCGTTGGCGCCGTCGTCATGGCCCTCGTCCGCGCCCTCTGGGGCCTCAGGGCCCATACCGCACGCGAGGCGGCCTTTGCGGCCAACCTGCCCGTGGTGGCCTCTTCCGGTTGGAACGGAGACCGCGACGACGCCATCGAGCTCGCTCGCCTCGTCGACGATACACTCGAGGTCCTGCCCTACTCGACCAAGGAGCTCGTGGTGCTGCCCGCCAGCGACGACGAGCGGACCCTGGTCGGTCCGATCGCCGACGCCGTCTCGAACCGATACGCGGGCGCCGTCTCAGGTTGGGATGGAGCCGACGTGCGGGCCTGTCGACGGGTCGCCCGTGCGGCCGGTCAGGTGCTCGTCGTCGTTCGCTCCGGTGCCCGCGGAGCCCTCCAACTCGCCCAGATCACGTCGCGTTTGGGCCGTCGCGACAACGTCTTCATCGCCGTCGTCGGCCTTGGCCCAGAGCTTGCGAACTTCACCGACAGATGCGGCGTCGACGAAGGCGACGCGAACGTCACCTCCCTCCGCCCGCAGGAGTCCTGACCATGCCCCAGACTGCACACATCCTCCCTCTGACGTCGGCTCCCTCCAACATGGTGCCGATGGCGCTCCCCCGCGCACGCCGGTTCGCCCTGGGCCTGCGCCTCCGCGTCCTCTTCGCGCGCCTCGGCCCCTCGGTTCGACGCGCCGTCGACATCCTCGGCGCCGGCGTCGGCCTCATCGTTCTCGCGCCGCTCTTCCTCGTGGTAGCGGCCCTCATCAAGCTCGATGACCCGGGCCCGATCTTCTACCGCCAGACCCGCGTCGGGAAGGGCGGCCGCCGCTTCTCGATGTGGAAGCTGCGCACCATGGTGGTCAACGCCGAGCACCTGAAGGCGCAGCTCGAGGCGCAACGTCGCGAGGCCCTCAGCGGCGCTCGCTTCAAGCTGCGGCGCGACCCCCGCATCACCCGCGTCGGTCGCGTGCTGCGCAAGCTCAGCATCGACGAGCTGCCCCAGCTCTACAACGTGCTCGTCGGCGACATGACCATCATCGGGCCGCGTCCGCCGGTCCCGCGCGAGGTGGCCCTCTACGACGACCGCGCCATGCGTCGCCTCGAGGTGCCCCAGGGGCTCACCTGCATCTGGCAGGTCGAGGGTCGCAGCGACATCCCCTTCGAGCAGCAGGTCGAGCTCGACATCGACTTCATCGACCGCACCACCGCCAAGGACGAGCTCCGCATCTTCCTCGCCACCATTCCCGCCGTGCTCACCGGTCGCGGCGCCTACTGAAAGGAGCTCACCATGCGTGCCCTCATTCACCAGCCCCGCCACGGCCGCCGCGTGAGCCTGCTCGACGTCGCTGGCCGTCCCCTCATCGCCCGTCAACTCCAGTGGCTCCGCGCCATGGGCGCTCGCATCGCGGTCGAGATCGACCCCCACCCCGCGTCGCAAGCCGTCGCCGAGTGGCTCGAGGAGAATGCCCTCGGCCAGGACGTCGAGCTGGTGCTCACGCCCACCGCCGCCGGACCACGCACCGCTGCTGCTCGGCTCGGCTGGGGCGGTCGTTTCCTCGCCGTGCCCGCCGACGTTCTGTGCAGCTTCGACCCCTGCGATCTCTTTCGCGCCGGACGTGGCGACCAGATCGGCCACCTGCCGCGCGCCATCGCCGACGCGGACCGCGCGCGGGTCGAGCTCGTCGACCTCGACGCCGAGGGCTGCCCGGGTCACTGCATGCTCCCCGGGGCCGGCGTGGCCATCACCGACGAGAAGGTCGCTTTCGCTGCGACCGAGATGGTCCTCGAGGGGAGCTTCCGCGGTCCCTGGTCCGTTCCCGTGCACGCCGATGAGCGCAGCCCCGGGGTCTTCGTCGCCCGCGGCGCCGTGGTGGCGCCGGAAGCCGAGCTCATCGCACCGGTCTACGTCGGGGCGGGCGCCTTCGTCGGCGAGGGAGCGCGCCTCGGCCCCGCGGTGGTGGTGGGCGACCGCGCCGTGGTCGCGCCCTACAGCCTCCTGCGTCACGCGCGGGTCGAGGCCGAGACCTTCGTCACGAGCGCCGTGGTCGCCGAGGACACCATCGTCTCCGACGACGCGCTACGCCCCATCGGCGTCGAGGCTCCCGTGTCGCGGCCTCGCAAACCGCGCGTTTCTCTCGCCGCTCGCCTGCTCGCGCTGGCCCTGCTCGTCGTGGCCTGGCCCTATGCGGCCTTGCGTCGCCGTCTCGTGTCGGCCGCCCGCGGGCGGCTCCACCTCGTGGGCCTCGCCGCCCACGACGCGCTGCCCGGCGTGCTCTCGATCGACGAGGCGCTCGTTCCGACCGACGCCTCCGACGAAGAGCGCGGGCGGGCTCGCGCTTGGTACGCCGCGTCCAAGTCCCGGCGTCTCGACTTCTACCTCGGCGCGAGCCTCCTGCTGCGTCGCCTGCGCGCGGCCTGACCGCGATTGGAGTTTGCCATGAACCATCGAATTCAAGGCGCTGCCCGGGCCCTGCGTGCCTTTCGGCGTGACGTGGAGGCCGCCCGTCGCCCCGGCAACGCTCTCCTCTCCGACACCTCCCTGTGGGCGCTCGCCCTTCTTCGCGGCGGCGATGCGCTGGGCGCCATGACCGGACGTCGCTTCGGAACCCGCACCCTCCTGCGCCTCTTCTTCCACATCGACGTCTGGACCGACGACGTCGGCGGCGGCCTTCGCCTCCCCCACCCCTTCAACATCGTCATCGGCGAAGGGGTCGACATCGAGCCCGACTGCGTGCTGATGCATGGCGTGACGGTCCAGCGCGGTGACGGCACCCGTCTCGGCGCAGGCAGCTTCGTGGGTGCGGGCGCGACCGTGCTCGCGGGCGTCGAGGTCGGCGCTCGGGCCACCGTCGGCGCTGGCGCCGTCGTGACCCGCTCCGTGGTCCCCGGCCAGGTCGTCGCCGGTGTTCCGGCCCGTCCCACGAACCTGAGGGAGGCCGCATGAAGTCCCCGCGCATGCCGCCGCGTCGCCGTGTCGCCATGAGCCTGGGCGGGACCGACCGCGCGGGCTCCGGGATCGGCGTCTGCGTCACCGAGCTCTTGCCTCGCCTCGCCGCTGCGCTCGATCGCCGCGCCATCGACCTCACCGTCATCGGCACCCCGGCGGAGATCGCGGCCTACCCCACCCACCACCTCACGTGCCATGCGCTCCCCGCTTGGCTCGATCGCCCGGGCGTCAGCGCGGCGCACGCGATGGTTCGGCTCGGCTCCGTTGCGGCCAGCCTCGGCGCGGAGGCGCTGCTCCTTCCCGCGGCCAATCGTCGGGCCCCCCTGTGGAGCGCGATCCCCACGGTCGGCATCGTGCACGACCTGGCCCAGCTCCACGTGCCCGAGAAATACGACCCGCTCCGCATGCACTACCTCCACCGGTGGCTCTTGCCGGCCATCGGTCGCATCGACCAACTCGTCGCCGTCAGTGACGCCACCCGCCGCGATCTGCAGCAGGCCATGGGTCGCGACGCCGAGGTGGTGCCCAACGGGGTCGACGTCGGTCGCTTCGCCACGCCACCCGAGGTGAGGCGTGAGGTCCCGGCGCGTCTCGGCCTCGAGCGGCCCTACATCCTCTACGTCTCGCGCCTGGAGCATCCGGGCAAGAACCACCTTCGCCTCGTGCAGGCCTTCGCGCGCAGTGGTCTCGCCGAGCGCATGGACCTCGTGCTCGCCGGCAAGGACTGGGGCGCCGGTCCGCTCATCGACGCCGAGGTCGGCGCCCTCGGTCTGCCCGAGCGGGTGCACCGGCTCGGCTTCGTCGGCGACGACGATCTTCCCGGCCTCGTCGGCGGGGCCGAGGTGGTCACCATGGTCGGCCTGCGCGAAGGCTTCGGCCTCCCGGCGCTCGAGGCGCTCGCGGCGGGCCGCCCGGTCGTCGCCTCCAAGACCGGCGCGCTGCCCGAGGTCGTCGGACCGTGGGGCGAGCTCTGCGACCCCTACGACGTCGACGACATCCGCCGGGCGCTCGAACGCTCCGCCGGCGATGAAGTCCGTCGCCGCGTCATCGCCACCGAAGGACCGGCGCACGCGGCGCTTCGCGATTGGTCTGTCAGCGCCGAGCGGCTCGCCGAGCTGCTGGCCCTCACCATCACCACCGGAGGTCGTCGATGAACGCCTCCTTGCTCCCCCGTGCTCCCATCTCCGACGTGCTGCGGGGCCATGCTCCCCTCATCGGGGCGCGCCTCGATCCGACCGCACCCCGGGGCTTCGCTTCGCCCATCGAAGCCCGTTGCCACCTCGGCCTTCTCTACGACGGAGACGTCTCCGAGACCGAGCGCGCAGCCCTCGACCAAGGCCCGGGCACCTTTCCGCAGCAGCTCGGGACGGCCCTCAAAGGCGTGGCCACCGGCGTGCTCGCCGGCGACGTGACCGAGGAGGCCCGTCCCCACGTGGTCTCGACCCGGGTCGACAACATCAGCATCGAGGAAGCCCTCGAGCGCATCGTCGAGGACCCGGGGCGCTCCTCGCGCATCGTGCACTTCGTCCACCCTCACGCCCTCAACCTCGCCGTTCACGATGCGGCCCTGCGCGACGCGCTCGCCAAGGCCGATCTCGTGCTGCCCGATGGCGTCGGGCTGCGCATCGGGGCCAAGTTGCTCGGCCGACCGCTGACCCACAACGTCAATGGCACCGACCTGCTCCCACTGCTCTGCGAGCGCCTCGCGCGGGAACAGGTCGGTG
>JAUHZF010000106.1 GCA_030426145.1 Polyangia bacterium
CGCTCGCGAGCCACGACAAGTTTCGCGAGAAGTACGACCTCAACTTCGTTCTCCTCAGCGACGAGAAGCTGGTCGCTCACGAGAAGTACGGGGCGTGGGGCGAGAAGAAGATGTACGGCAAGGTGCGAGAGGGCGTCATCCGCAGCACCTTCGTGATCGACGAAAAGGGCAAGGTGGCCAAGGCCTGGCGCAACGTGCGCGCGAAGGGTCACGTCGACAAGGTCCTCGCTTTCCTCGAAGAGATGGAGTGACCGGCCACGGGTGACGCGGGCGCGATCCTGAGGCACGCTGCTTCTGATCATGAGGCGGGGACCTTCGATCTCTTGGGCTTGGCCCCATCGGCCCCTTGGCGGGCTTCGGCTCGCGACGCGGCTGCTGGTCGCGCTCGGCCTGTTCCTCACCGCGAGCACCGTCTGGGCTCAGCCGGCCATGGACAGGCCCGAGACGCTGAAGGACGCGAAGAAAAAGGACACGAAGAAGGACGGCGACGAGGTCCCCGAGGACGGCGCGGTGCAGGTGCGCGTGAGCGAGCCTGGGGCCGCCATCGTGGTCGACGGTGAGAGCAAGGGCACCTCTCCGCTCACCGAAGCCATCTCGCTGGCCCCTGGCGAACACGAGGTCGAGATCCGGAAGGCCGGATTCCAGACCGCCAAGCTGACGGTGACGATCGAGGCCGGCAAGACGGCCTCGATCGACATCAAGCTCGTATCCGCCAAGGGCAAGATCAAGATCACCGTGGAGGGTGGTACGAACCTCCGCGTCCTCATCGACGGCAAGGACGTCGGGCCTGCGCCTTACGAGGCTGAGCTCGACGCAGGTAGCTACGAGATCGCCGGCGTGGGCGACGGCGTGAAGGCGCCGTCGCGAACCGTCGAGGTCGAGCCCGGCGACGACATCACGCTCACGCTGAAGCCCGGGGCTGCCATGGGCAAGCTCGAGGTGCGCATCGACGATGGCAAAGGCCGCGTCCTCATCGACGGCGAGGAAGTGGGCGAGGGCAACTGGTCGGGCGAGCTGACCGCGGGACCCCACAAGCTCCGCGTCGAACGAGAAGGCTACGATCCCGTCGAGCGCGACGTGGACATCGCGGCTGGCGACGTACGCTCCGAGAGCGTGAAACTCAGCAAGGCGGCCAAGGGTGACCTGAAGGCCGACAGCACCGAGAAGCCTTGGAGCTTCGACGGTCTCTACGGCGGCTTTGCCCTCAACGCGATGGTGTCCCCGACCGGCTCGGGCAACACCCTGCAGGACGCCTGCGACACCGTCGGCGCGACCACCTGCGAGGGCGGCACGCCGCTCGGCGGCGCCCTCACCGGCTACATCGGCTATGGCTTCGCACCGGTGGGGCTCGAGCTCTACATGCTCGGCTCCGCCGACGTCTACGAGCCGAGCGCAGGCTTCGACGGGCTGACCCAGTCAGAGATCAACCCGCTGCTCGCCACGCCGGCGCGGCAAGAAGACTTCATCTTCTTGCGTGTGGGCGGCGGCGGTGCGGTGCGGGTGCGCATGCTGTGGCCCTTCGGGATCTTCCGCCTCACCACGGCCGTGGGCGCCGGGCTCGTCTACCGTCAGTACTTCGGCAGCCGCGACACCGTCGCCGACGATGGGCGCGAGAGCCGCACCGTCTTCGACGAGGAGGTCATCGACGACATCTCGGCGGCCTTCTCCTTCGAGCTCGCCGGCCACGTGGCCATCACCGACATGGCCTCCTTCGCCTTCGGTCTCGACCTGTGGTTGGAGAACGCGACCGACGTGAAGACGCAGCGCAAGAACCAGGTGCGCCTCGCTGGCAACGACCTCATCCCGTCACCGCAGGCCACGCCGCCTTACGACGCGGCCCTCAACACCCAGTTCTTCTTGTCGCCCTTCTTGGGCTTCCACTTCGGGCCCTGAGCGGGCTCACTCTTTGATGACTTGCTCCTCGAGGCCTCCGACGAGCGAGCACGGCACCGTGATGCGGATCGGGACCTCGGGACCCGGCTGTCCCTGGGTGGCGTAGAAGGCGGCGGTGTCGTTGAGCGTGGTGCGCAGCGCTTCGCAAGGCTGGCCGCAAATCCGCACCACGGTGCCCTCGAGGTTCCAGCCGTTGGCCGAATCGGTGTTGGCTGCGCTGCAGTTCGGATCGCGAGGGATGTCGGTGCGGCCGAAGTCCACGGGGTCGAGGTACGACAGCTGCGCCTCGATGGGGTCCATCGGGTCGGTGATGTCGGCGAAGATGTCGACGAAGTTGGTCTGCCCGTTGTCGGTGGACTGGAGGTCGTAGACGCAGCTGCCGAGGTCGCTCAGCACCTTCTGCACCGCGAGCGCACCTTCGGCCGGGTCGTTGACGCCGTCGAAAGCCGACGTGCCGCCCGCGGTGGCGATGGCGGAGCCGTCGGCCACGGGGTTGGTCATGTCCACCGTGTTCTGCCCCGGCTCGAGCACGGCCACGTAGGTGTAGAGCTCGTCGGTGCTACCGAGCGCGTTGGCTGCGACCGTGGGAAGGTCGTCCATGCCCCCGCAGGTGGCTCGCAGGTTGCGATTGCCGACGAGAACGGCCGCGCGCCGGTTGAAGTTGCCGGTGCTGCTCATGGCCGTGGCGAGGGCCCCATAGGCACCCTGAAGACCGATCTCGATGTCGAGGTCCCCGTCGGCCATGTCGATGCCGCCGCTGGGGTTGGCGAGCTCGGCCGCGATGAAGGGCTGAACCGCCTCGGCCTCACCGAAGGGAACCAGCGGCGTGAGGTAGGGGTTGGGCACCTCGGTGCAGAAGTCACCGCCGACCTGGTTGCTCGTCAGGTAGTCGAAGGCGATCTGCGTCTTGGCCGCCACGGGGTTGCGCAGGGAGAGGCTGAGCGCGAACTGCAGCGCGTCGGGGCTGAAGAACTCGCGCATGCTGTCGGACTTGTCGAGCAACACGTAGAGCGCGCTGTCGGCCGGCGTCAGCGGCAGACTCACCGTGCAGAGCGAGTTCAGGTTCGTGAGGTTGCTGACCGGGCTGCGACCCCCGTCCTGAATGTCTTTCAGCTCGTCGTCGCAGATGGGCTGCAGCGCGCGCTTGGCCGCGCAGAGCGGGGCGGACCGAATGCCGATGATGCGAGGGTCCGGTTGCTTGATCTGCGAGATGCAGAGGTTCTCGGCGAGCCGGAAGGTGAGCGGGTCGTTCGGGTCGGGGAAGGTGAAGCCTTCCTTGTCGTCGAGGTCGAGGATCTCGGTGTTGAACGACTGGTAGATGACGTCGACGTTGAGCGCGCCCGGCGAGGTGGGGATGGGGTCTGCGTTCGGGTCTTGAGGGAACCTGTAGGTGCAGTCGAAGTCGGCGGCGGTGGGATCACCCACCGGGACCGCAGGCAGCGTCGCTCCGAGCGGGATGCAGCGCTCGGGGCTGAAGCAGGTGCTCGTGTTGCCGAAGATGAGCTCGTCGGCGTAGGCCTCGAGGCTGCTGTTGTCGATGTCGGCCGATTCACACAAGCCGCCCACGCAGGTTTCATCCTCGGCGCAGCTCACGTCTTTGCAGCTCTCCTTGAGCGGCATCGGCAGGTAGAGGATCTCGCCCGCGAAGTAGGGCATGCGGCGTCGCCGCAGCACGCGCGCATCACCTTCACCGGCGTTGTACGTGTTGATGGAGCAGTTGAGGGAGAACTCCTCGGCGGTGGTGACGTTGCCGCGAAAGCCGACGACTTCGACCGTGACCGGCTCGGCCGGGACCGTGTCGCGGTCCTCTTGGGGCACCACGCCCAGGGTGCTGGGCAGGGTGACGGTGCCGTTCACCACGTCGTACCCCTGACAGAAGACGAAGCGCCCGCCGAGACGCACCGTGACCCCGACGACCTGCATGTCTTTGCCGACGTTGATCTGGGTCGTCATGCCGGCGACGATCTCCGTGGGGTCGTCGGAGCAGCCGGCGAAGCCCATGCCCGCCATGCCCACGAGGAGCGAGGCGGCGATGGAACGGTGGAAGAGCCCTCGGCGGAGCGCGGGGCGAGAATTAAGTTCAGAACAAGCCATAGAGCCTTACATCGTAAGTCGGATCAGAAGCGGAACAAGGTGGGCACCGTTCCTGGGTCGAAGGTCCCATCGACGGGGCTCGTGGCCTCCGGTCGAAACACGAAGTAGGCGCCCACCGCGATCCCGGCGGCCACGGCCACGCCGCTGACCGACCAGAAGATGTAGGAGCTTGTAGGGTCTTCCTCCATGGTGACCCTCAATGTGCGCTCTTGCTCGTCGTCGAGCGCGACCTCGGTGCTGTAGTCGAGGTAGCCGTCCTTGGTGACGGTGAGGACGTGGCCGCCGCTGCTGACCACACCCTCCCAGGCGCCGGTCCCGACCATCTTGTCGTCGAGCACGATGACCGCATCATCGTGGTCGGTCACCACGCGGAGCTTGCCCTGCTTCTTCGCCTCGGTGAGCGTGAGCGTGACGCGGAGGGGCTGACCGTATTTGAGCACGCTGGTCTGACGGGCGGTCACGAATCCGGGCGCGCGAGCTTCGATGGTGTGGCGGCCCACGGCGAGATCGCCGGAGTAGGGCGAGGTGCCCATCTCGGTCCCGTCGATGAAGATCATCGCCCCCGGGGGCCCGTTGACGGCCACCGTCACCCGCGCCGTGAGGGTCTCGGGCTCGAGCTTCAGCTCCAGGGTGCGGGGCTTGTCGCCGCGTGGCAGCTGGAACTTGCGCTGAAGGGTGCGGAATCCGGGTTTGGTGATCTCGAGCACGTTGTTGCCGACGTGTGCGGTCACCGGCCCGAGCAGGGGTGTTTGTCCCAACTCGACCCCGTTGAGCACCACCTTCGCGCCCTCTTGATCGACCTTGATCTCGAGCGGGGTGACCGTGGGTTTGAGCAGCTCGAGCAGCTCCTCCGCCCGCTCGACCTCTTTGTCGGAGAGCTCGTCGCGGAAGGTGAGCTGTCGCTCGAGAGCCGTGATGGCCTGGCTGAACTGCGACAGCTTCCGGTGACAAACCGAGATGTTGTAGAGGATCCGCGGATTCTTGGTCGCTTCGTAGACGGCTTTGAACTCGACGAGGGCGGCGTCGAACGTACCGTCCTTGAACGAGTCGACGCCCTCGTCCCATTTCTTCTTGAGCGCGTCGGAGGGGAGGCTGTCACGAATGCTTCCCGTCGGTTGGGCCGAGGCCACCGCCGGGACGAGGTTCATGACGAAGACGAGTACGAGGAGGAGGAGCTTTCGCATGTTCCTTCACATGTCGATGCCGCTGTCCGACCGCCCCTTCAACGGCTGAGGCGTCGGAGAGGGCGGAGCGGTGCTCGGCTGAGGGGTTGGCGTCGCCGGTTCGGGCGGCGCAGGCGTTCCCGGCGTGGGGGAGGGCGTGGTGGGCGGGGTGCCGTTCGTGGTGGCAGGTGCAGGATCGGGGGCGAGGCTCGAGGTGTTGCTCGGTGGATTCGAGGGTTCGGAACCATCGGTTCGCGTGTCGCTCCCCGTGCCGCTCGGGGTGGTCACGGCCGGCGGCGGGGCCGGATTGGCGGCCGAGGGAGCCGTGGCCTGACCGAGGGCCCAGGCGGCGGCCGCCGTGGCCGCGACCGCGACCACGGCGATGGCATACACGAGCGGTGTCGACCGCTGTGTCTGCGTTTCGGCGAGGGTTTCGCGAACGGTGCCCTGGCCGGTGTCGGATACGGTCGTGTCGGATGCACGAGGTGCGAGATCAGGCGCGCTCGGAGGCAGCGTGACGGGGGCGCGGTTGATGGTCTCCTGCCGCGCGGCATTGGGGTCGCCCCGATCCATGAGGAGGGTGCCCTGCATGCTCACCTGCTGCAGGCCATCCACGTTGCGATCGAGCGTTCTGGCCCCGTCGGCGTTGGTGCGTCGGGCTGTGGAGGTGAGGCGGATGCCGTGGTTGGTGGTCCGCAGCAGCTTGGCCGTCACGTAGTCGCTGCGGGCGTCGGCGTAGGGGGCGAGGGCTTCGGCAAAAGCTTCGGCCGATTGGTAGCGCTCGTCGGGGTTCTTCTCGAGGCCGCGCCGGACCGCGTCCCAGAGACCCTCGGGGAGGTCGGGGCGACGGGCGTCGAGGTCGGGTGGGTCTTCGACCCCGAGCATGACGAAGAGCTCGCTCAAGGTGCCCGACTCGGGGATGAAGGGCGGCTTGCCGCACAACATCTCGTAGGTGATGGCGGCCACGCCCCAGAGGTCGCTCCGCGGATCGACGTCTTTCGGGCTGCGGGCCTGCTCGGGCGACATGTAGAGCGGCGTGCCGAGCGCCGACCCGGCCTGGGTGAGCGCGATGCCCTCGTCGTCGTCCTTCTTCACCTTGCTGATGCCGAAGTCGACGATCTTCAGGAAGTCGTGGTCGCCCTCCTTGCCGATGACGAAGCAGTTGGCCGGCTTCATGTCCCGGTGCACGATGCCGGCCCGGTGGGCGACCTGAAGGCCTCGCAGCATCTGTAGCGAAAAGTGGATGGCGCGACTCACGTCATCGAATCCGCGCTTGCCTCCCTTCTTGAGGATCGCCGCGAGATCGGAGCCCTCGAGAAACTCCATCACGAGGTACGGCTGTCCCGTGGGCAGCTTGCTTACGTCGTAGACCTTCACGACGTGCTCGCTGTCGATTTTGGACGCCGCGACGCCTTCGTTGAGGAAGCGCTCTACGACGTCGCGCTTGTGCAGGACGTCGGCGCTCATGAACTTGAGGGCGACGGGTGCCTGCCGCAGACGGTGCCGCGCCCGCACCACCGCCCCCATGGCGCCCGACCCGAGCACGTCCTGGATCTCGTACTTGTCTTCGAGAACCTCTCCCGGCGCGGGATAGGAACCCTCCGGGGCCTCGCTCATGGATGCAAAGCTAGCGCCGATCTGCCCAGGAAAGAAGGGGCCCGGCAAAGCCGAGTCAGCGGGGTGCGAAAGGGTGCGACGTCGACGCCGAGGCGCGGATGCCCTAGCCCTCGAGGACCATGTCACTCGTGGACATCGATCGGGCCCTCGCCGCGGCCGTCGACGGCCTGGACTTCGCGCCTCCCGTCACGCACGTCTACAACCCGCTCGACTACGCCTGGGCGCCCCACGAGAACTACCTCCGGCGCTTCGGTGTGGGAACCAAAGAGGTCGTGCTCATCGGCATGAACCCCGGCCCCTGGGGCATGGCGCAGAACGGCGTGCCCTTCGGCGAGGTGGCCTACGTTCGCGACTGGATGGGTATCCAGGGTGACATCGGCAAGCCAGAAGGGGAGCATCCCAAGCGCCCCATCCTCGGCTTCGGCTGTGCCCGCTCGGAGGTGAGTGGTGCCCGTCTGTGGGGATGGGCGGAGGCGCGTTTCGGCACCGCCGACACCTTCTTCGAGCGCTTCTTCGTGCTCAACTACTGCCCGTTGGTCTTCCTCGAGACGACCGGCCGAAACCGTACCCCCGACAAGCTCGCCAAGGCCGAGCGGGTCGCGCTCGGGGAGGCGTGTGATGCGGCCTTGCGGGCCGCCGTCGAATACCTGTCGCCCCGCTTCGTGGTCGGCGTAGGAGCTTACGCGGCCAAGCAGGCCGCGCGGGTCTGTGACGGCATCGACGCCACCTTCGGACAGGTGCTCCACCCGAGCCCCGCGAGCCCCAAAGCGAATCGTGGCTGGGCCCCCCAGGCCGAAGCCGAGCTCGAGGCCCTCGGCATTCGGTTCTAAACTCGTGAGCGCGCGGCGGGTCTGGTCACGAGCGGTGGGGCGTGCCAGGCTCCGCGGCCCATGAGCACCTCCTGGTCCTTCGAGCGCGCCGACGGCGGTCAACTCCACGTGCACCAATGGTCTCCCGAGGGGGCCCCTCGCGCGGTGATGCACATCGCCCACGGCCTCGGCGAGCACGGCGCGCGCTACGCCCGTCTCGGAGAGGCGCTCGCGGCCGAAGGCTTCGTCGTCTACGCCCACGACCAGCGGGGTCACGGTCTGTCGCGCACCGACGAGCCCTACGCCCATTGGGGCGACGGCGACGGCTTCGAGGACTGCTGCGGCGACATCCGCGGACTGCTCGAGCGTCACACCGAAGTGCACGGCAATCTGCCCCGTGTGCTCTTCGGTCACTCCGGCGGCTCGATGATGTGCCAGCGGCTCTTGTCCCAGGCTCCCCACCTGTTCGAGGCTTGTGTGCTGTCGGGCACGAGTGGCCCCCCGCCGGCCATTGCGGCGGTCGGGCGGGGTGTGGTTCGGCTCGAGAAGTTGCGCCTCGGCCTGCGCGGAGACAGCCCGATCCTGCGAAAGCTCTCCTTCGACGACTTCAATCGACGGTTCCGCCCGAACCGCACCGAGGCCGATTGGCTCAGCCGCGATGAGCGCGAGGTCGACAAGTACGTCGAAGACCCGATGTGCGGCGCCGCGGGCACCGTTGGCACCTGGCTCAGCTTGCTCGATGCGCTGCCGACGCTCACCACGCCGCAGGCCATCGACAACATTCCGAAGAACAAGCCCATCTACGTCTTCTCTGGCAGCCACGATCCGGTGGGCGAGATGAGCAAGGGTGTGCAGCAGCTGGTCGATCTCTATCGCGCGGCGTGGCTCACGGACGTGACCTGCAACCTTTACGACGGGGGCCGTCACGAGATGCTCAACGAGGTCAACCGCGACGAGGTCATCAACGACCTGAAGACCTGGCTCTTCGAACGGCTCTTCTAGATCCCTGGCGAAATGGGAGACGACCGCCCGCTCTTGGCGCGGCATGCCCTTCTGGCCGCGCAGCTTCCCTGGGTGCGACTCGGGGATTTCCCTACGCCGGTGCGCGCACTCGACGGTGTGGCCGACCGACTCGGCCTCGAGACGGGGATCCTCTGGGAGAAGCGCGACGACCTGACCAGCCCCATCTACGGCGGCAACAAGGTGCGAACCCTGGAGGTGCTCTTCGGTGACGCCGTCACTCGAGGCGCGACCCACGTCTATTCGACCGGCGCCTACGGCAGCAACCACGGCGCGGCCACCGTGCTCCACGCGCCTCGAGCCGATCTGCGGCCGGGGAGCATGCTCTACCCGCAGCCCCCCTCGCGTTGTGCGGCCGACAACCTCGCGGTGATGCTCTCGCAGCGTCCGGTCGTGAAGGACCTCCCCCACTACACGGCCTTCCCCTTGGGGTGGCTCCAGCTCCCCGGGGAAGCACGGGCTCGAGGCGAGCGGCCCTACATCATGGAGCCGGGGGGCGCCGTCCCCCTCGGGGCACTCGGCTACGTGTCGGCCGCGTGGGAGCTGGCGCATCAGGTCGAAGCGGGGTTGCTTCCACGGCCCCGCGTACTCGTGGTGCCGGCAGGGTCGAACTGCACGACGGCTGGGCTCCTGCTCGGGCTTCGGTACGCGGCCGAGGCCGGCGTCGGGTTCGTGGAGAAGGGCGCGCCCGCACCGCCGGTCTTGTGGGCCGTCCGCGTGACCCCATGGCCGGTAACCATGCGCTACAGGATCACGCGGCTCGCGGCCCAGGCGTCGGCGCTCCTCGCCGAGCGGGCGCAAGATGCATCGCTCGAGCGCAGCTCGGCCGTGCTGTCGGCAGGGCTCCACATCGACGGGCGCTACCTCGGAGCGGGCTATGGCCTCGCCACCGAGGCGGGCCGTGCGGCGGTGGCGCGTTGGGCCGACGACACCGATCATCCATTGGAGACCACCTACTCGGGCAAGGGCGCGGCCGCGTTCATCGACTTCGCGCGCACGGCGCCGCGCGGGCCCATCTTGTTCTGGTCGACCAAATCGAGCGCGCCCCTGCCACCCATCGATCCCGACGCCGTGGCCGAGGCTCCGCCCCGCATGCGCCGGTGGCTCGCCAAGGCAATGCGCTGACGTCGCTCCGCCGAAGTCGACGCGAAACACGGGGGAAACACCTCGCGCCCAAGGTCCTTCGAAACGGAGGATTCTTTGTCGTCACCCGTCATCGACAGCATCTGGGTTCTGTTCTGCGCGTTTCTCGTGTTCTTCATGCACGCGGGCTTTGCCCTCGTGGAGAGCGGCTTCTGTCGCCGGAAGAACGCGGTGATGGTCCTGCTCAAGAACGTGTCCGTCGTCGCGCTGAGCTCCATCCTGTTCTACGCCGTCGGCTTCGGCCTGATGTTCGGCGACGGAAACGGCGTCATCGGCATGGCTGGCTTCTGGCCCAGCCCGGACGTGACGATGAGCGCCGCGCCGGAGAACGTGCCGCTCTACGTCTTCCTGTTCTTCCAGCTCGTCTTCGCGGCCACGGCCGCCACCATCGTGAGTGGCGCGGTCGCCGAGCGGGCACGACTCATCCCCTTCATGGTGTTCACCGCCGTCGCGGTAACGATCGTCTACCCGATGGTCGGCCATTGGGTGTGGGGCGGCGGTTGGCTCTCCGCGCGTGGGTTCCACGACTTTGCCGGCAGCACGGTCGTGCACGCGGTGGGAGGCGGAATGGCCCTCGCGGGGGCGACGATCGTGGGCCCACGCCACGGCAAGTATCGACCCGACGGCTCGGTCCGGCCCATGCCGGCCCACAACTTCCCGCTGGCTGCGCTCGGGGTGCTTGTGCTCTGGCTCGGGTGGTTCGGTTTCAATGGCGGCAGCACGCTGGCCGCCGACCCGACCGCGATCGGTCCCGTCATTCTCGTCACCAACCTCTCGGCCGCAGCTGGCTTCATCGCCGCCCTCGTGCACGTGCGTCTACGGACCGGCCTGCTCGATTTGTCGATGGGCCTCAATGGCGCGCTGGCGGGGCTCGTGTCGATCACGGCGGGATGCGACGTCATCGGTCCCGGTGAGTCGATGCTCGTGGGGTTGCTCGGCGGCATTCTCGTGGTGGAAGGGGTCTTCTTCCTCGAGCGGCGCAAGATCGACGACCCGGTCGGTGCGATTCCCGTGCACCTCGGCTGTGGCGTCTTCGGCACCATCGCGGTGGGCTTCTTCGCGGCCGAAGGGGGGCTCTTGCACGGCGGTGGCGTCGAGCTGCTCGGAACCCAGGTCCTCGGCACGGTCGCAGGGGCCGGCTTCGCCCTGCTTTCGGGCGCGGCGGTATGGGGCGCGCTCAAGCTTCTCCCTGGCGGCGTGCGCGTCGACCCCGAGCACGAGATGGAGGGCCTCGATCTCGCCGAGTGCGGCGTCGAGGCCTACGCTGGCGAGGGCCCCGGTGGCCCTCCCTCGACCCTCGGCCCCTCCGCGGCCCAGCTCGAGCACGCCGCGGCAGAGTAGTGCTTCAGGGGTTGCTCGCGCCCGGTGCGGGGAACTCGTTGAGCAGCGCCTCGACCGCCTTGCGCAGCGCGAGGAGGTCGTCGATGGGGGGTCGAATGGTGCCCTCGACCTGACCCTTCCAAATGGGCTTCTGGGTTCGCCGGTCGTAGGCATCGAGCACGATGGTGCCTTTCTCTACCAGCACGTCGTAGTTCTGGCCCGTCACCGACGCGTAGCTCTCGGTCGCGGTCCGCTGCCCGAGAGCGGCGTAAACGACCACGTCTGCCTCTTCGGGGGCGACTTCGACCCAGCCTTTGGCGGCCAGGGTCTCCTTGGCCGCGTCGAGGGCGGCCTTCCGCGCCTCAGGCTCTAGCGTGGCGCGCTTGTAGTTCGGAGGCGGAGCCTTCGTGCCGCCGTAGCCGATGGTCTTGTAGCCCGCGAACGACACACCATCGGGGGTCTCGGACGTGACTTCGGGGCCGCAGCCCGTCGCGAGAAACAGGCCGATGGTCAGCATGCAGAGTCGCAAGACGACTCGGGTGACGAACGCGCTCATGGGGCCGGAAGGTAGCCCTCGCGTCCGATCCACGCAAACCGAGATGCAGGACGTCTCGACCGACCCACAACGCGCGTGGCGACCGTCAGCTGACCACGATGCGCAAGTACGGACACGGATCCCCTCGGCTCACAGTGTGCGGTGGCCGTGAACGTTCCAGAGACGTGTCGGAACGTTCGATGGCCGCCTTCCCGGTGTGCTCGAGTTCGATGAGTCCCGGAGCGCGAAGTGTCGTTTACGCGGCTGGGAGCGCCAACACGAGACGATCAACGAGGAGGTGCAGTGGTCGGCCCGGGACTTGCGTAGGCCGAGCGGATATGAACCGAACGATAATCGCGGGCGTGCTCTTCTTGGGCCTGTCCGGCTGCGCCGTAGACACCACCGAGCCATCGAGAGCGTGTGGAGGCACAATGGACGTCCCCGTTCATAGCTTGGGAACGTGGGCGGACGGCCCCACCATGTTCCAGGTCGCGGGGGCGTTCGCTACGCACCAATGGTTTGCGCCCGACGGTGGCTGGGGTGGCGGTCCAACCTGGATCACCCTTCAAGGGGTTCCGGACCTGACCCAAAACATCACCTGCAATCCCCTGCCAGGTCCCTCGGCGTTCGAGGTGAGTACCGCCGCCGGGATGACCAACCTCTTGCTCTTTGCTGGAGACGTCGCGCTGGTGCATGCCGATGGCACCAAACTCGCGCTTCACACCGCGCTCCAAAATGGGAATGCATGTGGCGACGACTTGGGGCTCGGCTCGGATCAGCTCGCACAGGCTACCCACGCCGTCACCGGGACCGGCCGGCAGATCGGCGTTCTCAGCGGCACGGTCGAGACCGGCGACGACCTCAACGCCTTGTGGGGGCTGATCCTCTCCGAGCTCGAGTCCGGACGTCCTTTGTTGCTGCACGCCCAGAACAACCCCGACCTTGCCCACGCCGGGGCGAGTCATGCGGTCACCGTCGTCGGTCTCGCCGCCGGCGAGGGGCCGCCACGTATCCTGGTGCATGACAGTGCGCCGACGAGCCCACCCGGAGAGCTCTCCCTGCTCGTGGAGAACCTCAGTGGCGCCGTGACCGTGGTGACGATGTATTGATTCAGGGCGTTCTCACCCTGAGCGGCGCCACCAGCTTGTCGACCAAGGCGACGAGGGCTTGTTCGGGGTCGTGGCAGAGGCCGACGTGGGGGGCGCTCTGTTGGATGATGGTGCTCTTGGGAGAGACGAGCCAGCCGAAGCGTTCGGCCATGGGGAGGGATGCGACGGGACCCGCATCGGGGTGGCCCTGACAGATGCGCTCGATGGCGCGTAGGTGGCGGCGCAGGGCGGTGAGGTCGATGTCGGGGGCGAGGGCGAGGAGCCTCGCTTCGTCGAGCGCGATGCTGGCGCGAAGGAAGTCGTGTGAACGGCAATGGAGGACGATGCCGGCGTTCATTCGCTCGCCGCGCTCCACGTGGGGGATCACGCGGATGATGGCGTAGTGAAACGGGACGCGGTCAGGTGCGGGCATCCGCCACCTCCTTCCCGAGCGATTCGAGCCGCAAGCGCCGGGCCCGAAGCCACTGCCCGTAGGCAGCGCGCCGCGCCTCCGGGGTCGCGCCCGGCCCCTCGACCAACCAATCCTCGGGGATCTTCGCCAAGACGGTGTCGAGCACGGTGTCGGTGAGGGTTCGGCGCAGGTGAGCGCAGGCTTCGTCGACGGCTTCGGCACGAGGGAGCAACACGTGCTGATGGATCTCGGCGAAGGGGTCGTCGCACCACAAGAGCGGTGAGGCGTCGTCCCAGGCGTGGTGGAAGTACAGCGAGGCGCCGTGGTCGATCAGCCAGAGGTCACCGTGCCAGTGCAGCATGTTGGGGTTGCGTGACGTGCGGTCGACGTTGGCGACGTAGGCGTCGAAGAGCACGATCTGCGAGGCGAGGCCGACAGAGGGAAGCTCACCGGCCGCGGGGTCGTAGGTGATGCTGCCGGGCAGGAAGTCGAGGCCAAGGTTCAAGCCAGCGCTCTTGCCCAAGGGTTCGGCCAGCTCCGGGTCGGGCTCGGCGTCCCCGAACGCGGCGTCGAGCTCGACCAGGACGAGCTCGGGCACCGGGAGGCCCGCCGCCCGCGCGAGCTCGCCCGCGACCAGTTCGGCCAGGAGCACCTTCGGACCTTGGCTCGCGCCCGACAGCTTGACGACGTAGAGGCCGTCGTCATCGGCTTCGACCAATGCGGGGACCGAACCTCCTTCTCGGAACGCCGTGACGTAGCGCGTCGCTCGAACCCTGCGCATCGCTCCTCCTACCAGCAAGCAGCATCGCTCGCCATCCTCCCCAGCGGGCGCGCGGGGTCAGTCCTCGTAGGTGGCGGGGACGACAGGACCGTCGTCGTAGCCGCCGTCGTAAGGTGTGCGCGCTGGGTCGGGGCTCATCATCTGGCGCACGGTCTTGTTCAGGGTGGGGCCGACCATGCGACCACCCACCGCGAGCAGGGCTACCGCCACCACGGCCACGGCGATGGCGGTGGGGTCGTGAATGACGGCGATGCGTGCCCACTGAATCGTGAACCAGCGTTTCAAGGCGCCCTTGCGTCGCGCGCCCCGGGTCTGGGCCCAGGTGTCGCGCGCTTCTGCGAGTGCGTTGCGAGCGCTCTCCGGATCGCCGAGGCGCATGTGAACTCGGGCGAGGCGCACGACGGCCTCCTCGTCGGAGCTGTTGATGTCGGTGTAACGCTCGTAGGCGTCGAGGGCCTCCTCGTTGCGTCCGAGGTCAGCAAGCGCATCGGCGGCCGCGAGGTACGGCAGGCCGTAGCGGTGGGTCGGTTTGAGCTCGACCGAGCGCACGAGCGGGGATAGCGCTTCTTCGTGCTTGCCCGTGCGATGCAGGGCCAAGCCGCGGAGGTAGAGGAGCTCGGGTTGCTCCTCACTGCGTTCCGGCGCGGCCTCCAGCACCTTCAGGGCGGCGCCTGGCCTTCGCAGGTCGAGGTAGAGGAGGGCGAGGTCGCGTCGCGCCGTGATGTCGGCGGGATTGACCGCCACCTGCCGCTTGAGGCTGCCCGCACGGCTCAGGGCACGCCAAAGCGAACGGGGGTCGGGGATGTACTTGCGGAGCAGGAACACCGCGAGGAGTCCTGCGAGCAAGGCGGGTTGCTGCAGGCCGAAGGCGAGCAGCATCCACATGAGGTAGTAGGCACCGTACATCTCGGCCCATCATACGCCCTCACGGTGGCATTCTTCCGACATCGACCACCCCGTTCGTGCTCGGTCGTGGCGCATCGCAGTTAGGTCCTTTGGTCACGCCGGAGTAACCATGGGCCGATGACCGTGGCCCGAATTCCCACCTGGATTCGCAGGGCCCAGGAGAGGGTCGAGTCCCTACCCCTCATCCGACGGGCTGGGCCCCGGGGTCGTCTTGGGGGGGGGGCGAGATGGAGGTGCGCAGCGTGTCGATTGACCGACGTAGGACCGGCTCGTAGGCTCGATTCATGGCGCTGGTCTCGTGTCCTTCTTGTGGTTGCCCGATCAAGGACATCGAGCCTGCGTGTCCCTTCTGTCGAAGCGCGCTATCTCCAGCGAGACCGACGCGCAGCAACGCGGCAGCGGTGATGGGCCTCGCGGCGGCCGTTACCATCGGGGTTCAAACCGGGGCCTGCGGCTCCGACACCGAAACGACCTCGTCGATGGTGAGTGGCAGTGTCGTCGCAGCCTACGGTCCACCACCCACCTTCTGCGAAGAGAACCAGTCGGTGGGCGAAGCCCTCAGCGACTTTGGTGTGATCTGCGCCAGTTGCGGCGAGCAGAACTGCTGTGCCGAGATGGAGGCATGTGGCGACGAGTGTGCCGCGTGCCTCGACCGGCCCTTCAGTTGCGCGAGCGCGGCGGCCGCAGACGCAGCCGAGGCCGTTCGCACGTGCCTCGCGAACGACTGCTCGAGTGAGTGCGGGTTCAACGAAATATGTGACAGTGGCCTCTTTGCACCGACGAGCGAATGCGCCGACTGCCTCGGCACGAGCTGTTGCGTAGCCAATGCGGCCTGCGCGGCCGACCCCGATTGTCTGTCGTGTGAGCAGGGAGACGTGGTTGCCTGCAGCGCGACCACCCTCGATGACGACGTGCGCGCCTGCGAGATGGCGTCGTGCGATGCGGTCTGTCCCTAGTCGACGCAGTGATGCCCGCAGGCCCGACCTGCGAGTCGGGTTCCTGGGGCAGCACGTGTGCCGCGCAGTCGTTCATGGGACGCGCGGCACCTCGCCGTAGCGCTGCCTACTGGCAGGCGGCGACGCAGGTCAGATAGGCGTTGTCGTTGCCGGCGAGGGCATCGGCGGCCGAGCTGTTGATCACCTCGCAGCTGTTGTTCTCGACGCAGTCGGCGGCGCATTCGGCCTGCGCGTTGCACTCTGCGTCGTCGTTGCGCGTGACCGTCACGTTGGGATCCTGCTCCGCGCACTCCTCGAGCTTGTCGGCGGCGTCATCACACGCGTCGCCGCCACAACCCACACCAAAACCCAGCAGCGCCACGAGAGCGCCTGCGAATACCAAATTCTTCATCTTAAAAGCCTCTGAGGATGACCCCCTGCAGGTCATCTCCCCGCCACCCTTAAGGGTGAGCCCCGCGCCTACAACGAGACGGCAAGTTCGCGACGCGGACCTACGCGGGCGGTCCGTTGGGGGGCGCGTTCACGTCGTTCCAGTTTCTACGGTGCGAGGCGGTCGCAGCGACCGACCACGAGGGTGCTTCGATGGCCTAGCTGCCCCTCGACGGCGTCGGTGGACGCGGCGTGGGATGGTTCGGCGCGGGGCGTCGAGCTGGGTCGCACGACCTCGACGCCACACACGAGCAGGTGGTCGCCCATCTCCAGCGCTTCATCTGGCACCTCTTGGCGACCGCCGCGGGCCATGGCGTCGCGATTGCTCCACGTCGCGGCGCCCGTCGCGTCCCGGACCTCGACGTACCCGACGAGTCCAGCGGGGTCCCAGGCGATGGTCTGGTCGTCGTGCCACCAGGCGGCGGGGCGCTCGAGGGGCCCGTGCTTGGCGAGGACGTAGGGCCCGGGGGGCATCCCCGATGATGTCGCATCGTCGGGGGCGAGGGTGAACGAGACGGCGTAGACGGCCGCCGGGTCGAAGGTAGCGAGCTCGGCGATGTCGCCTTCGATGCGCGTCAGCTCGTTGCCGTCGGCCGCGAGCGCGACTTCGCGGACCGGGATGGGCGCACCGCTCGATGGGTGAACGACCTCGACGCCCGCTTCGAGTCGGCCGTCGGGCAGCTCGAGCACCCATGCGTGCGCCTCGGGGGCGACGGGCGGGGGTGTGCCTTCGTCGTCGTGACCAAAGCAGTGCCCGAGGTGCGCGCTCGTGGCGACGTAGAGGGCACCCACGGCCAGAAGCCGGGCGCGTCGAGGCAGAGACATGGTGACGCCTGAAGCAGCGACTGTGCCAGCGTCGAAAGGACGCTCATGTGCCCGCGCGCAGGGGAACCTGTGACCGCAGCTTCACGACCGCGACGTCAACCCACGCTCTCGAAGCGAAACCGGAAGGCACGCGCGAGCACGACGTCTTCGCCCGGCGTGAGGAAGCCGGTCGCGACCTCGCGCCCGTCGATCCAGGTGCCGTTGCGCGAGTCGAGGTCGGCCACCACGAGGTGGTCGTCCATCGCGGGGCTGAAGAGCAGCAGGCAGTGCACGCGTGAGAGCTGGGCGCTGGCGATGGTGACGTCGTTTTCGGTGCCCCTGCCGATCGACAGCGCTCCACCCGGGGACACGTGAAAAGCGTCGCCGGGGCGAAGGGGTGCATCTCGAAGGCCGGCGCGTTCGGCATTCTCTTCGAGACCGACGTAAGTGAGGGTGGCCGCGCCCGCGAGCGACAGCGGTGCATTGCCCGGCGAGCTCGTGCGCCAGCTCTCCGTGGGCTTGGCCCGCGACGGCTGCGGGGTGCCATCGATGCTGAAGATGTCGCTGATGTCCATCGGCTGCGCGCGCGCGAGAAGCCGACGGCGCCACTTGGCATCGAAGCTGTTGAGACACTGTCGTTGAACCGGGTGCTCTACCGCCCCCGGGCGGACCGAGCGCACGACGGTCAGTGCCTCGGCCGGCGAGGCGCCGAGCGCGACGAGGCAGCAGCACGCGACCAGCCCGCTGCGACCGAGTCCGTCCCGGCAGTGGATGACGGCGACCCGTCCGTCGCGCATCTCGTTCAGGAGCCGCTCCACGAGCGTCAACAGGTGCTCGACCCCCACCGGAACCCCGCCGTCGGGCATCGGGATCCACTCGGTGTCGAGGCCGCGGTGTTTGGCCCGCACGACGAGGTCGAGCACCTTCAGAGCCGCGAACTCATCCTCCACGTACTGCCCGCGCTCAAGAAGCGTGACCAGCATGTCCGCGTGGTAGAAGCGCACGAGGCGGTCGAGGTCGTGGTCGAGGTCGCGCGCCCACGGACCATCGAGGGCGCGTTCATCGGTCCGACCCGGGGTGGCCGTCATGCCGAGGGCGCCCGCCAACCCCAGGGCTTCGTGCGGGACGAAATCCACGTGCAGCGGGTGGCTCTGCGACGTCTTCGCCATGGCCCCCATCCCCGGAACCATGCGGCGCTACCCCGCTGCCGGCAAGTGGCGAGACCCTGGGCTCATAGCACGTCGGTCGAGCGCGACATCTCCTTCACGAAGGAGGTCCGCGGCGCCACGAGGCCCCGCGAGGTCTGGGGGCGCTTCACCACCATCGGCATGTCGTAAGGGTCGTAGGTAAAGGCGGTGAGCGGGTCGTCGTCGAAGGCGTAGCCCGGATCCGGGTCGAGGAAGACCGAACGGTAGGGATAGAAGTAGATGAAGACGACGCCGTCGGGATCCGCCTCCATCTCGTTCTCCCACAGCAGCGCCGAGGCGTCGTTCGACCATCCCGTGAGGGCTGCCGCCAGCCCCAGCGCCGCCAACCACTTGTGCCTGCTGACCATCCTCCGAAGTCCCCTCTCGCCGTCTGCCGCGCCGCCTCTGTCGTGGTGATCCCGGTCGGAAAAATCCACTCAGAGTGTGATTACTAAACCCGACGCATGGGTGCCCCGTCAATGTCGACGTCGACGAACCCGTGCTCGAGGCGTCTCAGGCTTCGTCGCTGTCGGCGGTGGGGGTGTCGCCGGAGGGGGGCGGTTCGCTCGTGCCGCCGCGGCGACGGCGCACGAGCCCGACCAGCAGCCCAACGAAGTCGCGGGCGTGGCTCGGCGCGAAGACGAAGGCGGCCCCCACGTAGCCGACGGCACCCGCGATGAGCTCGATCACGACCAGCAGCCACGGAGAAAGGCCGTAGGGCCCGAGGAGGGCTCGAACCCCGAGCACGACCCCCAGCATCGGGGCCGTGGCGAGCAGCGGCTGCAGCATGGGCTTGGTGAGTCGCCACATGCCAATGCCGTCGGTCTTCACGAAGGCGATGCTGGCCCACGCGTTGAGCGCGAACGCCACCCCCACCCCGGCGCAGGCCCAGAGGATGCCGATTTTGCCCAGGAGGTAGACGAAAGCGGCGATGCCGCCGGCCTTGATCGCCTCGAGCAGGAAGAGGCTGCGGGTGCGCTGCTCGGCCTGCAGATAGGAGGCGATGAGCCAACCGATGGGCCGGAAGACGCTCAGGGCCGACAGCACCATGAGCATGGGCGCGATGGGGTACCAGCGCGCATCGAAGAGGGCGCGCACCAGCGTCTCGGAGATGGCGCCGAGACCCACCGCGAGGGGGAAGACGAGCAGCGCCATCAAGCCTGCGGCGCGAACCAGCGCACGGTGACGATCGGGCCCCTCGAGGTTCGCGAGCGAGGGGAGCAGCACGTCCCCGATGTGCTCGCCCACGTGGCCGGTGGGGATGTCGGCCAGGTTGTAGGCGAGGTTGTACTGACCCACCGTCGTGGGACCGAACATGGCCGCGATGAGGAGGTTGTCTGCCTTGCTCGAGTACCAGTGGAGGATGTTTCCGCCCGCCATCGGGAGCGTGAAGTTGAGCATCCGCTTGGTCACCGCACCGGATAGCCGGCTGACCTTGAGCCATCGCGCCGGCTTCAGAGCGAAGAACATGAGACAGGACGACACCACCGTCCTCAGGACGATCGCGTAGGCAAGCGACCAGCCTCCCATGCCCATGTAGGCCAGCGAGAGGGCGGTCGCGGTGTACACGATCTCACTCACCAGGACGCGGATCCCGAGGATGTTGAATCGCATGTCCCGCGCGAGCACCCGGTTCGGAATGTGACCGGTGTGGTCGATGATGGCGGCCACCGTGAGCAGCGGGATGTAGCCGAAGAACTCGTCGAACTGGGGGAAGGACGCCTTGAACAGGGGCGCGATCCAGGGAAGCGGGAGCAGGACGATGAGCGTGGCGAGCTGGTTGTAGACGGTGGCGTGCCAGACGGTCTCGTCGCCCTCCTTGGGGTTGGCCACGACGTACTGACCGAAGCCGAGGCCGGCAAAGGCGCCCACGCTGGCCACGAAGATCCAAGCCGTGTTGACCTGTCCGTACTCGTCCGGGGTGAGAAAGCGCGTGATGAGGAGGGTGCCGATGAGCCCGAGGGCACGGCCGCCAACGCTGGTGCTGATGGTCCAGATTGCGCCGAGTACGGCCTTGTATTTCAGCGACATCGCGCGTCTCGCGGCCGGATGGGGTCGAGCCTCCGGACGGGACGAGAACTAGCGGAGTTGATGCGGGCTGTGAAGGACTACAGCTGGGGCACGCCGTCCGACGGCGGCGGGGGCTCCTCGATGGGCGCTATCGCGCCCATCATGGGCTGCGGCTCGGGCTCGGCGATGTCACCCATTTCCACCACCGGCTCGTCCTCTTCACCGAGCATCCACTCGAAGAAGCTCGGACCCGTGCCCTTCTCCTTGGGGGTGGCGGTCGAGGTCGACGTGGGCACGTCGACCTGGCCGAGGCGCTTGTCGATGCGCTTGGCCTCACGAGGCGCGACCGCGGCGGCCGGAGGCGACAGCAGCGAGACCCCGGCACCACCGAGGGCCATGGCCGCGGCCGCGAAGCGGGTCACGCGCTTGCGACGCACACCGACCGGGCAGTCGGCGTTGATGACGGTGCCGTCCTTGCGACGGTAGAGTCGGATACAGAGCTCGCCTTCCTTCTCGGCGATGAGCGACTGGGCCTCGACGGTCGTCATCGCCGAGAGGTTGTAGACGTTCTTGTCGCACTGGCCGCAGAAGCGGACCTTGTCGTCCCCCTCCATCCCGGCCCAGGAGGCAGAGCAGGGGCTCGCCACCCGGAGGTTGTCCAGCATCGGAAGCTTACGGCCCGTCTCGTTCTGTCCCATGACCCTAGAAGAAGGCCGATCGCCGGGGTCGCCCACCATGAGGTCATCACGAGGGCACACGCTTTTTCATGGTTTCGTCATGGCCTCGCTCGCCCCACGGGCATTCGCCCGTTGTAGGGTCGAAGGATGCGCCGAGAGCTGCTCGCCGACGTTCGTAAGATCGTGAGCCACGCCGGCTGTCCGGATGGCTTCGCCAGCGCGCTCATCCTCCGGCACGTGCTTCCTCATGCGGAGGTCGTCTTCGTCGAACACAGCACGCCCGAGTACGCGGGGCTGCCGGCCGAGCCGGGCATGATCTTCTGCGACATCATCCCACCGGCGGCGCGCGCCGGAGACTTCCTCGCCGCGGGGGCCCTGGTGCTCGATCACCACAAGGGAGCTCGCGAGCTCGTCGCTTCATTCGGGGAGCGTGGGGTCTTCGCCGACGAGGTCACCGAGCCGGGCGTGAGCGGGGCGAGCCTCGCCTTTCGGGAGGTGTGGAGCGAGCTCGCCGTGGGCGAGGCGGCCGCGGCTCGACCCCAGGTCGAGCGCTTCGCGCGTCGGGCGGGCATTCGTGACACGTGGCAGCGCGACGATTCCGAGTGGGACGAAGCCTGCGCCCAGGCCGCCGCGCTGCTCTTCTTCGGCTACACAGCTCTTGCGGAGCAGCCCTGGCTCGACGAGGAGCACATGACGGTCGGGCGGCGGCTCGTGGCGCAGCGCCGGGCGGAGGCCACCGCCACGGCGCGCGATGGACTCTTCCGCCTGAAACCACAGGTGGCCGTCTACAACGATCGGGACGGCAGCGTGAGCGACGTGGCCCAGGCCGCCTTCGACCTCGACGAGCACATCCAGATGGTGGCGGGGTTCCGCTACCGGGTCACCAGCGACGGCCAGCTACATCTCGTCTTCTCGCTGCGCAGCCGGCTCGACGGCCTCGACGTGGCGGCCCTGGCCAAGCGCGCTGGCGGCGGAGGACATCGCAGCGCGGCGGGGTTTGGGGTTGTCGTTTCGCTCCAGAGCCTTAATCCTTTGGCCACTTTGAACGACCTTCTCGAGTCGACCGAGGCGTTGGCATGAGGGGATGGTGCACGGTGGGGCTCATGCTGGGCGCCGTGGTGTGGTCGCGTGAAGCGGCCGCCCAGGACTGCTCGAAGAGCTTCTATCCGGAGCGACCGGGCGCGACCAACGGCCACTGGAGTCAGCAGCAGGGGTGCGCCCAGCTCGAGGCGGGCGCGCTCATCACGCGGGCTCCTGACGCGACCTTCCTCGCCTTTCCAACCCTGTTTCGTTTTGGGGTGGGGGCCGGCTTCGAGCTTCGGGCCACGACCGAGCTCGTCGCGGTCGACATCCCCGACGACGACTCGGCGGGGGCCAGCGCCCCACGCACGGGCCTCGAGGTGAAGTTCATGGGGCTGCGCGCCGAGGGGCGGGTGCCGGGGGTCGGCGTCTTGCTTCAGGTCAACTCCGTGACCAATGGCGACTTCGTCGACGAGCTCCAGGTGGCCAGCTCCGGTCTCATGGACTGGCAGCTCCTCGATGGCTTCTGGTGGGCGGTCAACCTCGGCCTCTCCACCACCAACGGCGGTGCTGACGACCCGATGCGCCAGGGTGTCTTCGGCGCATCGACGGTGCTCTGGTACGACGTCACCAGCTTCATGAGCGGCTACGTCAACGGCGCCGGGAGCACCCCTCTCCGCGACCGCGCGTGGAGCCAATTCGTGGGGGGCGGGCTCGCCTTCTACCCCGGCATCGATCGCTTTCAGCTCGACGTCTCGGCCGACGTCGAGGTCACCGGAGACGCGCACCCCGTCGTGGTCGGGGCCGGCGTCGCCGTCGGCTTCTGAGTCACCCAAAGGTCTCGACGAAGCGCTGGTGGAGCGCCGGCGCTTTGGCCTTGGGACCGAAGAGCTGTGCCGGGCGGTAGCCGGACCGAAGCCGCAGGACTTCGAGGGCATGGTCGCCCCGGTCGACGAAGTCGATCCGCCAGTCTTTGTACGAGAGCTCGCTGTGCTCGTCGAAGCGCCGGATCCGCCGGTAGGCCTGCGGCGCAGGCCCGAGCGCGAGCCGCTGCACGATGATGGGCTCGAGCGTGAGCCCAGCGTCGGCGAGCCAATCGAGCTGCTCGCGTGCGGCCACACCAAAGCTCACCGCGTAAGCCGACTTCGGGTCGCTGTCATCGAGCCACCCGTGACCCGCGTCATCGAGGGCGTCGGCGTAGGGAAGGTAGGGCTTGATGTCGAGCACCGGCGTGCCGTCGATCATGTCGGCGCCGCGCACGTGCAGGGTGAGGCCCTCCACGCCAGCGAGCTCGACCACGCTCAGTCCGATCGGGTTGGGGCGATGGGGCGAGCGCGTGGCGAGCACACCGCGCTTGGTCGCACTTCGGGGGGGCTGGATCTTGGGACGGTAGTGCTCGGCGCGATGAAACCAGAACAGGACCCAGAGGTAGCGCCACGTTTCGATGTCGCTCAGCGCGTGCTCGAGGTTGCGGTCGGAGACCAGCTCGATGCGCGCTTCGAGCTCACGATTGAGGCCGGGTTGACGAGGGGCGTCGGCAAGCTCGACCAGTTCGGATCGCACCGTCCCGATCGGGGTCATCGTGATCGGGTTCATCTGCGCCGTACCCAAGTCTCGAGCGATTGAGGATCATGCCTCGCCAGCGGCCGCCAGCACGTCCTTGGCGTGCTCGGGCGGGGAGACCTGGCGCCAGGCCTTCACCACCTTGCCGTCTTTCAGGAGGAACGAGTGGCGGGAGGCGAATTCGCCTTTGACCGGGACGTCGAAGGCGCGGGCGACCGCGCCGTCGTCGACCACCAGGTCGAAGGGAAGCTCGTGCTTCTCGATGAAGGCCTTGTGGGATGCGGCGTCCTGCATCGACACGCCGTAGACCTTCACCCCGGCTTTCTGCAGGTCGGCGTAGTTGTCGCGGAGACCCTGCGCTTCGACGGTGCAGCCAGGGGTGTCGTCCTTCGGGTAGAAGTAGACGAGCACGAGCCCCTTCTGCTCGGCGAGCTTCACCTTCTCGCCCGACTGCAGCGTCATCTCGATGGCCGGCGCGGCGTCGCCTTCGGCCAACACCTTCTGCTCCATGGGGGCCGTCTTCTCGTCTTCCGCCGCGCTCGATCCTGCTGCCTTCTGCGTGGGGGCAGCGGAGGCCGTCGGGGCGGGGGCACTCTTCTCTTCGCCACAGCCCGTGAGACTCACGAGAAGCAGGACCAGAGGTGGGGTCAGCTTGTACATGTCCTCTTCCTAGAGGGGAGAGCCTTCATCCGCCACAGATCTCGTTCTCGTTCTCGTTCTCGTTCTCGTTCTCGTGCTCGTTCTCGTGCTCGTTCTCGTTCTCGTTCTCGTTCTCGTTCTCGTTCTCGTTCTCGTTCTCGTTCTCGCTCTCGTTCTCGCTCTCGTTCTCGCTCTCGGGCTCGAGAACCTCGAACCTCGAACCTCGAACCTCGAACCTCGAACCTCGAACCTCGAACCTCGAACCTCGAACCTCGAACCTCGAACCTCGAACCTCGAACCTCGAGGACCTCGGGTCACCACAGGGTGCCGCTGAGCGCCAAGCTGGCGCCACCCGTCTCGGGAACCACCATGATGGAGGGAGGGGTGGCCAAGAGCGTCTCGTCGGCGCCGATGGGGTCGGTCTCGAGGTAGTAGTGCAGGAAGTAGGGGACGGTCGCCGAGCCCGCGCCGACGAAGAGGCCGAGGAGATTGTCGGAGACCCAGTGTTTGCCGGTGACGGTGCGGGAGGTGAAGACGGTGGCTGTGACCAGCCAGCCCGATACACAGGGCAATACGTCGGCGCCACCGCTGCCCCAGAGGGGCAGTTGGCTGTGATGGATGCACGATAGGGTGGCGGCCGTGGCGGCGGTCCCCGTATGACCGCCGATGAACGACCGATTCCGGTTCTGCGCCGTATCACTGCACGCGATCCCCAGCTCGGCGGCGAGCTCGGGGTCGTCGCACTCCTTCGTCGACTGCGGTCGCTCGCGGCGCACGCCGAGCTGGGTGAGGGTGATGACCGTGCTGTAGATGGCGAAGGCCTCGACGTTCATGCCGAGCATCTGCAGGGTGGTGTCCCAGTCGTAGGTGAAGCCGGCGATGAGGGGATCCACGGCGGCCCAGGCGAAGCTCCCCAGATAGCCCACGTCGCCGAGGAGGCCCCAGCTCTCGTTGAGGGTTGGCGATGCGACGAACACCGCGTCGTAGACGTCTTCGTCGAAGAGGATGCCGCCGCGCCAGTTGGGTTCGCCATCGACGGGCACCGTGAAGCGAAGTGCGAGCGAGCCGCCGAGCAACGCGCCACTTCCCGCCCACTCCCACCATCGCACGCGCGGGATCCCTTCTGGCCACACGCGTGCGGACCGCGCCGCCTCGCCGTGGAGGGCGACGTCGGCGGACGTGGAGCCCGCCTTCTCCGCGGCAGCAGCGGAGGTCGAGGTGAGGAGCAGGGCGCTGGCAACGCCCGCGTGGAAACGGATCATGAGGGCTCAGAAGCGGTAGCCACCGCTGGCCCCGATCATGGGCAGCTTCACGTCGCGCGTCACCACTCGACTGAGCTCACGGTCGAAGATCGGCTGGGCGAGCGTCTGTAGCTCGGGGTCGTCGGGGATCGTCAGCTTGCCCGAGGCGCCCACCGTCTGCGTGTAGCCGAGGAGGGCGCGGATCACGAGGTGGTCGTCGAGCGCGAGGAAGCGCCAGCCAACACCGATGTGGAAGTTGTGCATCTTCGCGCCCACGCTGAGATCGTCTTCGAAGCGGTTCTCGATCTCATCCGCGATGGCGTCGTCGTCGATGAGACGCGCGACCGTCTGGGGGGATGCCGTGCCACTGACCCCGATGTAGGTATAGCCGCCGTAGAGCTCGAAGCCGGCACTCGGAAAGGGCCGCCACCCCGTGCCCACCCGAACCACGACCGAGTCCGACAACGAGTTCTCGATGGCGGGACCGAGAAGTGCGTTCTCTGCGCCGAAGGACTCGACCATACCGAGAATGGCGGAGCCATAGGCGCCGGGCATCCAGCCGACCTCGAGCTGGAACAGAATGCGGCCCGGGATCTCGAGCGACGCTTGTGGACCGAGGTCG
>JAUHZF010000515.1 GCA_030426145.1 Polyangia bacterium
GGCGCTGAAGATGACGATCATGTACAGCGCCTCGACGCCGACCCGTATGAAGACGGGGTCGGGTACGACGAGGAGAAATCCGCCCACACACGTGGCGATGCCGAAGACGAGCACCGTCGCCGAGGCATCGATGCGCTCCGAGCGCGCCAAGACCAGGCCAGCTGCGCAGACCCCGATCCCGATGATGACCCAGATCGCGTAGCTGAACTGTACGCCTCCCACGAGCCAAACCGTCACGAAGGCGGTCGTGGCAAAGGTGAGGCTTCCCCCGATAAGGGTGAGAAAACGACGGCGAAACGCCTCGTACTCATCATCCGGGTCGACTGTGACCGAATCGGTCCTCGTGGGTTCAGCCATGCGAGTTCCCAATGATTTCAGGGGCCCGCCACCCCGTCAACGTTTCGCCGAGAGCACCCCCCCGCCAAGGGGGGGACGAATACTTCCCCACCCCCGGGCTCCCGAGGCAGCTCGACCCTCGATCTCCCTCTCCGTCTCGACCTCGCTCTCGAACTCGACCCTCGACCCTCGACCCTCGACCTCGCTCTCGCTCTCGCTCTCGCTCTCGCGCTCGCTCTCGCGCTCGCTCTCGCGCTCGCTCTCGATCTCGAGCCTCGAACCTCGAGCCTCGAGCCTCGAACCCCGAACCCCGAACCTCGAACCTCGAACCTCGAGCCTCGAGCCTCGAACCAGCAACCCCGAACCCCGAACCCAACCCAGCTTCCAGCCCAGAAAGGCCACGAGGCGCCCCCCCCCAAGGCAGCGGCAGCCGCGCGAAGCGCGCCTCGGGGTGGGGCCCCAACGAGCGAAGCGAAGTTGGGGCGGGGGTTGGAACAACCCCCGCAGGGAATGAGCGAAGAGGCTGCGAACAGGGGCGGTGTCGGCGGAGGGTCGCCTACGCCCTTCGCCCCGTCAGGGGCGGAGGCGACACGCAGCCGACACCCCTGGGAGTAGCCCTCGAAGCGGTGTCGCCTCCGCCTTCGCCCCGTCAGGGGCGGAGGCAGACCGAAGCAACCACCCCTGGGAGCAGCCCCCGGAGGTCAGTGCCGGAAGTGGCGGATCGAGGTGAAGACCATGGCCAAGCCCAGCTTGTCGCAGGCCGCGATGACCTCGTCGTCCTTGACGCTGCCGCCGGGCTGCACGACCGCCTTGATGCCGAGCGCCGCCGCCGTCTCCACGCCGTCTGGGAAGGGGAAGAAGGCATCCGAAGCCATCACCGCGCCCGCACACTGGTCTCCTGCCTTCTCACCGGCGATGCGCACGCTCTGGACGCGGGACATCTGACCCGCGCCGACGCCGACCACCTTCTCGCCCTGCGCGAAGACGATGGCGTTGCTCTTGACGTGTTTGCAGACCTTCCAGGCGAAATCGAGCGCACGAAGCTGCTCGTCGGTCGGTTTCACCTTGGTGACGATACGGCCGGCTGGAACCTCTCCCACGCCTGTCGCGTCGTCATCCTGAACGACGAACCCACCGCCGATGCGTTTGAAGGCGCGGCGGCGCTCGACGGGAGCATCCCCCACCGCAACGACGCGCAGCTTCGACTTGCGGCGAAGACGCGCGAGGGCCTCGTCGGCGAAAGAAGGCGCCACCACACACTCGATGAAGGTCTCGGCGATGGCCTCCGCCGTGGCTAGATCGCAGCGCCGATTGAGGGCGACGATGCCGCCAAAGGCGCTCACGGGATCGCCCGCCCGGGCGTCTCGGTAGGCTTGGGCGAGCTCGTCGTTGACGGACAGACCGCAGGGGTTGGTGTGTTTGATGACTGCCGCCGCGGGGCGGTCGTGCTCACGCACGGCCTCGAGCGCCGCGTCGAGGTCGACGAGGTTGTTGAAGGAGAGCTCCTTGCCTCCTGCGCCGACCTGCTCCGCGGCGGCGAGGTCTCCGAGCCCAGCGCCACGCTCGCGATACCAGGCACCGGCCTGGTGGGGGTTCTCTCCGTATCGAAGCGTCGCGACCCGCTCCAGCGCGACGTTCAACGCGGGCGGGAAGCGGCGGGCTACGGCCGCGTGGTCGTCGTCGAGGGCTTCGGACCGAATCTCGGCCTCTGCGGTGAGATAGGCGGCGATGCTGCCATCGTAGGCGGCCGTGTGGGCGAAGGCCTTTGCGGCCAGGTTGCGTCGCTGAGCGATGGGGACCTCGCCATGAGCATCGAGCGCCTCGAGCACAGCACTGTAGTCGTTGGGGTCACAGACGACGGTGACCCGCGCATGGTTCTTGGCTGCGCTTCGCACCATCGACGGCCCGCCGATGTCGATGTTCTCGATGATTTGGTCGTGCGCTGCCCCCTTCGCGACGGTGCGCTCGAAGGGGTAGAGGTTGCAGGCCACCAGATCGATGGGCTCGCCGCCCAGACGCTCGAGATCCTCGGCGTCGTAGGATTCCCCATCGCTGGCTCCCGCCTCGGGTAGCCTCGCCAGGATCCCGCCGTGCACACGTGGATGTAGGGTCTTCACACGTCCTCCCATGACCTCGGGTGAGCCCGTGTAGTCCTCCACACTCTGCGCCGTCACACCGCCCTCTTCGAGGGCACGTAGGGTTCCCCCGGTCGAGAGGATCGTGACCCCACGATCTGCCAGGGCACGCGCGAAGGGCACCACGCCGGTCTTGTCACTTACGGAAATGAGCGCACGTCGAATCATCGCCTGGGGGATAACTCAGGCCCTCCCCGAACGCCATCCACTCCCCGATAGCCATCCACTACGGGGGGTGCCCTTTGTACCCTCTTTGAGCCGTCCACGGCCCATGCCATGCTGTTCGACTCCGGGGGAGAAGATGCTCACGGACGATGGGTCCTGAACCAGACAAACAACAAGCTCGAACCACGTCGGAGGTTCAGCAACTTGCCCCGATGCGCTGCCTTCTCGTCGATCCCGAGCCGAACATGGCCCGGTTTCATCTGGAGCTTCTCACCGAGGCCTCGTTCACGTGTGAGGCGGCCCACAGCGCAGCGCAGGCGCAGGAGCTCGCGGGGGCATCGACGTTCGACGTCGCGTTCCTGTCACTGGGCTTCTCGCGGTCCTCGCTGAAGGAGATCGTCGCTGGCCTCCGCGAAGCGGGCATCGCCCGCGTCTACGGCATCGCCTTCGACGACCGGAATCTGACCCTGAAGGGCCTAGACGCGACCATCGTCAAGCCCACCCCTCCCGAGGTCCTCGCCCTGCTGACGCGAGGCGAGCTCGCTCCTCCCACGACCCTTCCCGCCGCCGAGCTCGTGCCCGACCTCATCGAGCTCTCGTCGCTCGGGCCCGACCGCGATCGCCTCACCCGTGCCGCCACCCTGCTCACGCAGGGTCTCGGCGCGGCCGCCGTCGTCTTGTTCGGAGAGCAGCCGCGGCGACGGTGGGTCGCCTTGCGGAACGAAGGAGATCGTACCGCGACGGCAACCCGACTCGAGACCATCGCCCGCCAGTGCGCGATATCTGGCGCACCCTTCATCGCCCCTGCCATCGTCACCGCCGAGGACGACGAGCAGCGTGGTGCCCGCGCCGAGACCATCTACGCCTGGCGCAGCCAAAGCACCAGCGGCCTGACCCTCGCACTGGTCTTCGAAGGCTGCATCGCGATGCCGAACACGCTCCGGCGCATGGTCGGCGCCCTCGCTCGCCGCTTGTCCGAAGAGGTCGCATGGCAGCTCGTGCAAGAGCGGCTCATGACCGAGCTCGACGCCGTGCGCGACGTGGGCGGCCTCGACCCGCTGCTCGGTGTCTGGAACCGCGGCATGCTCAATCGACTGGTCGAGATGATGCAGTCGGCAGGCTCGCGCAGCGGTCGCCCCCTCAGTGTCGCCGTCATCGACGTCGTCCGCATGGGTGAGATCAACGACCAGTTCGGGCACTCCGAAGGCGACGCCGTTCTCAAGTACGTCGCCGAGGTCATCGTCTACGTCGTTCGAACCCACGACGTCGTAGCCCGCTACGACGGTGACGCCCTCGCCGTCGTGTTCGACGGCGCATCCATCGAGCAAGCGAAGCGCGTCATCGAGCGCTTCCAATCCGCCCTCTCGAGTCAGCCCTACCAGACCGAGGAGGGCGACGAGATCGTCATCCAGGCCTCCGTCGGCATGGCCATCCTCGCGAGCGATGGAAACCCAGACCGCGCCTTCGAGCTCGCCGCGCAGACGGCCGACCGAGCCGAACCGGGAACCACCGAAACGGCCACGAGCAGCGAGGACCAAGACAACCGCATCAGTACCGGGGCGGTTCCCAGCCTCGCCGGCAGAACACTCGGTGGTGCATACCGCATCCTCCACGAGATCGGGTCCGGTGGTGGTGGAGGTGTCTACCGCGGTGAAGACCTCGCGCTACGGCGCCCCGTCGCCGTGAAGGTGTTGCGGCCCGACCTCGCGCGCGACGAGGCCCTGGTCGAGCGCTTTCGCGACGAAGCCTCGACCCTCGCCGCGCTGCGCCATCCTCATCTGGTGCAGGTCTACAGCTTCGGGGTCGAGGACGGTCTCGCCTACTTCGTCATGGAGCTCGTCGAGGGCGAGTCACTGTTCGAGACGATCCAACGCTGCCGCAAGGAGATGACGCGGGTGTCATTGAGCCAGGTGGCGATCATCGTCTCCCAGCTCTCATCGGCCCTGCAGACGCTTCACAAGTCGGGCATCCACCACCGTGACGTCAAGCCGGCCAACGTCCTGCTCGACCCCTTCCGAGACCGGGCGGTGCTCGTCGACGTAGGCATTGCCAGTCGCGCCGGCGAGCAGACCGTGATGGCGGGCACGCCGGGCTACATGGCGCCCGAAGCGGCGACCGACCAGAGCGTCGACGACTCGGCCGACGTCTACGGCCTGGCCGCCACCATCTACGAGCTGCTCACCCTCACGCCTCCATGGCCTGAGCTCGACGACCCGATCATGGTTCTTCGTCGACAGCAGAGCGGCCCCCCGCGGCCTCCTTCGCGCTACCGCGTGGACATCGGCGCTGTCGACGACGTCCTGCTCCGCGCACTGGAGCCCAGTCCGAGTCACCGCTTCCCCGACGTGTGGGCCTTCTCGACCGCCCTGCGCGAAGCCCTGCATCGGCTCGACGAGACCATCCCCACCTCGTCGTCGGCCGGTGTGCCCGACTCCAACCGCGGCCCGGCCACCCCGATGTCGCTGGGGTCTGCGCCGACGATGTCGTGGAGCCACGCGGTGGACAGCTCGCAAGCCAGCACGCGGGGGGTCGTCTTCCGCAGCCTCGCCCGCGTGATCGGTGCGCGCGACGCCATCGCGTGGCGCGTCGAGCTCGGGCGCCATCGACCGCAGCTCGCCGAAGCCCTCTCGCCTTCCGCGCCCCCGCTCGGTTGGCTTCCCACGCCATGGCTCATGGACCTGCTGAAGAATCCTCCCGCCGAGGAGGCTCGCACGTCGGTCGCACTCGGGTACGACCTCGGGCGCGCCACCGTACGCGCGACGTTCCGCCGGTTCTTCCCCGCAAGCGTGGCCACGCTCTCACCCCAGAGCGTGCTGCAGGCGCTGCCGCAGATCTGGCGCCAGTACCACTCGTGGGGCGACGT
>JAUHZF010000516.1 GCA_030426145.1 Polyangia bacterium
TGGTGCCGCCGACCACCGCGATCACCTTGGCCCCGTCCCACCCCGCCGACACGAGGCCGGTCACGGCGTTGGTGGCCCCAGGACCGGTGGTCGTGAACACCACCACGGGCTCACCGGTCGCGAAGTGGGCTTCCGACGCCATGAACACGGCACCCGTCTCGTGCCGGGCGTGAACGATCGCGATCCCCGTCGCGCGTGCGGCTTCGCAGAAGCGCGCGATGGCTCCGCCCATCACCCCGAAGGCCCGTCGAACCCCCAGCGCGTAGAGCGCCTCCGCGAGTTGCGCAGCACCGGTGCTCGGGGACGAACGCCGTTGCAACGTATTCGGCGGGGCGTGGGGGGCGTCGGCGACGTGCAGCATGACGAGCGCCAGCTGCAACGCCTGTGCCCGCCCCGGTGCCACGCCTTTCGTAGGCTTGTGTGGCTCCCGCGCCGTGGCGCCACATGTGGCCGCACGACCCGACCCTCGGGCGACGGCGTCTTGCGCGCCCGACCGGCTCCCTCAGAACATGCCCACCCCTCGACCCGAACTCCGCGGAGTTGCGTGCAAAGCGATCATCGATCGCGTTGTGGGGTTCACGGTGTACGCCGAGGCCCACAAAGCGATCGTCGATCGCTTTGCGGCGTTCGTTGTCGAACGGGAGGCCCCCAAGGCGTGGCCACGACGTGCGCTTGGTCATTGCCCACCCCCTGGACCGGAACTCCGCGGAGTTGCGTGCAAAGCGATCATCGATCGCGTTGTGGGGTTCACCGTCTACGCAGAGGCCCACAAGGCGATCGACCACACGGCTCAACCGTTCGTCGATCTCTAGGACCGGGGTGCCGTGGCGCCGAGGGGGTCCCACCCGTAGGGGACGGGCAGATCAGGGCCGAGACGCTCCAGGAGAGCGTACGAGCCGTTCTCGCTCGCGAACTGCCACTCCTCCTTGGTGAGCGGGAGCAGTTGCAGGACGTTCAGCTCCATCGAACCATTCAGCTCCCCCGTTGCTGCCAGGAGATAGCGCGCGTCTTCCTCGCGCTTGCGCGGATTGGGGAAGTCGAGCAGCTCGTCGGCTTCTAGCGCAGGCAGTAGCGCGAAGTCCTCCATCCCGTGACGCGACGCACGCCACAGATCCCACGCTCTGAACGGCATCTCGTCGGCTTCGCCCCACGCGATGTCGTAGGCGAGCATGAACAAGAATTCGGCGACGCGCGGATCACCATGGGGCGAGTAGGCCATGAGCTCCACGTGAGGCATCGTGTTCCGCTCCCCCGAAGACCGCTGGGCGACGAAGGACAAGCCCGCCGTTGCGTAGGTCCAGTAAGCCCGCGAGGGCGTAGGCGGAAACGCCAACACGAGAAACTCGGGCCGGTCACGCAGCGCCATCTCGGGATGGGGACTCCACTCGTTGGATGGGTCGCCGAGAAAGTCGCAGAGGTGCGTGATCCAACGCGCCCGGGCCGCCCATTGAGCCGATATCCGCCAATCAGGAACACCCTGACCAGAAGGTCCACGCGTCGAGTCCGTCATCCGGCTCGTCCTCCGAGCGTGGTCCAAGCCGACGCAGCTCGACCCAAGTCCTCATCGAGCAGCGCCGCCAGCAGGGTCTGGAGTTCGGGGTGCGCCGACGTGTTCAACACCGCTCGGAGCGCCTCGGTGTGGCCCGTTCGGGAGAGGGCGACAGCGGCGAAAGCGCGCCGGGGAGGGGTAGAAGCGGGCGAGCGCATCGCCGCGAGGAGGTCTGCATACGGGGCGGCGACCGAACGATGGTTGTCGGGTGCCCCGAGCGCCCGGGCGTCGGCGAATCGGTAGTCCTGCGAAGTGGGCGTCGTGTGGACGGCATGCGCGGCGAGCTTCTCGAACGCGTGCCGCGTCGAGAGTGCCAGTCCCACTCGACTCAAGGCTGCGTCGCCTTCCGGAGCGTTGTGCGGCATGCGAACCGGCAGCCGAAGCACTCGGCCACCCTTCAGCGTGATGACGATGAACGAGGCGAACGTTCGCGTCGCGATACCGAGCTTCTCGTAGTCGATGCGCAACATGCGGCCGTACGACACGAACCTTCGGAACCAGAGCCACCTCAAGTAGAGCCCGTCGTCGCCCACCAGCCATCGTGTGGGGAGAAAGAGCCCCCGCAGAACCGTAGCCGCACCCACGGCCCCGAGGGCGAGATGCCAAGGTGCGGCGACGAAGTACCCGAGAACCCGAGCAGAAAGCCACGCCACGAGAGGGACCGCGCCCAGGAGGACGACGGTGGTCCCGAGCCCGCGATGCACGAGCGACGCGCAGACGAATTCACGCGAACGTCGGACCATGCCCTCAGCATAGCGCCGGGCCGGACGAGCACAGGGCGTCGAGCGACCGTCGTCGCGCATTCCGGTCGCTATCCAGCGCCCTGGTTTTCGCCCTCGGGCGCGAAGCTCAGCGCTACGGCCTTGACGATCAGTGGCAAAGCCTCTTCGACCGTGGATGCACGGCCCGTCACGCGGGCCCCTGGCCACGGCGCAAGACCATCCGGCATCAGCGCGTCGATGGCGTAGCCAGCTGGTCGGTCCAACACCTCGTTTCGCATCATGCAAACTACGATCGCAAAGACTTCTACTTCCGGCGCAGGGTGCAGGATGAGCGCATCGAGGCTCCACGATGCGTAGACAGGTCGTTCGAGAACCTCGTGAGCCGCTCGAAGGAGGCGCAGCAAGCCGTCTCGAGTCGACTGCCGAGCGCAGTCTGCTGACGCGGCCTGCTCCAGGTTCATGATTGGCATGGGTCTCGTCGCTTTGGCAGGACGCGGCGGTCCGTCGGTATGTGCGCCAGCAAGGCGAGCAGCCAGAGGCACGCGTGGGCGAGGAAGTCGGGAAACGACACGCGCCAGGTCGACGACTCAGCCCATCCGCAGCCAGCGGTCGCGACGACACCCACCGACAGGTCCCGGACGATGAATCCCGGCGTGCGAAGCCAGGGGATGCTGAAGCCGAGCACGGCCGCAAGGACCACGAGACGCACGACATAGTGATCCCAGCGCCGACGAATCAACGCCGGTACGGGTTCGATGGCCAATGGCGGTGCTTTTCGGTAGCTGTCACCTGCGACGTCCGCACGGACCACCGAGAACCAGGGGCCTTCAGGACGAGCCACGCGCCACACCAACCACGGCAGGAGCCATCCCAGAGCCGGGGAGAACATGATCACGGTCTCGAGCGGGGGCGGGTCGACGTACGAGACCTGCCCGACCCGAGGATCGAGGAGGTACTCCCGCAGTCCCGGTGCCACCCAACAAAGCGCGAAGCCCGCGAAGGTGGCCATCCATAGGATACGCGCCGAGAGGGACTCCCGATTCGAACGGCCCCCCTCCTGCACGGACATTCATCAAACGTCGCGCAGGTAGGCCCACTTCGCAACGCAGTTCGACGTTGCGCGAAGAGTGCACCAGGGCGAGACTTTCGAGGCAATGAGTCCGGCCGCAGGATGCCCCGGCCTTGAGTGGCCGACGGCCAACGGTGTTTCCCTCAGCTGAATGCCTACCAGTTCAAACAACGCATGTTCAGGGTGTAGATGATGCTCGACATGATGCTGATGTGGTCAGCTCAGTCGGTCGATGCGGGGAAGAGCGTCATGGTGAACTCGCTCCGACGTGTCCTCGACGTGGCCGACATTGTTCTACACGAGAAGGGAAGCAGTCGGGCGGAGGCGTCCCAGTCCGTGCTCGCGCTCTCGATGCCCCTCGATTGGCGAGCGTTGGATGCAAATGGCACGGTTTTCGCGGAACGCTTCTCTGCTTGGGGAGTAGGGCCACTGGGTGAAGCCAACCTGTCGGCACGCGTGGACCATGGTGCGTTGTTCTGTCGCCTGCGCGTCGAGTTTCCAGAGCGAGTGGCTTTCGGGAAGCTCGGTGCCCTTGCGAGCGAACTTGCTCGAGCCGTTCGGGGAGCGAGCTGGCTGTGGCCATCCCATGCCGACCCCGATGATGACGGCGCGTGTCAGGTCACCTGGCACTTGGAGCAGGCTCCGCAGGGGCTCGCAAACAGAGGCCGTGTCCGGGTGGATCCTTGGCCGAACGGTGTCCCGACGAGCGCACAGTTGGTGAACTCGGAGACCAGGGACCTCATTGCTTCGCTCAGAGACCTATTTGGCGTGGCCTGATGCAATACTGGTAGCCCAGACCAGCGATGACGAATATGTGGGGACGAGGCAATCACGAGAAGGGCCATTGAATCGTGGCACAAGTTCTTCGCAGCGCTGAACGAGGGAGAACTAGATGTGGCGTCGTCACTCCTGTTTCAACCCAAGAGGCTGTCAACTAAGCCACTTCGACGTTACGTCGCGGCGATGGAAGGCCTGGGACCATTCGAGCTCATTGACGTTGAGGTTCGCTCGGTGCTCCCCCCGAGGTCAAACCAGCACGGCACCGTCGTCAGCATTGGAACCACGGTGAGGTTCCGCTCTGAGAAGGTCTCGGAGGGCCGCGAACGCGCGCCTGTGTGGTGGTTCCCGACTACCAACGAACTGCTCATCGCGGTTCGCTGGCTAAACCTGACCACGGGGTGACCGAGGGGCGCCGCCGACGACAGTTCGTTCCGACACGAGCTCATGGCTGGGAGAAAAACTCCAATGAAGGATGAGAACGCGACGCTTCGGCTACCAAGCCTACGGCTGGGGCGACCGGTGGTGAACGGTCTTCGTCTGGTCCTGATCGTGGGCGGTTTGTGGGTCGCCTCCGAGTACCCGGGCAGTGAGCACCGAATGTGGATCCGAGGTGCCGTAGCGCTCGGTGTCGTGGTGGGGCTGGCGGCGCTGAGTGGGCTCGGGCGACTGGAGACCGCGACCCTCGAGGAGGATGCGCTGGTCTTGAATCGACTCACGGGCCGACGACGAATCCGATACACTCAGATCATGTCTGTATCCCATCAGCGGCAGCAGACTGGGCTCGAAGACGAATGGGTGATGGAGCTGGAGCTCAGGGGTGGGGATCACGAGCGCGTGTCGACCTACCGGGGCGTGAAGGGCGGCCCCGGTGTAAAGGCTGCCAAGACCTTCATCAAGAGGTTACGACGACGCCTTCGCGGCTCGTCGGGATGAGCCTGGCAGTTGAGCTCCGAGGACCGCCAAGACGGTTTGCCAGGTCGCACTACGCCATACGCCGAGGGATCCTCGACGCAGCGGGGACTCCTTTGGCCAGCTTCGCGAGCTTCGTCAGGCTGATGCTGAACTGCCCGTTCGATGGTCGCTTCTTACCCTCGAACTCGTTCCAAACGAGCTCGCCTGGGCCGTTGAAGATTTCATCGAAGGTTCCGTCGGGATGGATACGGATGATGATCGTGAACTCGGGGCAGCTGCGAAAGGCTACGCGCTTCGCCTGCGTGGCCTTGATCTCGACCCTCCGACCTTGGCGGGTCGTTGCGTCGAAGCCCTTGTTGGACGCCGGCTTCAACGCGAGGTCGTAGGCATCGGCGACGAGACACTCACCGATGCTGCCGACCATGTGGCCATCGGGGGTGAAATGGCGACCGGGAAACAT
>JAUHZF010000107.1 GCA_030426145.1 Polyangia bacterium
CACACTGGGGCGTGCTCACGCCGTTGACGCACTGTTCGCCGGCTGCGCAGGGGAAGGTGTCGGAGCACTCGGCGCACTTGTGCTCGTAGCAGGCCCGAGCGGCGTTCTCTCCGGTGCCGCACTGCAGACAGTCGTTGTTCTCGTCACACGACTGGGGGCACTTGGGGGAGCAGGTCTCGGGTCGGTCGTCGTCGTTGGTGTCGATGCAGATGTCGGACGAGAGGCAGTGCTGGGTGTTGGTCGCGGTGCAGGCTTGGCACTTCCCAGTCTGGGTGTCGCACACCTGATGGAGGGGGCTGCAGGCCGCGCAGTCCTTGTTCTGCGTGCACATGACCTGAGGGTTGCCCTCGTTGTCGGTGGGGCAGGTCTGCCCCTCTGGGGCGCAGAGGCCGAAGCTCGTACACGCCTCGCCGTCCGGACAACCGTCGCCCGTGTTCGGGTCGCATGCGACGCAGCGGTTCTCATCGACGAGGCAAGTGTCGCGGCCGTCGGCGCAGCCCAAGCAGTGGGCGTCGTCGGTGCAGTTGTTGAGCAGGCAGATCCCGTCCCCGGGGTCACTGCCCCCGCTGTTGCCGGCTCCGGTTCCCGTGCTGCTGGTGGTCGTCGGGTCTACCGGGGGGTCATCGGAGCCGCAGGCCGAAGTCATCATCAGCGGCGGCAACGCCATCAGCGTCGCGGCCGTTACCATCATGCGCCAAGAAGGATTACTCACGTCGTTCTCCTGCTGAATCGACCCCCTCGGTCGACCTGAAGCCAGTACGCTCATCGTACCCAGAGGACGGAAGCGATAACAATGAAGGAGTGGCCAGAACAGCTTCGTCCGCGCCTGTCCACCGACGTGCATGTGAGGCTGCATCACACCTCGGAGGACTTCTCGGAGGCGGAGGTGGTGCTGTACCGCGGGGCGGGCGAGCTCGCCGTCATCGACGGTCGGGCCTGGCGCTTGCTCAGCTGCTGCGACGGCAGCCGCGGCACGGGGAACACACACCAGCCTCGAGCGGCTCCGACATTTCCTGGGCCAGCTCCATGCGGCGGGGTGTCTGACCGACGGTCCGGATCTCCCGCCGGCCACTCCCGTCGAGGCAGCCGTTCCCGAGCGGCCGGTCGTGGGCCTGCCTGGCTTCGCGCTCACATGCGACGGGCGAGGCAGCTGCTGCCGATTCTTCGAGACCATGACCTTTCGGCCAGAGGAGGTCCTGCGTGCCCGGGCCCTGCTCCCGGAGGTCAACGGTGCGGGCGCCCACCCGTGGGAGGGTTTCAGCCCCGTTTGCGGGAGTGAAAGCCGTGCTTGGCGGGCCTCTGCCGTCGCCACGCGCGACGGGCGCTGCAGCTACCTCGGCGACGACGGAGGGTGCCGACTACACCGGCGGGGTGGGGCCGCGTGCAAGCCCCTCGGCTGTCGGGTCTTCCCCGCCATCGTCGTCGACACCGGGGAGGAGCTGCGCGTCGGCCCTCGGCCTGAGTGCGCATGCGTGTTTCGCAGTGCACGTACCGAGGCCGCGACCGTGCCGCTGGTCGACCACCCCCTCGACCCCGGGGTCGTGATCGAGACGCTGCCCGAGGAGGTCGAAGTCGGGGCCGAGACGTGGTCGCGGGACCGGTACCTGACGTGGGTGAACGGGGCGGAGCCGAGCCTCGACTGGCTCGAATCGGAGGCCACGGCCCTCGGTGGCGACCCGAGCCGCGCGCTCCAGGCGTTGAGCGCCACAGCCCGGGCCGCCCGGAGGCCGCCCGGGCTCTTCGGCCGTGTGCTGGGAGCCATCGGGCGCGACCCGCAACCCCATGCGCATGACGAGGCCTTCTATCTCCGGGCGGTGGCCTTCGCCCATCTCTGGGCCCTCGACCGCGTGCCGCTCGGAGAGGCGCTGGCGCGTCGTTCCGCCGTGATCCGACTGGGGCGTCGGCTTCGACTCGAGGGGGATGCCGCGGCCGACGCGCCCCTGGCGCTGGCCGAGGCGCTCGCCCGCCGCCTGCACTTCGTCGGGGCCGCCTGAGGCTCAGGGCGCCGTCGCCGTCGGGGCGGGAGAGGGAAGCGCGGGCGGTGGTTTGCGCAGGGCGAGGTAGGCGCCGATGGCCACGAGCGCGATCACGGCTCCGGAGGCGATGAGGAGCAGCGTCTGGCTTCGCTCGCTGGTCGCCGCGGCGATGGCGACCGGGGCACCCGTCGGGGGCGGGGGCTCGTCGGCGGTGATCTCCGCGCGCCGGGCGACGGCCCGTTGTGACTTGGCGTCGAGCGCATGGAGCTGATCGGCGCTCAGCGTCACGCGGGGCACGAGCGCGGACAGCGCTTTTTCGAAGTCGCTGACCTTCTCGTAGCGCTCCTGCGGGTCGAGCCGCAGTGCCCGGTGGATGACCTCGGCGAGCTCGGGGGAGACCCAGGGGGCGACGTCTTGCACCGGGGGCACGGGGGTTGCGCAGATGCTCATCAAGAGCTCCCCGAGGGGAAGGTCCGGGAAGGGGACCTGGCCCGTCACCATGCGGTAGAGAACCACGCCGAGGGACCAAACATCGGCACGATGGTCGATCTCACGCTTTCCGCGCGCCTGCTCGGGCGACATGTAGACGGGCGAACCGAGCAGGGCCCCCGCCTTGGTGAGCGTGGTGTCGTGACCGAGGTTGTCGAGCTGAGCGTCCGAGAGCTTGGCGATGCCGAAGTCGAGCAGCTTGACCACCACTTCGCCCTCCTCTCGCTCCGCGAGAAAGAGGTTCGAGGGCTTGATGTCCCGGTGCACGACGCCGGTGTCGTGGGCCTTCTGCAGACCTCGGCAGGCTTGCGCCGCGATGGCGATGGCCGTCGCGGGGGGAAGCGGGCTCACCCGCTCGAGGCGCTCGGCCAGGTCCTCCCCGTGCAGCCTCTCCATGACGATGTAGGGCCGGCCACCCTCGGCTTCGCCCGTGTCGATGACCCGCGCAATGTGGTCGGTGTCGATGCTTCCGGCCGCGCGCGCCTCGCGCTGGAAGCGTCGCACGTGGGTGATCTTCTTCTCGAGATCCTTGGCACGCAGGACCTTGATCGCGACCACGCGCCCCGTCTGGAGGTGCATGCCCTCGAAGACGGAACCCATTCCGCCTTCGGCCAGCTTGCTGGTCACCTCGTATTTTTCGCCCAGTACCGTACCGATCACGCCGGACCGCCCCGTTTTGCGAAGATCGCCCGGAACCCTACCGGACCGGCCGATGTCCGACCAGCAACGTGACTTGTCAAGGCATCCCCGCCTTGGGCACACTGTAGACAAATGAAGTTCCCGGTCTGGTTGTTGGTCAGTAGCTTTGGTTTGATGACGGCCTGCGGGGGGGGCGCACCTCCTCCGCCGCCTCCGCCCGATCCGGTACCGGAGCCCGAGCCCGAGCCCGAGCCGGAACCCGAGCCCGAGCCCGAGCCCGAACCGGAGCCCCCCGCGCCGCGCGCTACGCGGCCTCCGGTGATGATGTCGAGCAAGTCGAAGATCGCGAGCACCTTCGGAACCACTCCTGGGGCCAAGCTCACGCTCAAGAGCGACGCCGGCGACGTCACGCTGCACACGTCCGAGGGGAGCCTCGACCGGGACTACAACCTCGACTGGAGCCTCGTGACGCGCAACCCGCCCAAGAAGGGTAACCCGCAAGGGCCGGTAGCCCGGCTGACGGTGCTCCCGGGGGGCAAGACCAAGTTCAAGGCGGCGCAGGCGGAAAGCACCGACTTCGAGATCCTGCTCTCGCTTCCAGAGGGTATGGAGACCATTCACCTCGCCGTCGGTACGGCCGAGGTCGACGAAGGCGGCAACGAGAAGAAGGTCACCTGGCAGGTGCTCGCACCGGTGAAGGTCGACAAGGGCTTCAAGCGCTGCCACTTCAACCTGAAGACCATCGGTCCCATCCAGTACTTCCACGCGACCCAGGACGACCCGACCGAAGCTCCGGCTGCCCCCGAAGGGTGACACTCACCAGGTGGACAGGGTGTCGGCGAGCGCGACCGCGAGCAGTGGACGCGGGATGCGCTCGCCAGCGAAGTAGTGCTGGCCACTGCGTGCGAGGGCGTGCGACCGCGACACCAAGCGCTCGACCCACGGCCGCGTGCCGCCATAGAGCCAGGGCAAGAGCCACGTGCGTAGCTTGAGGTCGAGACCCAGGCGGCTGCCGTGCACGCGACGCCGCCACGTGCGAAACGAAAAGTCGCTGGTGTCGAGGGCCTCGTCGAGCGCGAGACCGGCGAGGTCGCCGTAGTGCACGGCCTGCGCGATTCCTTCGCCGAGCACGGGGTCGATGCCGGCCGCCTCGCCGGCCAGCAGCACCCTCGGTCGTGAAATGGGCTGGCTGAGAGGGAGTCCGCGTTCGGCGAAGCGTCGGCGCTCACCATCGGGGAGGCCGAGGGCCTCGAGGTGGGTATCGAGCCGCACCCCGACGTCGCGGTCGTCGCGATCGAGGGCGCTCTTCGTGAGGGCGTAGACCCCGCGGCATGCGCGGCTCTGGCCATCGACGAGGGTAGGGAAGTCCCACGCGTAGCCAGGGAACCGGCCGCGGCGCAGGTCGAAGTGGAGCAGGTCGGTGCCGAGGTCTCGCGCCGACCACGCGGTATCGAGCTCCACGGCTTGGGCGTGGGTGTCGCCCGGCGGGAGGTCGAGCCGACGCCGGACGGCGCTCCCGACACCGTCGGCGCCCACCAGCGCTTCGGCGCGCATGAGCCCCGCGTCGGTGTCGATGGTCACCGCGTCTGGCGTCACGCGGTGGTTGCGGTAACGACGGGGGGCGTGCACCACGGCCCCGCGGCGCTCTGCGGCTCGGAGCAGGGCGTGGTCGAACCAACGTCGCCGCACGACCCAACCGATGGGCCGCGGGTGGCGTCGAAACAGAGGCCCGTGTTCGGTCGTCACGGCCAGACCGAAGACCTCGGCCGGTCGCTCGTCGTGACCGTCGAGCAGCTCGTCGCGGCTGACGCCGAGGCGCTCGAGTCGCTCGATCGCGCGGCCTCCGACGGCACCCGCGCAAATCTTCACGCGCGGAAGGGCGCGCCGCTCGATGATGGCGACGCGCCCTTTCAGTTGGGGGCGGGCGGCGAGGAGGGACAACGCGGTGGTCGCGCCGGCCGGCCCCGCCCCCACCACGACGACGGTGAAGGTATCCGTGACCTTGGCCCTCGAGGGCTCGTCAGTTGGACTCTTCGAACTCGGCGTCGATCACGCCGTCGTCGTCTTGCTTCTCCTCGGCACCGCCACCGGCCGGGGGCGGTGCGCCACCCTCGCCGTCCTGACCGCCGGCCGCCTCGTACATCACGCTGGCGATGCGGTGCGACTCCTTCTCGAGCTTCTCGATCGCAGCCTGAACCTGGGCATCGTCCTCCGACTCGTGGGCCTTGCGACCCTCGGCGACGGCGTCCGTGATGGCCTTTTGGTCGTCCTCGGAGATCTTTTCTTTGTTGTCGTTAATGGTCTTCTCGAGCGTGTAGCAGAGGGTGTCGAGCTTGTTGCGGCGCTCGATTTCCTCGCGGCGCTTCTTGTCATCGTCCTCGTGCTCCTTCGCCTCGTTGACCATCCGGTCGATCTCATCGTCGGAGAGGCCGGAGCCCTCCTTGATGGTGACCTGGTTCTCCTTGCCGGTCGCCATGTCCTTGGCGCTGACGGTGAGGATGCCGTTGGCGTCGATGTCGAAGGTCACCTCGATCTTCGGAATGCCGCGGGGTGCAGGCATGATGCCGTCGAGGCTGAACGTGCCGATCTTCCGGTTGTAGCGGGCCTCGGTGCGCTCGCCCTGGAGGACGACGACCTCGACCGACGGCTGGTTGTCGGCAGCGGTCGAGAAGACCTCTTTCTTCTGCGTAGGAATGGTCGTGTTGCGGGCGATCATCACCGTGCTCACGCCGCCGAGGGTCTCGACGCCGAGGGAGAGCGGGGTGACGTCGAGCAGGACCATGTCCTGAACGTCGCCGGAGAGCACGCCCGCCTGGACCGCCGCGCCGACCGAGACGACCTCGTCTGGGTTCACGCCGCGGTGCGGCTCCTTGCCGAAGAACTTGGTGACCGTCTCCTGCACGAGCGGGATACGGGTGGAACCACCGACGAGGATGATCTCGTCGATCTCGCCCGGCTTCTTCTTGGCGTCGTCGAGGGCCTTCTTGAGCGGCTCCATCGTCTTCTCGATGAGGGGCCGGATCATCTGCTCGAACTTGCTGCGGGTGAGCGACTTCTGCAGGTGCTTGGGGCCGCTCGCATCGGCGGTGAGGAAGGGCAGGTTGATGGTCGACTCCTGCGCGCTCGACAGCTCCTTCTTGGCCTGCTCCGCGGCGTCCTTGAGACGCTGGATGACCATTTTGTCCTTGGAGACGTCGATGCCGGTGTCCTTCTTGAACTCCTCGATGAGCCAGTTCATCACCTTGCGGTCGACGTCGTCGCCGCCGAGGTGCGTGTCGCCGTTCGTCGAAATGACCTGCACGACGTTGTCGCCCACCTCGAGGATCGAGATGTCGAACGTGCCGCCGCCGAAGTCGTAGACCGCGATGATCTCGTCTTCCTTCTTGTCGAGGCCGTAGGCGAGGGCCGCCGCGGTGGGCTCGTTGACGATGCGGCGCACCTCGAGACCGGCGATCTTGCCCGCGTCCTTGGTCGCCTGACGCTGCGAGTCGTTGAAGTAGGCAGGCACGGTGATGACGGCCTCGGTGACCGTCTCCCCGAGGTAGTCCTCAGCCGCCTTCTTGAGCTTCTGGAGAACCTTCGCGCTGACCTCGGGCGGCGCGACCTTCTTGCCGCGGATGTCGAAGTAGACGTCGCCGTTCTTGCCTTCGACGCAGTTGTAGGGGACGCGGCTGATCTCCTCGTTGGCTTCCTTCCAGCGCATGCCGATGAAGCGCTTGGCCGAGTAGACCGTGTTCTCGGGGTTGGTCACGGCCTGACGCTTCGCGATCTGACCGACGAGGACCTCGCCCTTGTCGTCCCAAGCCACGACGCTCGGGGTGGTGCGGGCACCCTCCGAGTTGACGATGACCTTGGGCTCCTTGCCCTCCATGACGGCCACGACGCTGTTGGTCGTGCCCAAGTCGATGCCGATGATCTTACCCATAGCTCTTCTCTCCATAGCGAGCCTCGACGTCGTGACGACCGTCGAGGTCAACCCGAGGTGTCGCCGCGTGCTCGCGGCGCAGATCACCCCGGTCGAGCCCTTTGGTCCGTCCCCCAGGGAATCCCTGAGCTTGGCGGAGGCCCGCGTTTTCGTTTGGATTGTTGGGGCGGCGAGAAGCGCGCCCGTCGTCGATGAACCCAAACTAACCACCCGCCCCGAGGCGTCAAGGCAGCGGGGCACGGCTCTTGCCCAGGATTGCCGATCGCATCTATAGGCGTGCATGCCGCGCTGCCCGAAGGGGCAGCTTGCGCGGCTTGGGACGAAGACCCAGCCTGTAGGAGAATGTCGCGACTCGTGCTTGCAGAGCGCGCGCGACCGATGCTATGAACCGCGACCCCCAGACGGGCGACCCCCGTCGGAACGTCGAACCTGACGAGCCCGAGAGGAAGATACCGTGAAGACCGGCATCCACCCCGAATACAGCCCCGCCAAGATCACCTGTGCGTGTGGAGCGAGCCACGAGACCTACTCCACGGCGAGCAGCTACACCGTCGATGTTTGCTCGCAGTGCCACCCGTTCTTCACCGGCAAGCAGAAGCTTCTCGACACGGCTGGTCGCGTCGACCGCTTCCGGAAGAAGTACGGCGAGCGTAAGAAGCGCGCCAAGGCCTGATCCTCGCGCGAGGGTAGCGTTCAGTTTCGACGCTGGACGATCCGAAGACGAGAGGCGCTGTCCCCCAACCAGGGCGGACGAGCGCCTCTCTTGCGTTGGGCGCCTACTTCCTCATAATGCCTCGGTCGGGGGCGACCCGACGCTCTGAGTCCCATGCTCCCCATCGAAAAGCTCGAGGCGATCGAACGCCGGTTCCAGGAGGTCGAGCAGCTCCTGTGTGATCCGGCCGTCATCAGCGTGCCCAAGGAGCTCACCCGTCTCAACAAGGAGCGCTCGGACATCGAGCCCGTGGTGCGCGCTTTCGGCCGCCTCAAGGAGGTCGACGTGGCGCTCGAAGAGGCGCGCGCAGCGCTGGATGATCCGGAGCTTCGCGAGCTGGCCCAGGAGGAGATCAGTGAGCACGAGCAGGCCAAGACCGCCCTGGCCGACGAGCTGCAGCTCCTGTTGCTCCCCAAGGACCCCAACGACGAGCGCAACACCATCCTCGAGATCCGCGCCGGCACCGGAGGCGAGGAGGCCGCCCTCTTCGCGTCCGATCTGTTCCGCATGTACACGCGCTACGCCGACGGGAAGCGCTGGAAGGTCGAAGTCCTGAGCGAGAGCGGCGCCTCTGCCGGAGGCTACAAAGAGGTCATCGCCCTCGTCAGCGGCGACGCGGTCTACTCGCACCTTCGCCACGAGGCGGGGGTTCACCGCGTGCAGCGTGTGCCGGCCACCGAAGCCCAGGGCCGGGTGCACACCTCAACCGCCACCGTGGCGGTCCTGCCCGAGGCCGACGAGGTCGACGTGGAGATCGACGAGTCCGAAATCGAGATCTCGATCGCTGCCGCGGGTGGTCCAGGTGGGCAGGGCGTCAACACGACCAACAGCGCCGTGCGACTCCGCCACGTTCCCACCGGGATCATGATTCACTGCCAGGACGAGCGGTCGCAGCACAAGAACAAGGCGCGTGCGATGACGATCCTCCGCTCCAAGCTGCTCGAGATCGAACAGCGCAAGGCGGCCGAAGCCGAGACGGCTGAACGCCGCGACATGGTGGGCTCCGGTGAGCGCAGCGAGAAGATCCGCACCTACAACTTTCCGCAGAATCGCGTCACCGACCATCGCATCAACCTGACGTCCCACAACATCGACGGGGTCATGCAAGGGCAGCTCGACGACCTGATCGGCGCGCTACGCGCCCACCGTCAGGCCGAGCTCCTACGGCAAGAGGGAATCGAGTGAGCGATCCGGACGGCGCACGAACCGAGGAAGAGGACCTCGCGCCGCCCGTCGATCTCGATGGTCTACTCGTCGCCCTCGTGCTCGTGCCGCACAGCTACTCGCGGAACCGGTTCTTCGCGCTCTTCCGACGCCAGGAGGCAGCCCGCGTCCGGCGTCGTGCGGCGCTCCTTCGCAGTGTCATCGCCGAGCTCGTCGACGAAGACGTCGAGGTCGATCTCAGCCGCGAAGACGGACGGGTGGTGCTTCGGTACGACCTCCCCGAGCTCGGCGCGCGCCGCGAGAGTCACCTGTCGGAGGACGAGCTCGCCCTGGTCGACATGGTGGTGCGTCGCTCGCGTCCCGATCTGGTCTTCGACGTTCGCGCGGAGGCGAGAGACCGCATCGCCCCCGCCCTCGAGCGACTCTTCGCCGCGCCCATGGCTTGAGCGGCTAACCTTCGACCGCGCCGAGCACGCGATCGATGAAGCGTCGTTCGCCAGGCTCAGGCTCCGGCTGACGCGCAATGGGCGTCTGGAGCGACACGGGGCGCCGTTTGCCGCGGGCGCGGAGGTGCATGCTGTCGATGCGGCCCGCGCGCCCTTCGGTCCCCGCGAAGAGCGCCCACAGGTCGGGCCCTGCCGCACGTCGGGGGCAGGGTGGCACTTCGATGGTCGCGCCGGTTCGGGTGCGGGCGGTGAAGCCGGAAACGACGTGATCCACGGGGTCGAGCCAGGGGTCCGGGGCACCGGGGAGGCCCCGGTCGACCCAGCTCCCAACGCGCTCGGTGGGGTCGAGGCTCCGCTCGATACCGAGCGTCAAGTTGTCGCGGGCGAGGGCGGTTTCGATCTGGCCCAAGGTGTGATCGGCGCTGACGGCGACGAGGCCGTCGGTCGTGTTCACCACGGGTGACGTCGGAGCCTTTGGGGGCGGTGCCGTCTCGACGTCACCATCGGGGATGAGATTGCCTGGGTTCAGGATCCCGTCCGGGTCGAAGGCCCGCTTGATCGCGCGCAGCGTCGGCAGCGCTCCACGGAGCTCGCGCCCGAGCCAGCCCGCTTTCGTGCGGCCGACGCCGTGGTGATGGGAGAGCGTGCCACCGGCACCGATGGCAGCATCGAGGGCGTCGCGCCAGGCGTTGTCGTAGATGGCCTCCGCCTCGGCTGCACCGGACGCGCTACCGGCAAAGGTGAAGTAGATGCTGCATCCGTCCGGGTAGGCGTGAGACATGTGGGCCATGACCAGGGCGTGCTTCCCCAACGCGGCCCGAACGTCTTCGTAGAGCTGACCGAGCTTCGACCAGGGGGCGGCGACCTCCATCGTGTCGACGAAGGCTCCCTTCATGATCATCGGCGCTTGCTTGTAGCTGACGCTGTAGCGGTTCTCCATCCAGTGTCGCGCGGGTCCTTCGCCGAGGTCCTCGGCATCACGGGCACGACACAGGACCCGCATCGCCTCGAGCTCGTCGGCCACACGTTCCGCGCTTCCCTCGAAGACCAGCACCATGGTCGCGCCGCCGAAGACGCGCTCGCCGAGGGCGTCGATGGCGGCGTTGAGCGGTCCGGGAAGCTTGAGCAGGCTTCGCATGGCGAAAGCTTCGAACTGTTCGAACGCGCCTCCACTGCTGCGCTTCTTCTTGTCGGCCCCCTTGCCCCGCTTGGCGATCATCGAATCGAAGGGGTCGTAGAGCCGCGAGACCGCGGGCCGCAGACCCATCTGGAAGGCTTCACGCAGGGTGTCCCAACCTTCCTCCATGTGCGCGAAGGAGAAGGCGGCGAAACCGCGATGCACGGGTACGGGATGGAGCCTCAGACGCGCCGCGGTGATGACCCCGAAGACCCCCTCACTGCCGATGACCAACGGAAGAAGGTCGGGGCCGCTCAGGCGGCGCTGCAAGGTTGCGACCTCGCCGCGCCCATCGACCACTTCGAGGGTCGCGACCATGTCCTCGATCTTTCCGTAGAGCCCCGAGCACTGGCCGGCGCCGCGGGCCGCCACCCAACCACCGACGGTGGAGCAGAGAATGGAGGAGGGGAAGTGCCCGATGGTGTGGCCCTCGCCCTGGAGATCTTCTTCGAGGCGGATCCCCATCGCGCCCGCCTCGACCTCGAGGAAACCCTCGTCGGGGGCAAAGTTGCGCCAGCGCTTCATGCGCTTGAGGTCGATGACGAGGCTCTGTGCGTCGGGTGCGATGCCGCCGCAGACGCCTGACCCGGCGCCGAAGGGAACCACCTTCACGCCTTCCTGACGGCAGAGGCGCACCAGCTTGGCGACTTCATCGGTGGTCTGGGGCCAGGCGATGGCCGCCGGGCGCTTGCCACGGCCGGTGGGAAGTCCATCGCGCACGGCGATGTGGTGGCGGGGCAAGAGGTCCCGCGCGTAGCAGAGTTTGTCGGCCGGTCGGTCGCTGGCTTCGACCCCCGCAACACCTCGGATGGCCCGAACGAGATCCATGGTCTCTCAGTCGTCTTCTGCGCGCTGGCAGCAGATGATGATGCGCGGCGAGACGTCGCCGAAGTAGGCGCCCCGCGTGGCCCGGTGACCACTGACCTCGAGCACCTTGAAGCCCACCTTCTGCAGGAGACGGCCGATCTCACGCAGGGTGTAGAGGCGAATCGTCGTCTCGATCTCACGTGGCGCCTGGTCCTCGAAGATGGCCATGCGGCGCGTGATCATGCGGCTCGAGTAGTAGTCGAAGCGCATCTCGTCCATGCACACGACCCCGGGTTTCTCGAACCAGGCCATCTGAGGCGCCCGCGGTGCGACGAAGTCTCGGTTGTCCATGTCGAGGGCGAAGGTGCCCCCCGGACGAACGGCCCGCGCGATGCGCTCGAGCACATTGGCGTTGGTCGACTCGTCGAAGTAGCCGAAGCTGCTCGACCAGCAGTAGATGCCGTCGAAGACGCCCTCGAGGTTGAGCTTCCGCATGTCGCCCTGGATGAAGCTCACGCTCGTGCCGCGCTGGTTGTTGTAGGCGCGCGCGAGGTCGAGCATCTTGTCGGAGTAGTCGACGCCGACGACCTGGAAGCCGCGCGACGACAGCTCGACGGCATGCACGCCGTTACCGCACGCCAAGTCGAGCACGCGCGAGCCCTTGGGGAGTCGCAGACACTGCTCGATGAAGCTCGTCTCCTTCTCGACGTCGAGCTTGCGCGGGTTGTCGAGGGTGCGGATCAGGTCGCCCTCGAACATCTCCGCCCACCACGGTTTCTTTGGGGGCCGCTTGGCGGCCTTGGCCTTCGCGTCCGCCTCGGCCGCCCGTGCCGCGGCTTGGCGCGCCTTGGCTTCGGCCTCGCGGGCTCTGGCTTCGGCGAGCGCGAGGTCGGCCTCGGCTTGTGTCATCACGGCGCCCGGAGGCGGCTCGCCACTGCGGGGCGGCGGCAGGCCACGTTGCGCCGGCAGGCTCATGCGGTCGGGCTCGACCTCCTCGATCGCCTCCAGTGAAGGGTCTGTGCCACGGCGGGGAGGAGGCGGCCGTCGAACGGAGCCCTCACCTGGGACGGGTGTGGTCGTGGGCGGCGGCCCAGGTGGATAGGGCTCGGGATCGATCTCTTCGGCAGAGTCTGGGCTCGCCTCGATCTCGAAGGGCGGGGCGTTGTGGCCCATCGCCGCTTCGATGGTGCGTTGCTTGAGCTCCTCGACGGCCGGCAAGTCGCTCACGATCTGGATCGGCCGCACGACGCCGATGGATGCCTGGTCCGTCATGACCCCCGGCGCGCTGGGGGTCATCTCGGGCGAGCTGCCCGAGGCAGAGGTGTCGGCGTCGGAGGCCGGTTCGGAGGCGAATGCCCCGTCGGATGGCTCTTCGGATGACGCCTCGACGACGGGGTCGGGCTCGCCATGCGGGGATGCCTCCTCCTCGGCCCGCATGGCGGCCGCTTCTTCGAGCGCTTTCTGGAGCGCAGGGGAGGGGCGCAAGAGCGTGACCTCGTCGTCGTGGTCGCGCCGAGGTGGGGGCGGCGGTGACGATGGGCCATTGCCCTGCAGCGTCTGGAGCCGATCCCGAGGAGGGGGTGGTTGGGCAGGAGCGTCCGCATCCGACACGACCTCTTCGATCGCGTCGGCGTCGACGAACTCACCGCTGGGCTCACGCTCCCGCTCGTCGGGGATGTCGGGCGTCATCTCCGCCAGGGCGACGGGCGGAGGCATCGGCGTGGCGTCGTCGGGGATGATCAGGGCCGTGCGTTTGCGCCCCCGGCGACTCTTACGCTTCTTTGGCTTGTCCTCGGGAGGCTCTTCGGGATCGACGACCATCGTGGGCGCGTCGAGCTCGTCGGGCCCGGGATCGGCGGCTGGCGCTTCGGGCGCATCGGAGCCCGGCGTGGGCAAGCCGTCGGCATCGGTCTTGGGGTCGGCGACCTGCTTGTCATCGAGCAGCCCGAGGTCGGCGCCGACCCGACGCAGCTCTTCGAGGTCGGGCCGGTGGAGCTTCTGCGTCTTGGCCCCGTCGAAGGCGTCTTCCTCTTCGAGAACGGGATCGTCGTCGTGCGGATCGTCGTAGGCGCCGAGGTCGAGGTCACGCAGCGCGCTCATCTTGACCGTCGGTGCGTCGAGCCCTGGTGCCTCGTCGGCACCACGACTCGCGAAAGGATCGGTCGTCGTACGCTCGAAGGCGTAGTCGCCGCTGGCGAACATGCCTTCCGGAGCGAGCCAGGCGCTCTCGTCCACGGTGGGGGGCACGCTCTTGGGCGATTTCGTCGCCCCATCGTCCGGGGCCGGAGGCGGCTTCGAAGCGGGCGTCTTGGTCGGATTGGAGCCCGCGGCTTTGGACCTCGGCTTCTTCGAAGGCGGTCGTGAGGATACGGGCCGTGGCGGGTCCGACAGCGGCCGCGTCGACGAGGGCACGCGCAGGCCGAGCGGTGTGGGATTCGGCTTGCCACGCGGGCGAGGCACGGTGGAACTCGGGCTTCGTTTGCTCGCCGGGCGGGGCGGCGCGCTCAACGGGGGGCGGGATGGCCGGTGGACCTCGGTCGGCTCTGCATCGTCCTCCGCCGAGACGTCCGCGGCGCCGGCACCCAGGTCCACCCGCGGTGAGGTCGCGCGTTCGAAGTCGGGCAGCACGGCGTCCACCTCCGACTCCATGGTCGTGTGCAGCTCGTCCTCGTCGAGGGCCACATCGTCGGGACTCGGATCATCAACCATCCGGGTGCTCCTTGCTGCCGTTCACGCCGTTCGACTGGGCTGCGCGTGCCAGGACGTCTCCCACGAGAATCGGGCCGAGGGCGCGATCGAAGCCACCATCCGTCGCGAGTTTTCCCGGCTCGAGGAAGACGACCGCCGTCGAGCCGAGGTGGAAGATCCCGATCTCGTCGCCGGCTTCGCGAGCGAGCGGCGGTTCGAGGTGGTGGTCACCGATGGGCACGTCGGCCGCATCCACACCACTCACGGTGACGCGGCCCACGATCATGGCTGCGACCATCACCACGGTGATGCGCCCGAACGACTCCGTTTCGAGCTCGATGGCGACGCGACGGTTGCGGGACAGGAATCGCGGGATGTGGCGCTCGCTGACGCTGTTCACCGGGAAGAGCTCGCCAGGAAGCGACCGCACGGCGACCACGCGTCCAGCCGCGGGGGCGTGCACCCGGTGATAGTCACGTGGCGAGAGGTAGACCACGGCGAAGGTGCCACCACGGTAGCGCTCCGCGGCGCGGTCGCTGCCGAGCAGCGTGCCTGCGTCGTAGGGCTTTCCCTTCACCGTGATGGTGCGACCATCGACGGGACCGACGGCGTCGAGGCGGCCGTCCGCAGGGGAGGCGAGGGTGGCGGCATCGACCGGCCAGTCGCGCGCGCCCGGGCGCAGCGGGCGGGTGAAGAACGCGTCGAAGCTGGGGTAGGGAGTGTCGACTGGCGCCGCCTCGTCGAGGTCGACGCGGTAGGCGCGGGCGTAGAGCCCGACCGCGGCACGGGACACTGCGGGCGGCAGCTCCATGTCGCAAAGGCGTCCCACCGCGCGGGTGATGCGCTCGCGGGGCAGAGCCCGAAGCAGTTGCGCCAATGCGTAGGTACCGGCGGTCACGACGTCTTGGGAGGATTCGGCGGTCACCCGAAAGGGGAAACGGGCGAGATCGTGCAAGAATGCTAGTGGCACCAGGCCCAAGACACAAATGCTCCGTGCGGCATGGTGTTCGTACCCGCCAATCATGTATCAGCCCCCCGAACGGATCCGGCATCGCGTCGCCCCCTTGCGGGCGCCGAGTCGCGCAGAAGCTGAGTCATCCCAGCTATTTGGCCAACTGGTCTTACCGTCGGGGCTGACCCTGTCGAGCCGGACCTGGGTACCGGCCATGGTGCCGTGGCGAGCGACGGAGGATGGGGAGGTCACGGACGCGGTGCTCGCTTGGTACGAGCGGTTCGCGCTCGGGCAACCGGGCGTGGTGGTGGTGGAGGCGACCGGGATCCGCGACATTCCCAGTGGACCGCTGCTGCGCATCGGCCACGACCGCTACGTGCCGGGCCTGAGACGGCTCACGGATCGCGTGCGACGGGCGAGTGGGGGACGGACGCGGCTGTTCATTCAGCTCATCGACTTCCTGCGCATTCGTCGGCGCCCCGAGCCGGCCAAGTACTTCGGCCGCTTCTTGCGCGTCGACGACGGACACCGAACGCGCCTCCGGGCGATCGGCTACGAGCCAGCGGCGCACGATGCGGCCTTGAGGCAGCAGCTCGCCGAACTCTCCGAGGCCGAACGCGAGCACGTGCTCACCGATCGCGAGCTCGCGTCGCTGCGCTTCGGAGACCGCGAGCGCGTGGACGACGACGCGCCTCACCTCACCGACCTACCGGCGCGCCTGCCCGGGCTCTTTGCCCAGGCGGCGCGCCGTGCCGCCGAGGCCGGCTTCGACGGCGTCGAGCTGCACTACGCGCACGCCTACACGATGGCCTCGTTTCTGTCGGCCCGAAACCAGCGGCGTGACGGCTACGGGACGACGCGAGCGGGGCGCATTCGACTTCCACTCGAGGTGCTCGCCGCCGTGCGCGAGACGGTCTCGGCCGAGCTCTCCGTGGGCGCCCGCATCCTCTGCGACGAGATCATCGAAGGCGGGAGCGGCGTCGACGATGCCGCGTACTTCGCGACCGAGCTCTCGCGGGCTGGGCTCGACGTTCTCTCGTTGAGCACGGGCGGCAAGTTCGAGGATGCCAAGCAACCCAAGGTCGGAGAGGCGGCCTACCCCTACACGGGACGGAGTGGATGGGAATGCATGCCCACGGTCATCGCCGACGCACGGGGGCCCTTCGGGCGCAACATCGCCAAGCAGGCCGCGGTGCGACGCGCGATCCGCGACGCGAACCTCGATACGCCAGTCGTGGTTTGCGGCGGCATCCACGACTTCGACCAGGCGGAGGGGTACCTGCGCGATGGGGCGGGGGACATCATCGGTGCGGCCCGGCAGTCGCTGGCCGATCCCGACTGGTTCCTCAAGCTACGCCTGGGTCGTGGGGAGGAGATCCGGCGCTGCAAGTACACCAATTACTGCGAGGCGCTCGACCAGAAGCACGTAGCCGTGACCTGCCAACTTTGGGACCGGGTCGACCGTGATGCGCCGGGGGTCATGCGGTCTCCAGACGGAAAACGCCGCCTCGTGGCTCCTCCCTGGGACCCGGCAGGGTCGTGAGAAAGCCGCGGGCGGCGTCTGGTGGGTGATGAGCGGTGCGGCCTACTTGACGTAGACCTGCGCCATCGCGAGGCCAGCGCCTGCGGTGGCCGTCACCACGATCTTCGCCGGCACCGGAACCGGCGACAGGTTCTGGTGACAGCTGGAGCTGTTGATCACAGCCTGAGGGCCGGTGCCCTGATCCTGAGCGATGGTGAAGGGCGGTGCCGGCGGGAGGTGCGTCACGAACTGAATGTCGAGCTCGGTGATGCCGACGCCCACGCCGATGGCGCCGTAGCACTTGCCGGGCTGGAGGGTGATCGGCTGCTCGAGGGTCTGACCCTGCTGGAAGTTGCCGGCAAAGGGGCTGCCTTCCGGGCTCATCCCACGCATTTCGGTCTGCGCGAGGCCCTGGAGCACAGGCTGGGCCACAGCGGCCGCAGTGGGCGGAATCGCCTGCGCGGAGCCACCAGAAGCACCGGGCTGGGGCGCCGGGGTGGCGCCGGGCTGCGGCGCCGGCGCGGCGCCCGGCTGCGGGTAGGCGCCCGGCTGCGGGTAGGCGCCCGGCTGCGGGTAAGCGCCCGGCTGCGGGTAGGCCCCCGGCTGCGGGTATCCGTTCGGGTTGTTCGGGTCGAACGTCGACGGATCGTTGGGCGGCGGGTCATCGCCGCAGCCCGCGAGCATGGTGAGCCCAACGGCAGCGACGGCACAGGATCGAATGAAAAGGCGCATCTAGGTCCTCTGTTCCAAGTCTCTTGGTCGGGGTCTACAACAATCGACAACTGCGGTCACGCCGCGCCCGATTTCCCCGTGGGGCCGATGGCCCCGACTCATGGACACGCGGTGGCCCCGAAATGGCTCACGCGCGGTGGGGAGCGCAGATCCCCTCGAAGACGCGATCCATGAGGTCGTCCCAGCGATCGATGTCGAACGAGGCGCCGGACCGCATCCAGTCGTTGTGGTTCTCGGGGCCCGGGAAGTGCCCCACCATGTCGAGGTGGTCGCCTTGGCCGATCCAAATCGGTTTGCCCCAGAACATCGAGCTGAGGGGCACCACGCCGTCGTTGGCATCGTCTGGAGGGGTGTCTCCTCGCAGCAACCCCTCGAAACGATCTTTCACGCCACCGGCGGGCGCGCAGGGGTAGCGGTCGTCCTGCACCGACGTGACCTGCTGCATCAGTCGGAAGAGCACGGCGCTCACTGCGCCCCAAGGGGTTCGAATCGTGCGCACGTAGTGTCCCGGACCGGCGGGAGGTGCGTAGCTGGCGCAGCAGCGGTAGAGCACGGCGGGGCGATCTTCGACCCCAGCCTCGAACAGGTCCATGGCCTCGGGCATGAGCTGGACGACGCCGCCCTGATCGTCTCGCACGAGCGCCAGCCAGTCCCGCAGCGCCCGGTTGGCGGCCTCATCGAGGGCCCGCGACACGCCACTGGTGACGTTGTCGATGAGCGCACCTTCAACCCCGACGGCGTTCGCGCTCGATCGCCCCAGCGCGGCCACGAGCGCCGAGGCGGCGGCCAGTGGGGGCGCGCCGAGCTTGAGGGCGGTGACGGTGATGGCGCTCACCGCATAGAGAAGCTGCTGACCCTTGGCCGTCGCGAAGAAGGTGGCCAGCGGGGTTCCGTAGTGTGGCGTATTGATGGTGGTGACCGTGTGAAGCCGCGACAACCAGCCGAGCTGTTGGTTGGCCACCGCGTTCAGATGCACCGAGGGGGAGGCCACCAGCCGCGCGTCGAGGCCGCCGGTCGAGTGGCCGATGATGTGGATGGGGCCATCGTCCGTGCCGGCGGTGTGGGCGATGAGCTGGGTGAGCTTCGCCGAGCGGCGCCGGATGGACGAGGTGGGGTGGACTTCGACGACGCGGATCTCCACGCTCTGGCCGATGGCACGGAAGCGACGCCGCAGCGCAGCCTCGACGTGGCCGAAGTAGTCGTAGGCGGCGAGCCGGGCGAAACCGAACATGCCCGGAGCCAAGTAGACGCGAACCGGACCCATGGAATGAAGGTCGTGCCATCGGCTCGCGCGCGCTGCAGCATCGAAGTTTGCCGATCACCGAGGTAGGCTCTCGGGTCGTTATGGTGGACGGGTCGCTGGCGCGAGAGATCGAGGAGGCCATCGGCGCCGCCTTGGCCCGAAGTGGCGTGGCCGGCCGCGTGGTCCTGCGAGACAACTTCGCCGAGCTGCACGGCGCCGGACAGGTCGTCGCGATCGACCTCGGGGATTGGGTCGACCAGTGGAACCTCATCCCCGAGGACATGCGCGAGCGAAGGGCCGACCGGGCCGCACTCCGCCTCCGGAATGCCGTACGCGAGGCCCAGGGGCGCTCGCGACTGGCCCCGGCCGCCCCGGGACAAAAGTCGCTCGCGGCCAAAGTCGTCGCTCCCCTCGTGGCCGTGACCGTGGTCGCGATCGTGGTGGTGTTCCTATGGCGGACGAACTTCTTCGGGGAAGACGCGACCCCGCCCATCCCAGAGGTCCTCGACCAAACGCCACCGCCAGCGCCGACCGCGACGGGCGAGACCCAAGCGCAACGGGACGCTCGGGCCTGCGAGGCGGGGCGTCGCCGGCTCTACGCGGGGGCGGGGCTCGATCTCGACGTAGCCGGCTGGGTGGTCGAACTCTGGCTCGTGCGCGATGCCAAGGACCTCGAACGCGAGAAGACGCTCCGCGATGCCGCCGCAGATGGGCCGCGTGAAGTCGATGTGCGCGACAAGGCCGGTACGGCCGCCGTCTTGGCCACCAAAACCCCCTGGGTAGGCCCGGAGGGGGCCGTGGTCCGATTCCGCGACGGCTATGTGGGGCGCTTCTTCAGCAGCCAGGGGCGCAGCGAGTTCATCCGTTTTGCCCAGCGGGCGGTGGTCGAGACCAAAGCCTCCCACGCGGCGCTCTACGCTCGCTGCGCTCATCTCGACGTGCGGGACGTCGGCGCGTGGTATTTCGGGCGCGACCGCGCAGGTGTCCTCGCAGCTCTTTGGCTCGCAGCTGGAGCCTACGCCGAGCAGCCTGCGGTCTCGCTCGCCAAGCTCGAAGAGGGGCACGCTCTCGCCCGCTTGAGAGAAACGGCGAAGGGAGCCCTCGGCGATCTCGAACCCCAGCTTCGGACCAACGGGGTGCGCATGACCGACGAGAACGGCGGCGTCGCCCTGCGTTTCCCCCTCGGGGGCCCGACCCGCGCGGCCAAGATCAGCCGCGTCCTCGGCAAGGACCTCGACGCGCGTCTGAAGTAGCTCAGCCCGCCACGTGTACGACGCTGTGGACCGGCGCCCCACTCGCCGCCTCGAGTCGTGCACGACCGGCCAAGAAATCGAGCTCGATGGCGAAGACGAAGCCGACCACGATCCCGCCTTGGGTCTTCACCAGAGAGGCCGTGGCCTCGGCGGTGCCCCCCGTGGCGAGCAGATCGTCGACGATGAGCACCCGCGCCCCTTCGGCGATGGCCCCCTTGTGCATCTGGAGCCGGTTCTCACCGTACTCGAGAGCGTAGGCGGCCTCGTCGACATCCGCTGGGAGCTTGCCCGGTTTGCGCACCGGCACGAACCCGGTGTTGAGGCGTGCCGCGAGCGCGCCTCCGAAGATGAAGCCGCGCGCTTCCATCGCGGCGACGGCTTGGATGTCGGCCCCGATGAAGGGCTCGGCCATCAAGTCGAGGCAGACGTGGAAAGCACGCGCGTCGGCCACCAGGGTCGTGATGTCCTTGAACTGGATCCCCGGCTTCGGGAAGTCGGGGACGTTGCGGATCTTCGACGCGAGAAATGCGACCGCGTGGGGTGAGGCGAGCTTGTCGGGGTCGATGTCCATGCTGGCGTGGATCTACCACGCCCCGCGGAGGCCGATGCCCGTGGTGTCGCCCACCCGCATGGGCGCGAGGTCGACCGCAATCTGCTTCTTCCAGATGCGCTCGGGCTCGAGGAAAGCCGCGATGAGCATCGTGAGCCCAGCCGTCTGCGTGAGGCCGTCCATGATGAGCAGGCTCGCCGCAAAGGCGTTCGGGTCCCCGGTTCCGAGCACGATGAAGGGTCCGACCACCGGGACGAAGAGCCCCGCGAAGTCCCCGCCATTTTCGTCGCTGTCCACGAGGAAAGCGCCCGCGACCGAGGTGAGCAACCAGCTCGAACCAAGGGTGACCGAGCCGCCGATGATGAGCCCGCGGCGGGCGCGCAACTTCAGGTAGTAGCCGGGAGGCCCTGGCTCTCCCTCTTCGTAGGGGAGAAACATGGGCGCGGGGCGGCGCGGGCGGTCGTAGGCCCACCCGGGTTGCGCGTAGCCCCATCCCCATCCAGGAGGGGGAGGCTGGTCGTAGCGCGGAGGGTAGGGGGGAGCAGGCGCAGGAGCTGGGGCCGGCGCGGCGGGGGCAGGCCCAGGCGCGGGGGCAGGTGCGGGCGCTGGGGCCGGGGCGTCCTGAGGCGCGGTCGGCGCCGGGGGAGCTTCGGGGGCCGCGGTCGACGAAGGGAGCGCGCTCGGCGCCGGCGGCCCGGCGGGTTGCGGCGTCGGCTGCGCGAGGCTGGGAATGGCCACGGCGACCGCGGCCAAGGCAGAGAGGAAGGCCCATCCCTGTCTGCGTCGGTGCCCTGCTACGCCTGGACCCATCATGCGCTCGTCGGTTTACGGGGGTGGGCGGCCAGACTCAAGCTTTCCGCGCCCGCTCCTCGGCCGTGCCGAGTCGGCCGTAGCGGTGAATGGCGTACATCAGGCCCAACAGGCCCACGAGCACCACGATCGAGCCCGCTTCGGTGCTCCGGGTGCCGACCAGGGCCAGCCCGACGATGGTGAGGGTCGCCCCCGCTGCCATCCGACGGTGGTGCTGAAGGCCCTCCACGAAGAGCCGCTCCTGTCGGGTCGGGCCCGTCGGAACAGCTTCGTCGTCGTCCTCTTCAGACTCGCCCTCCTCCGTCGACGGGTCCTCGGGGGCTTCGTCCTCGCGACGTTGACGTCGGCGCGCCTTGGCCCGCCGACGTCGTTCCTCGGCCTCGCTCACTTGACCTTGTCCGGTTTGACGACGTGAAGGAGGTAGTCGGTCACATCGCGCTTGAGGGTGCGCTCGGCGGTGACGGCGTTGGTCGAGTGGGTCGCCCCCGCGTCGTAGCGGTAGTTTTGCTCGTAGAGCACCAGCACGACCTCACCGCTCTGGCCACGGACCAGCTTCAGCTCCTGGTCGTCGGGGTTGTAGGCCGGAATGCTGCCGGAGACCTTCTCCGCCTCGGGCACGGTGACGTAGGCCACCCCGTAGCGGCTGCCCTCGATGGCCATGTCTTCACTGAAGGGTTGGCCGGAGCGGAGCGTGAGCTGGCGAGGGCGCGCCGGGCGGACGCCGTTCTCCAGCATCGCTTCTTCGATGAGGGCGCGCGCGCGGCGCTCTTCGAGCGGGCGCAGCTCTTTGGTGGGGCGTTGGCCGCCACCACACCCCGCACAGAGCACGAGGGCGGCGACGAGGGCGCCGCGGCGAGAAACCGAGGGCTTCATTGGCGGGAGTCTACACCGAGATCGAAGCCTGGACCGCCAAACCGGTGGTCCTCACGACCCAGCGGCGTTAGACGTCAAGCGAGATGGCCCGCCGGTGGACTCAACTGGTCGCGACGAGCGTACCGTGGCTGCTCACGGGGTGCCTCTACGTCGAGCGCGTCCCGGAGCCGGAGCCTGCCGTGACGGCCTATGCCGCCGCGGTGCAGGCGGGCGACGTCGATGCGGTCTACGCGATGATGAGCGAAGAGAGCCGCCGCGCGATGTCGAAAGACGAGCTCGCTCAGATCCTTCGCGAGCAGAAGGCCGAACTGAAAGAGCACGCAGAAGGCCTCACTTCGCCCGAACGAACGGTCCGCGCTCGCGCCGAGATTCGCTACCGCGACGGTGAGCTGGTGACGCTCGACCTCGACGAGGACGAGGGTGCGTTTCGAATCACTGCCGCCGACGCGCTGCCGGCCGCGGCCACATCACCCGAGCAGGCGCTCGGGCAGCTGCGTAAGGTGCTCGCGCGGCGCAGCTATCAAGGGCTGCTCCAGGTCCTCTCCCCCAAGACGCGGGCGGCGATCGAAGAAGACATGCGCAGCCTCGTCGAGGGGCTCGAGCAGCCCGAATCTCTAGACATCGACGTGACCGGTGATAAGGCCTCAGTGCTCATCCCCGGGGGTCATCGCGTCCGGCTCGTCCGGAAGGATGGCGTCTGGCACGTCGACGACTTCTTCTGATCCTGGTTCCGTCTCCCCATGAAGCGCCCCGACCGACGCCTCTTCCTCTCCGCTCTCGGCGCGGGCGGACTCGCATCGGCGGCGGGCGTCGGTACCCTGTTTTCTTCGTCCCGCGCGAGAGCCTTCGGCGAAGAGGGAGCCTTCAACCCGCGCATCCTCCTCACCGGAACGGCCGAGTGGACGGGGCGCCGCACGAGCGCGCCCGCCCGGTGGGCCCTCGAGGTGGTTCGCCGCACCAGCGCGTCGGCGCGACTGAGCCCAACGGTGGTGCGGGCAGACGCCCCCGAGCTCTTGGGCGAGCCCTTCGTGGTGTGGACGGGGGCCAAGGAGCCCGAGCCGCTCACCCGAAGTGAGCAGCTCGGCCTGCGGCGATTCCTGGCGCTCGGCGGTGTTCTCTTCGTCGACGATCAGGAGCCCACCGACGGGTCCTTTCTGAGGGGTGCGGAGAAGCAGATCAAGCGGGTCCTGCCGCAGGGGTCACCCATCGACATCGCGGAGGAGAACGTGCTCTTCCGCTCCTTCTACATGCTCCCCGAGGCGGCGGGCCGGGTGCGAAAGGCGCCCAAGCTCCAGGCCGTGATCCGAGGCGGCCTCGCACAGGTCATCCTCAGCCCCAACGACCTGCTCGGGGCCCTCGCGCGCAACGCCGGGGGCGTGCACCCCTTCGAGGTCGAAGGTGGAGCGCGGCAGCGGGAACAAGCGGTGCGGTTGGCCGTCAACGTGGCGATGTTCGTCCTCTGCTCCAACTACAAGGACGACCAGGTGCACGCGCCCTTCCTGATGCGGCGCAGAGCCTCGGGGCGACCGTGACCGAGAGCCTCGCCCTATCGGGCGACCTCCATTTCGCATGGATCGTGGTCGCGCTGATCGTGGCCGCCACCAGCGCCGGTCTGCTGGTTTTCGAGCTCACGCGCGCCCAAGGGCGTCATCGGGGCTGGGTGGCCCTGACGGGGCTCGGCGCCCTCGTCTTCCTGTGTTTGGCCGTGCTGCGCCCGGTGCGGATCGAAGAGCGGGGCGCGTCGGTCGGCGCGCGACTCACCATCTTGCTCGACCGGTCGCGCTCGATGGACTTACCCGCGGACGAGCGCAAGAAGACGCGCCGCGACGTGGTCAATCAGGTCTTGCCCGAGCTCGAGAAGCGCTTCGCCGACGTGAGGGTTCGCACGCTCTCCTTCGGCATGGGTGAACCCACGCCGGTCACGGGCGAGCGCCTCGATGCGCCCCCGTCGCTCGGGACCGACCTGTCGGCGGCCCTCGAATACGTGGCGGGAGCCACCGACGAGCTACCGCAGGCAGTGGTCGTGGTCAGCGACGGTCGCTTCGACCGGCCGGGCGCCGAACGAACGGAGCTGGCCCTCCGCACCGCGCTCGGCGAGCTCAGGGTGCCGGTCCACGGCGTGCGCGCCGTCACCGAGACCGTGCCCGATGCGGCCGTGGCCTCGGTGGAGATGGCCGAAGCCGTGGTGGCGCACCAACCGGTGACGATGAAGGTCAAGGTTCGGTGTGTGGGCGGCCTGAGCTGCGACGAGGTGCCCGTGGTCGCGCGAGAGCTGCACCTCGACACGCCTCCCAAGGAGCGCGCTTCGGGCGTCGTGCGCATGGTGGACGGGGAGGGTACCGTCGATCTCGAGGTGACCCTCGACCGGGCGGGCAAGCGCATCCTCGAGGTGGCCATCGATGCGCCCCGCGGCGACGACATCGGGGACAACGACCGCCGCCTCGTCACCATCGACGTGGCCCGCGATCGCGTCCGACTGCTGCACGTCGCCGGGCGACCCACCTACGACGTTCGCGCCTTGCGGACCTGGCTCAAGTCCGACGCCTCCGTCGACGTCGTGGCCTTCTTCATTCTTCGGACCCACGACGACCAGGTCCAGGCCCGGCAAGACGAGCTCGCGCTCATCCCGTTCCCCGTCGACGAGCTCTTCACCGAGCACCTTCCGAGCTTCGACGCCGTCATTCTCCAAGACTTCGACGCGCGACCCTACGGACTGTCGAAGCACCTGCCTTCACTCGCCAACTACGTGCGCGAGGGCGGCGGCCTCATCATGGTGGGCGGCCCGGATGCCTTCGTGAGCGGCAACTACGCTCGTACCCGTCTGGCCGAGGTCCTACCGATCGGCTTGGAGGGGATCTCGCGCGAGGAGGCGATCGATCTGGGCTCGTTCGTGCCCCGCTTCACCAAGGCGGGCCGCTATGCGCCAGTGCTGTCCCCCCTGCAGTCGTTGATGGGCATGCGACTGCCGGAGATGCCCGGCACCAACCTCGTCGGGCCCGCGCGCGAGGGCGCGACGGTGCTGCTCGAGCACCCCACGCTCATGGCCGGCGACGGGGCCATGCCCGTGCTCGCTCTCGGCGAGTACGGCAGCGGGCGCAGCATCGCGCTCACCTTCGACGGTGCCCACAAGCTCCTCTTCAGCGAGTTCGCGGTCGACGCCGCCGGCCGCGCCCATGGTGCCTTCTGGGATGCCTTGCTCGGGTGGCTCATGCGCGACCCACGCTTCGAGCCGGCGAAGGTCACCGCACCCGAGGGGTGCATCGCTGGCATGCCCACCAACCTCACCCTGCGGGCGGTCTTCGCCGAAGAAGGCGCCAAAGCCGAGCTGTCGGTCGCGCGCATGGGCACGGGCGAGAAGGTCGCCACCCGCACGGTCGAGCTCTCGGGCGACGGCACCCCCACCGTCGTCGACATCGAGCCGCTCGACGCAGGGGGGTACACCGCCACCGTGCGCCTCGCCGAGCAAGGTCAGGCGGCGCCGAGCCGCTACGACTTCGCCTGCGAGGCGGGGGGGCTCGAGTGGGCCGACCCACGCCCCGACGTTGCGCGGCTCGAGACGATCGCGGCGGCCACCGGCGGCGAGGTCGTGGGCCCCGACGATGTGGCCTCCCTGCCGCTGCCGGAAGCGGCGCGGGTGGTGGCCGAACGCAGGGTTCGCCCCCTGCTGCCGCCTTGGGCCTGGACGTTTCTCGCTGCAGCCTGCCTGGGCGGCCACTGGATCACGCGTCGTCGGGCTGGCCTCACGTGAGGGCGTAGACGTCGACGTCGACC
>JAUHZF010000517.1 GCA_030426145.1 Polyangia bacterium
CGAAGGGATCGTGCAGTCTGGTCGCTTCGCGCGAAGAGAGGGTGACCTTGGATCGTTCCACCAATTCCAGCAGTCGCGTCTTGGCGAGCGGGTCACGTCGGATCGCTTCACCGTCCTGGCCCAGCCGCTCGAGCACCCAGTCGCAGAGGGCGACGTCGATATCGTCGCCTCCGAGCCGGGTGTCGCCGTAGCTCGTCAACACCTCGAGCAGCTCAGCCTCTCGTTCGAGGATCGACACGTCGAACGTACCGCCCCCGAGGTCGTAGACGAGAACGAGCTGCTCCTCGCCGCTGTCGTACCCTAGCGCCGCCGCCGTGGGCTCGTTGACGAGTCGCTCGACCTCGAGCCCGGCCAGCTCTCCGGCGTCGCGCGTGGCTTGTCGCTGGATGTCGTCGAAGTAAGCGGGCACGGTGATGATGGCCCGGTCGGGTCGCTGACCTTCACTCGCTTCGACGCGATCGAGCAGCGCCCCGAGGATGAGCGCAGAGACCTGCGGCGGTGAGAGACGACGATCGCCGAGCTCGACCGACGTGCCGCGACCCATGAGCCGCTTCACCGAGGTCACCGTACGCTCGGGCGCGACGAGTCGGCGGTTGCGTGCGGCGCGACCCACCAGCACCCCACCATCGGCGTCGAGCGCCACGACGGAAGGCAACAGGACCTCCCCCCCCTGCTCGACGAGCTTGGCGCCATCCGGTGTCCACACGCCGACCAACGAGTTGGTCGTACCCAGGTCGATCCCTGCGATCACTTGCCTTCTCCTACGATCACGTCGGCCTCTCTCAGCTGCTGCTCGCCCCGGCGAAAGCCCACGCGCACCACCTTCGTGATGCGCTCGTTGTCGCCGGGTGCGGTGCCGACCGCGCGATGTCGTTCGGGGTCGAAACGCTCGCCTACGCGTGGACGTTCGACCTCCACTCCACAGCTCGTCAATGCGCCCGTCCACTGCGCCTCGAGCAAGCGGAGACCTTCAGCGAGCTGCTGCAACGCCGACCGGTTCGACCACGGCCAAGCCCGACGACCCGCAAAGGTATCGGCTTGCTCGCGAACGCGGCCGAGGGCGTCGGCGAAGGGCATCAGCTCCTGCAACCATTGAAGGTCGTCTTCCGCGCGAGACGGCTCGTCACCCCGATCTTGCAACACGTCGAGGCAGGCCTCGGCTGCCGACTGGGCGGCGATCGCGGCCTTTCCCTGGCGGCGGACCTCGATGCGCAAGGCCTCCATAGCCTCGGTTAGGTCGGACGTATCGCTCACTCCAGCTCCTTCATCAAGACATCCGCCGGAAGTCGGCTCACGGCGTCGCGGAACACGGCCACCGCCGTGCTCCCCCGTTCAGGTGGTTCGGGAAGACCCGGCACCGGACCTGCCGGGTAGCGCTGACGGAGAGCCTCGTTGAACCAATCCAGCGAGCCCTCGAGCCGCTCGTAGGCGGCGCGAATACGGGCGAAGCCCTCCGGGTCGCGGTCGGGGGGATGGTTGCGCGCCGCGTGTCGATAGGCGCGACGCAGCACACGATGGTCGACCTCGACATCCACACCGAGCAACGCGGCGGCTTCGAGCAAAGGTTCCGTGAGGCTCATCGTCGTTTGCCTTTCTTGCGCTGGCGGCGCTTCTGCTTCTGCTTGTTCTTGCCGGCGGGCGTTCGTGGCGTGCTTGCTCGCTTCTTCTGCTTCGGACCTTTGAAGCCGCGCTGCTGAAGCCGCATCATGGCGGCGGACGCGATGCGTTGAAACGCGAGCTGAAAGGCGACCGCTCCCGGTGAGTCGGGGGTGGCGTCTGGAGGCACGCTCCCGAACAACCGCTCGAGCTCGGCCATTTCGTCGTCCCGGCACAGGGCGAAGAGCTCGCTCATGCCAGACTCCTCGATGTAGCTCTCGAGCTCGGTCCGAGCATCGCTGAAGCCTCCCCATTCGTCGTCGTCGTCCATCAACTCGTCCTCGATCTCGTACGGCGCGAGACCAGACAGGTCACGGAGGTCGAACTCGGGCGCGAGGTGCTCGTCCACACGCTTCTTGCAACGACGCGCGAGACGAAGATCCTCGGTTGCTGCTTTCAACATGGCGATGTGCCCCCCCTTCAAGACGGGCGCGAGCTTGTTCGTCCAGCGGCGTGCGAAACGCGAAGCGCCGACTTCCCTGCACGTCGCCAGCAAGAGCGCGATGGCGTCGAAGTCCCCTCGCTCGACCCGCCGCTCGATGATGAAGTCCGGGAGCTCACCGAAGAGGCCGCTGTAGACGGCGATCACGTGGCGAAGTTCCTCGACGCCATCGCAGCTGTGGATCACGCGGTCGAGCAGCTCTTCGGTCGTCTCATCGATCTCTTCGGCGAGCGTCAGCGCCGCCAGCTTCACGGCGGCCCGCGCGTCGGGCGCCATGCGCCGCCAGAGAGGCCTCGACTTGTCTAGCAGCTCCCCAACCCTCACGTGTCCGGGGCGGGTGTCATCGTGACCAGAGTCGAGCACGGAGGCCATCTCCAACACGATGACGACGGGTGAGGTCATGCTCGAAACCAGGCCGTCGAACGGCTCGACCACGCCGTCCTTCAGCTGCAAGCGGCGAAGCCGCTTTACGAATGTTTCTTCGCCCGTCGCTTTGGCGGCTTGCCGGAGAACCTCCCTGATCTCCTCCGAGCGCCCCAGCGCGCTGAGTGCGGTCATACGCGCGTTCCAGAGCTCGGCGTCCTCCGGATGCAGCTCGCACTGAACTTCGCTCTCCACCGCGGCCCGCTTCATGTTGCCGGCGTCGAGGTCCAGGAAGATCAGCCGCTTGGCGGCGAGCGCTCGCATGCGCTCATGACCACCGTCACGGACCAGGAGGAGGGCCCGCCGCGCATCCGCGGCTCGATCGGCGTCATCGTATGCGCGTGCCGCAATCAAACGCACGCTTCCCGCGGGCAGCGTTCCGCCTGGCTCCTGCGCGTAGATCTCGGCGAGGGCGAGCGCCCGCGTGCCGACGAGCTGGCAGCGGCTTCGGCCGGGCCGAAGCTTGGCCTGCGCAATGGCCTCGAGGAGCTGCGCGCGCGCGACCTCGCTCTTCGATCCGGGAGCTCGCTCGGCCTCCTTGGCCAGGCGATCGAACCGAGGGCCATCACCTACGGCGGCGAAGAGGCGATACAGGCGCCACGTCGGGTCGTCGGGCAAGGATGACGCGCGTGCGGCGTAGTGGAGGGCGGCGGACCGCGGGTCGCTGGCGGAGAGCGAGCGCGCCTGCAGCAGGTCGGCGCAGGCGAGTCCGTGCGACCTCGCGAGGTTGGCCGCCGCCTTGGGCGAATATGCCGAAAGCTCCTCGATGGCGCAGATGGCCACGCCCCGACTGTCGTGGCGATGTGCGAGCGAGGCCGCCACTTGGCCAGACAGCCGCGTCTGGGCCATGATGGTCACCGCGGCCCGATGGGCTTCGACATCGAGGGTGGTCCCCCAGGGCGCACGCACGCTCGTGAGCCTTCGGCGGGCCGTGGTGACGTCCCCTTCGCGGGTAGCCACGACGGCACCCGCGACCTGAATCATGGCCTTACGCGCAGCCGCCGATCGCGCGCGGGGGGTCGTGTGCACCCGAGGCTCGGCCGATACCGCATCGAGCGCGGGGTGTATGAAAGCGGCCACGGCCGGCGCGTCCTGCACCCAGGTCGACACCTCTTCATCGCGTCCGGCCCCGAAGGCGGCAAGCGCCCCTTCGAGCGCCAAGCGCTTCTTCCGCTCGGGGTCGGTCGCGAACGGTCGCACCCGCCGCGCCAACGCCAGGGCCCGGTCGAGCTCACGGGCGTGGCGGTGGCGCTCGATCTGCTCGACCACCGCGTGCCAGCGCTCATCCGTAGGGTCAGCTTCGAGCTCGGCCACGACCTTGGTAGGACCCGGCCGAGGCGCTTTGCGCTTCGGCTTCTTTCGACGCGCCACGACAGGGAGCTACCACTGTCGGTGCGCGGCTGTGAATACACTCTTCTGCCGGGAGCACCCGGGCTCGGCACCAAAGAGAGAGAGGGCGCGCAGCAGCGCCGCTCGTCGCATGGTTTTTTGACCGGGAGGCGATGTTTCCCCGAATGGGCGCCCTGTGGTCGTTTTCGAGGGAGGGCCGGGGTGAAGGAAACGTAGGGCTACAACATGAAGGCTCTCGTCCCCCTCCTGTTCATCACCGCGATCTTCGTCGTGCCGATCGTCCTCCTCGTGGTCTTCGTGCAGTGGCGTGCGAAGCAACGCATGGGCAAGCTGCGCGGCCCGTGGATGGGTCTGGCACAGAAGCTCGGCGGCCAGTTCCGCGAAGGCGGTGGCTTCCGCGGTACGCAGATCTACATCCAGCGGCCCAACTACGTCGTCGAGGTCAAGATGACCCTCGTGTCGGTGATGCAGGCCGCGTCGCTGCCCTACTACCCCGACGGCGGCACCTACACCGAGGTGTTGCTGCACCTCTTCCCCCAGACCGGTCTCGCCTTCGTGCCGCCTGGCGCGCCAACCCAACGCTTCATCGATCACACCCGCGTGCCCGCCCTCGCGCACCTCGGTGCCGGTGCCGTCATCTACCTCGACACCCACGCGGCCCGCATCGTGCTCGCCGACGTGGTCTACGACCCCGCCTACCTCGAGGCTGCCGTCGTCTCCCTCGAGCAGCTCTGCCAGGCGGTCGCCCACTACGGACCGCTGCCCGCAGCGGCGTAGACCGACAACCGGTTTCGTCGCTTGCGCGGTGCGTCGTGGCCAACCGAGCCACCGTGGCTACGTTCGACAGGGTGTCGACCTCGTACCGCACGCAAGCGCCAAGTGAGCCACTCACCGTCCGTCGATTTCGGCTCACGCGGGTCGAGGCACTCCCGCTCCTGAAGGAGCCGGAAGCGCTTCGCTACGGTGTCTGTCTGTTGCCGGCTGCGGTCGTCTTCGTCGCCACCGTGGCGCTCCTCCACGACCTCGCGATCACCCCCGCCGCCATCGTCGCCTTTGGGCTCGACGAGGCCCTGTGGCCCGGGACGGTGGAACGCGCACAGCTCACCCCCGACGGAACGCTACGGACCGACCGTAACTTCACGCTCGACGCGCTGGAAGCCGAGCCACCACGTTCCGACGACGACGGCGGCTTCGAGCTCATGGTCACCGGCCGCGGCCAACGGCTCTTTCGGTTCGAGGCAGAGGTGACCCTCGGCCCCTTCGACCGCAGCGACGCCGAAGCCCTCTACCGCAGGCTCAGCCCTGCGTAGGCCCGCTCGGACCACGTTGAACCCCTGCAGGGGTTCAACGTACCGAAGGGGCGCGGAGCGATCCCCGTGCTGATGGCCACCGCCGACTCCGCGGAGTCGCGGATATCTCGCACGTTGTGCTGCAAGGCCCCGGACGTTGAACCCCTGCAGGGGTTGAACGTACCGAAAGAGCACGTTCGAACGCCGCAGACGCAGTCTGCACATGCCCAACGTCCGTATCTGGGACGTTCAACCCCGTCAGACGTCGAACGTCCCCTACCCCGACGCCAGAACGACACTGGTGCCCCTCAA
>JAUHZF010000108.1 GCA_030426145.1 Polyangia bacterium
AACCGGGCTCGGGCCATCGCAGCGTGGTTCCGCAAAGAGGGCCTGAAGATCCCGATCTTCTACCAGGGCTTCGGGGAGAGCGTGCTCGCGGTGCAGACCCCCGACGAGACCGACGAGCCGAGGAACCGGCGCGCGCTGTACATCCTCGCCAGCCAGGTGCCGGGCAAGAGCCGCACCCTGCCGAAGGAGAACTGGGCGAAGCTCTGATCGACGACGCCCCGATGACGAGAGCCCCACCGGCGATGGCCGGCGGGGCTCTGTTCTTTTTGGGCAGGTGATTGTCGGGCGAACGAATGGGCGTCAGCTGTTGACGGCCCGAACGCTGCGGCCGCGTCGCGCCGGCAGAGATGGCTTCGGGAGGCTGAAGCCGGAGGCCGAGACGGTGTTGTCCCCCTGCGGCGGGGCCGACGAAAGCGGGAGGGCGCGTCGCGGCGGAGGCGGCCGGTGAACCGGCACGATGGCGGAAGCGGGCCCCACTTCACTCGGCAGCGCGGGAGGCGGCGGCAGCAGCTCCGCGGAGACGTCGTAGGTGGGCACCGGCTGCGACCGTGGCGCGCGCTCCGACGATGGCGGAAGCGGCGGCGGCGGTGGCGCGCTCGGCGCGACGCTCGGGGACAACTGGGGCGGGATGGTGGAGGGCATCCCGAACGACGACGTGCCCAACGCGGGGGCCGGGATCGAGCTGTAGCTGGTCTGCAGGTCGAAGTCGGCCCCCCGACCCGCCTCGAGGCCGAAGCACGTGAACAGCTCTCGGCTCCGCGGGGTGAGCTGGCTGTACTTCTTGGTGATCTCGTGGGCGTCGATGAACAGCTCCTCGCGACGGCCGTCACCGAGGTCGCGCTTGAGCTGGAGCTCGCCCGGCGTGCGGCTGTGGGCCGCCATGTCACGCACGAGCGGAGCGACCGACTGAATCAGCACCATCGCCACCTTGATGGGGGTGGGCAGCTCGGTCACGCGCTGCTGGTGGAAGGTGGAGGCGAGCAGCCGTGAACGGTGGAACACCAGGTCGGCCACGCTCTGCTCGATCTCGCGCCAGAGCTTCTTCAGCTTGAGGGCGTCGAGCTGCGTGAGCGCGACGGGGTCGCCGTTGGGCTGCCCCTCGGCGTCGAGGCGCTGCACCGTCGGCTGCTTCTTGCCGGCCTCGCTCATCACGAAGCGGAATCCGGCCGAATTCTCGCGGGGCTTCTTGCCGAGCTCGAAGGCGTGCCGCTCACTGGTGCGGGTGATCTTGGTCACGTAGAGGCGATCGAGCGCCTCCTCCTTCATCTTCTCCTTGCCGAGCCAGCTCTTCCCCATGAGCTCGATGGAGAGCTTCTTCTCGATCTGGGAGACGCGTACGGGCTGCGCCCAGCGGTGCCCCTCGGGAATGGTCACCGCAAGGGTGGCGGTGAGGCCGCGCTGCATGACGGCGTAGACTTGGGCCTGGACCGGGTCGGCATCCGACTCGCCGGCGCGCCAGCGCAGACCCCAAGCGGTGTAGGGCAGCTCGTGGCGGACGAAGAAGCGGTCGAGCGGCGCCATGACGTCGGCGGGGCCGGTGCCTCGATGGGCCTTCTCGATGGTGCTCTGTCGCCACCCGTCGATGCCCTTGAGGGCGCGGACGAAGTGCGCCTTGGCGCTCGCCTGAACCTCCGCGACCACCTTCGAGGTTGCTTTGCTGAGCTCGTCGTCATCGAGCGCGGCGTTCATCCGCGCGGCCACGCGCTCGATGTCGCGCTGCTCTTTGTTGGCCGCCTCGGTGACTTGCCGCGTCGTGTGGCGTGCCTTGTGGAGTTTTTCATCGATTTTCAGGAGCGCGACGGAGCAATCCGTCGCTGCCGCCAGCGTCTCGATGAAGTTCTCATTCAGGGGAAATGCGCTCGAATCGCCGTACAGATACCTCATGCCCTCGCCCGTTCCTCACCCGTCATACAAGCAACGGTCGGGCCAGCGCCACCGATGGAGGGCTGTGAAGGGGAGCGTCGCGGCCTGCGTCCACCCACGGCAAAATCGTGTCATGGGGGTGTCGGACCCAGGTGCTCGCGTGCTCAGGTGCGTCCTGCGATGTCGCAGGGGCATGGGCACGCCAGCTGGGTCATGGGTTGACCAGTTTCAACGTAGCCAGCGCGCGAGCAGATCCGCGTCGTAGGCACTCGGGGCGACCATCATGACGACCGCCGCGCCCGGTGGCGCGAGCCCGCCTGGCGCGAGCGGCGTCACCTCGACGCGGTCTCCGACGCGGCGCACGGCGACGAGGCCTGCGTCCATGTCGATGACCTCCGGTCCTTCGTGGGGAAGGGGGACCGGCACCCGACGGATGATCGTCGGAACGTCGTCGTCGTCGTCCTCGACCAAGACCTCTTCGTGGGCGCGCGGAGGCGCGAGCGCCGGCTCTGGCTGGGGCTCGAGATCGGGCAAAGCGGGCGGCGGCGGAACGTGAACCGTCACCCCTGTGGGAACCACGCCGCTGCGCGGGCCGGGCGAAGTCTCCTCTTCGGCGTCGTCGTTCCGGGCCGCTTCGGCGACCCACTTGGACAGCTCCATGGCCCGCTCGAGATGGTCGGACTGCGCCGCCGCTTGCGACGCACGTCGAAGCCACCGCAGGGTGTCTTCGATCTCGTCGCGCTCCCAGCAGGCTGCCGCGACCTCGAGCGCAGTGCGCACCTCGTCCCCGTCGCACGAGCGCGGATGCGGGAATTCGGGGATGGCGAGCGCGGACATGAACCGCGTTCGAAGCTGCAACTTTGCAGCCACAGCGGCGCCTCTCCAGAAGTCGGCGACTTAGCGCACGCAGAGGATCGGCTGCGATCCACGACCGATGGATCGGCGATCCAGGTCGTGTCCGCCTTTTGGGCGACGACAGGCGTCATCGCGACGGGCCGCGATCCGGGCTACGGTTGTCGGACCATGCCGAGCGCGTCATCCATCGCGGCGCTGCTGGGCCCCACCAACACGGGGAAGACCCACCGCGCCGTCGAGCGCATGCTCGAGCACCGTACGGGGATGATCGGACTGCCCCTCCGATTGCTCGCGCGAGAGGTCTACGACCGCATCACACCTCGGGTGGGCGAGCGGGCGGTGGCGTTGATCACCGGGGAGGAGAAGCGGATCCCGGCGCGGCCGAGGTACTGGGTGTGCACGGTGGAATCGATGCCGGTCGATCGTGAGGTGGAATTCCTGGCCATCGATGAGGTGCAACTCTGCAGTCATCCCCAGCGAGGTCACGTCTTCACCGATCGCCTTCTGCATGCACGAGGAACGGCCGAGACTTGGTTTCTCGGAGCCGACACCATGCGTGAGCTGGTGGAGGTGCTGGTGCCCACCGCGCACATTCGCCGCCACCCCCGGCTCTCGACGCTCAGCGCGGTCGAGCCGTCGAGCCTTCGGTCCCTCCCCAAGCGGAGTGCCGTCATCGCCTTCTCGGCGCGCGAGGTCTACGAGCTGGCCGAGCGCCTGCGTGAGCGTCGCGGTGGGGCGGCGGTGGTTATGGGAGCCCTCTCGCCGCGCACGCGCAACGCCCAGGTGGCCATGTACCAGGCGGGCGAGGTCGACTTTCTCGTGGCCACGGACGCGGTCGGCATGGGCCTCAACATGGACGTCGACCACGTGGCCTTCGCGGCCTTGCGCAAGTTCGATGGCTTCGAACACCGCGAGCTCACCCCCGGTGAGCTGGCCCAGATCGCCGGTCGCGCCGGTCGCTACACCCGCAACGGGACCTTTGGCACCATCCAGCCCCTCAAGCTTCCCGTCGAGCTCATGCGCGCGGTGGAGAGTCACCGCTTCGCGCCCGTGCGGCGGGTGATGTGGCGCAACAGCGACCTGGATCACACCAGCGTCGCCAGCCTCGCCGAGAGCCTCGACCGGCGCTCGCCCCGGCGCGAGCTGGTGCCGGTCGATGGGGCGAGCGATCGCGAGGCGCTCGACCTCATGGTCGACAAGGACGAAGTGAAGATCCGCGCCAAGGGGGAGCCCGCGGTGCGCCTGCTCTGGGACGTGTGCCGCGTTCCCGACTTTCGTCGGCTCATGGTGGAGCACCACGTGACGCTGCTGAGCGAGCTCTTCGTGCAGCTCTGTGACGATGGCCGGATACGGCCCGACTTCATGCACCAGCGGATCTCGCGGCTCGAGCAGGATCGGGGCGACATCGACACGCTGATGATGCGGATGGAGTCGATTCGAACTTGGAACTACGTGGCCCACCACGCCGACTGGGTCGACGACGCACAGAGCTGGCAGCAGCGCACGGCGAGGGCCGAAGACCGGCTGAGCGAAGCGCTGCACCAACGCCTCATCGAGCGCTTCGTCGAGCGACAAGGCCGAAAGCGTCGTGGTGGTCACAAGACGCGCAAGGCGCGGACGGCGGCCCCTCGATCGTCGGCGCCGGCGCCGACGGACGCCAGCAGCCCTTTCGCCGCCCTCGCCGGGCTGCGTGAGCAGCTGCGGGGCGAGGAAGAACCGGTCGAGGTCGACGACCTCGTCGAAGACACCGTCGCTGCTTCGCATGACCAGCTCCAAGGGGACGTGAGCGGGTGGGTTTGGCTCGAGCGTCGGGATCATTGTCTGCGCATTGGTCGCCTCACCGGCGGAGCCGAGCTCCTCCACCCCGATGTGAAGATCCACACCGACGCGCCCGTGAGCGCAGGGGGACAACAACGCATGCTGCGCCGGCTGCGGGCCTGGGTGCGCGACGTCGTCGAAGAGCTTCGGGCGGCACTGCCCGAGCCGGCGAGTGCGGGCAGCCGCGGGCTCAGGTACCTCCTCGAGCAGCGTCTCGGTAGCGTCTCGCGCCCGGGCGCCATCGATCCGCTCTCCGCCCTCGATGAGGCCGACCGCAAGGCGCTGGGTGCGCTCACCTTCGGGCGGCGGCACATCTACGCCGCCGCCCTGTTGGAGCCGGATGCCATGCGTCGCCGTTGGATGCTCTACGCGGCCAAGTACGGCCGTCCGCTGAGCCGTCGTGGCTTTGGCCGGCCTTGTTTCGCCATCGAGGGCAAGGTGGAGGACGCCGAGCTCGAGGCCGGCGGCTATGGCCGCGTCGGCCGTCACGCAGTGCGCGTCGACGTGCTCGAGCGGGTCGTGCGGCGGGTCGAAAAAGCGGCGCGCGATGCCGCGGGGGGGCCCTTTGCCATGCCCGATATCTTGCCCGCGTGGCTCGAGCTCGATGCGGATGACGCGGAGGGCGTGGTCATCGCCCTCGGCTTCCCGCGGGAGGCCGAGGGCTTCATCGTCGAGCGCCGTTCGCGACGGTCGCGTCGGGGGCGTCGTCGACGGTCGCGTCGCGGGCGAGCTTCAGCGCCGACGTCGTCGAGCGAGTCCGACGAGTCCGAGAACCCATAGCCACGCGGGAGCGTTCGACCGAGGCGCGGCGGCCGTGCGGCAACTGCACCCGTCGTCGATCGTTCCCGGGTCGACCCCGTCGTCGTCGACGCCATTCGCTCCGCCGCTGCCGGTGCCCGCGCGGAGAGGCTTGTCGAGCACGAAGAGCTCGCCGTCCTTCTCGAGGAGCACGGGGCGCAGGGGCAGAGGAGCACCGATGGGGACTTCGGGGTTGAAGGTCCCGGCCATCGCCGGCTCGAGGCGCCAAGCGCGAGCCGTGGCGAGGTCGAGCGGCCGAAGCAGGTCGCCTTCGTCGAGGTAGAGGTTTCCGAGGTCGTCTTGCACGAGGCTCGGCGTCTGCGGCCAATCCTCGCCCTCGGAGAGCGAAGCGACCTGGTCTTCGACCTCGCCCGCGGGTGGTGCGTCCCAGAAGCGGCTCAGTCGCCATGCCCCGGCTGCGTCTTCGGCGGCATCCCCGCTGCCGAGCGAGCGAAGAACACCTTCGAGCTCGGGCGCCTCGCAGGCCAGGGTCACGTCGTCGCCGTCGAGCTGGGCACCATCGACGAAAGCTTGCACGCTGTAGGAGCGGCCATCGAAAAGACTCAGCGGAGCGCCGGGCGTGAAGCCGCGGTCGCAGAAGCCGAGGTTCTCACAAAGGTCGTCCCGCGGGCTGTCGGCCAGCACCGTCTGCTCCTCGGCCGTGCCGTCGACGCCGAAACGCAGGGTCACGGTGGGAGAGACCTCCGGGTCACTGGGGTCGAAGGCCCAGCCGCGGATCCCTCCACAGGCGGCGGACTCGAGGGCACCCGTCGCAGGAGCGTCGATGAGCTTTTGGTAGGCAGAGATAAGCGACGTGTAGGGCGGGACGTACACGCTGCCGAGGCCCTGCACACTCTGCCGAATGTTGAAGTGCAGATGAATCGTGGTCGCGGTTCCGCCGAACTCGTTGGAGACGTAGCCGAGGCGGTCGCCGCGCTTCACCTCTTGGCCCACGGACACCTGCACGTTGGACATGTGCAGGAAGTCGTAGCGGGTGCCGTCATCCGCCGTGAGGTAGACGGAGTAGCTGCCGACGTTGGTGATGACCCCGTCGGTGGTGGCGACCCCCCAATGGGTGTTGTCGTCGCAGGTACCGGGCCGGATGTCCTGACCCTGGTGCCCATTGCCCGCGGGGCAGAGGGGCATGTCCCATTGGCGCGTCTCGCAGTAGTTGTCCTGCCACGGGTAGCTGTAGTTGCCCTCGTCGCACTGACCGCCGCCCGGGCCGAGGTAGCCACCGTGGCCGTAGACCTGGGAGTTGGCGAAGGCGGGGCCATTCTCGATGGGAAAACGCATGCCGGGGGCATAGACCTGTTGGTCTTCGCGGCCGGTGCCGCTCCCGCTCACGAGCTGGCCAACGGGATCGTAGGTGAAGGCTTGCGCCGCCGCGGTGGCCGGCACCAGGCCGGTCGCGAGCAGGCTGCCCAGGAAGAGTGCTCGCTTCATCGCGCGCCCTCCAGCTGCTGCGCGTGCAGCTTGCCGCCCACGTAGCGGAGCGTCTTGGCGAGCGCGCGGACCTGGCCGTCGTCGACGCAGCGCGCCTCGGAGGGATCGTCGCACTCCACCTCGAGCGCGTAGTGGGCGCCGTACTCCTTCCAGCTCACACTCCAGATCCCCTCGTTCTGGGTGATGAAGGCAGGCTGGTCGCGCACCGTGTGAGGTCCCTTGGCGGGGGCGATGCCCGCGTAGGCGTGCTCGACCCGGGTCGCGTGCAGGCTGATGGTGAGGCCGTCGCGTCGCGCCGACACTGCCGTCCACGCCGGGCGCGCCATGACGATGGCACTCTCGATGGCGTCGGTGGGGACGAGCACCGGGATCTCGGAGCGCAAGACGGCGGCCTGTGAGCGCGACGAGAGGGCGGCGAAGCCGTCGCGATCGAGGTCGGTCTCCTCGGGCCAAGCAACCTCGAGGGCGACGGTTTGACGTGTGGTCGGCGGCGGGGTTGGTTCGGACGCTTCACACCCAGTGAGGGTGGCGCCGAGTGCCGTCAGCACCAACACGCGGTCGAGACTACGCATCATACAGTTCCCGCCTTCTAGTCCCCACAGCACTCGACTGGATACGCCTACAAGGGCCTACCCGTCAATAGACGTGTGCGGGTGTAGGGCCCGATTCGGTGAAGCCAGCTTCACAATGGGGGTCGTGGGGTGACGAGCCCGCTTGCCGGTCGGCGACGTGGTTTCAGCTACATGCGGGGGGCACGCCGATTGCGATGTGGAGGGTCACCATGAACAAGCTCATCTTCCCTGCCCTGATGCTTCTCTCCGTCGCCTGCAAGCGAGGCGACTTCGACCTTTCCGAGATCAGCGCCGAGCACCGCGCCGACACCGACGAGGCCGCGATCGGTGCCGACGAGGAGACGCGCGTCGACACCGCCGACGTCGAGGTCGAGACGGGGCCCAACGGAACCCGGGTGAAGACCGACGGCGCCGAGGTCGAGACGGGGCCCAACGGAACCCGAGTGAAGACGGACGGCGCCGAGGTCGAGACCGACCGCAATGGCACGCGCGTCGACGCGAAGAAGCGTGCGGCGACCCCGTCGCCTGCCCAGGCGAACCCGACGTCTCCTGCCGAGACCGACGACGATGAGGTCGTGGTGGGACCGAACGGTGTCAAGGCGCCGGGCGTCGAGGTCGCCCCCGGTCGCGTGAGCGCACCAGGCGTCGAGGTCACGCCGAATGGGGTCACCGCCCCCGGCGTCGAGATCAAGTACTGAGCTCCTGCACCGCTTGCGGTGAGGTCGCGGCCGACCGCAGTCGGTGCTCGTGCAGCGGGTGACGGCTACCTCATCTTCGTGCCGCCACGCAGGCCAAAGTGGTGAACGTGTTCTTCGCCCGTATCCACGCAATGGTTGCAGGGGTCTAGGCGCAAGACGCAGAGTCGGCGCAGTGGCGCCCATCCTGCGCTTCCAGGTTGGCGTATTCCCACGGCGTCCTTTGGGCACGGGCCTTGCTGCGATCATTCATGCAATGGTTGCGGGATCTGCATTCGCGTCGACGGCGGCCCCGCCGTCGAAGCGGGCCCGCGTCGAGGTGATCGAGGCGGGCGGTGCGCGTTGGAGCGTCGACGTTCCACCGGCTGGCATGCGCATCGGGCGTGCGCTCGATCAGGACCTCGTGCTCCACACGTCCACGGTGTCGAAGCGGCACGCCGAGCTCTTCTGGCGGGGTGACGACCTCTTCGTGCGCGACCTCGGCTCGTGCAATGGAACCCGTCGGGATGGTGTCGCGCTCAGCGAGCCAGTGCTCCTCGCCAACGGCGACGAGCTCGTTCTCGGGGGCACCGTGGTGCTGAGGGTCGAGCTGAGCGGTGGTGGCTTCGGGGCGCCCGTGAGTGAGCTCAAGGGCGACCGCGACATGATGAGCACGGGCGCGGTCCCCCCGCCTTCGGTGCGCAGCGCACCTTCGTCGGGGGAGCAGCTGCTCGGGGTGGTGACCCGCCTCTACCAGGTGGCCAGCTACGAGGAGCTGGCGATGCAGCTCACCCGCGCCGTGGGCGAGCGGCTGGGGGCGTCCCGAGCGGCCCTGGTCGAGCTCGAGCCGGGGGGAGAGCGCTACCGCACGCTCGGGCTCTACAAGGGCTCCCAGATCGACAGGCGACCCCTCCGGGACGCGAGCTTCGTCTCCCAGACGGTCCTTCGGGAGGCGCGACTGCGTGGTGTGGCGCACTTCGTCGAGGGCGCGGTCGAGTTCAGCGCGAGCATCATGCGGTCGGGCGCCTACGCCGCCGCCGCGGCGATGATCCGACCTCGCGACGGCATCGAGCGCATCCTCTACCTCGACGCAGTCCTCGGAGCGCCGCCCATCACCGTCGAGCACGCGCGTGAGCTGGCCATCGTGTGCACCCACGCTGCCGGCGCCTTCGACGCCCTCGAGGCGCGCCTCGCCCACGCTCACGAGCAGAACCGGTTTGCGCAGCTTCGCCGCTACTTCTCTCCCGATGTGGTCGAGCACATCTTGGCGGGGCGCCGCGACCTGATGGACCGGCCCCGCAACGTGCACGCAGCCGTGCTCTTCGCCGACCTCGTCGGATACACCAAGCTCTCCGAGCGACTCAAAGACGACCCGGCACGGCTCCTCTCGGTGCTCAACCGGTGGCTCGATGCGGGCGCCGAGGCGGTCCTGCACTACCAGGGCACCCTCGACAAATTCATCGGCGACTGCGTCATGGCCGTCTTCGGGGCGCCGTTTCCTCATGCGCATCCCGAGCTCCAGGCCGTGCGCTGCGCCCTCGAGATGCGTGAGACCATCGCGCGGGTGTCGTTCGAGCTCGGTGAGCCCTTGCAGATCACGGTGGGCGTCAACGCCGGCGACATGCTCGCGGGCAGTGTGGGGAGCAAACGTCGCCTCGAGTACACGGTGCTCGGCGACACGGTGAACGTCGGCTCTCGTCTGCAAGGGCAGGCCGTGCCCGGGGAGATTTTGGTGGGTCCCAGTGTGGCGGAGGCCGTGCGCGGACACGTCCAGCTCGAAGAGGCGGGCACCCGAACCCTCAAGAACCACGGTCCGGTCGTCGCCTATCGGGTCTTGGCCTGAGCGGCTACTCCGCGGCGTGGAGGCCGCGCTCGGCGAGCACGCGCTCCCAGCGCGGGAGCACGGCGACGCGCAACGAGGGCGCAATGGCTGCGGTCACACGGCCAGGAGGAAGGCGTCCGCCATGGCCTTGGCGTTGTCGAAACGATCTTCGGGGGCCCGCACGAGGAGGCGGCTGAACCATTGGTCTGCCGATTCGGGAAGCTCGGGGACGAGCTGTCGAGCGGGTGGGTATTCACCGCTCGCCACGTTGATGCAGAGGTCGGCGAAGCTATCAGCGAGGAAGGGTACCCGCCCGGTGAGGCAATGGTAGGCCACGACCCCTACCGACCAGAGATCGCTGCGATGGTCGACGTGTTTGGCGCTGATGAGCTGCTCGGGGGCCATGTAGAAGGGCGTGCCCACGCGATCGTAGGTCTGCGTCATGGCCAGGCCATCGGCTTGCTTCTTGGCGACACCGAAGTCGATGAGCTTCACGAAGAGCTCGTCGTCCACTTCACTCAAGAAGATGTTCGCGGGCTTGATGTCGCGGTGCACGATGCCCGCCTGATGGGCCTCTTTCAGGGCTCTGGCGATGTGCTTCACCACGACCTTGGTGGCTTCCGGCGACACGCGGCCGTCGCGCTGCAACCGGCTCTTGAGCGACTCGCCGTCGAGAAGCTCCATGGCGATGAACGGAAGGCCGTCGTCGGTGCGGCCGATCTGCTGGATCTTCACCACGTGGTTCGACTTCATCTGGGCCGCGGCGCGGGCCTCTCGAATGAAGCGGGCGACGAAGGTCTCGTCAGTGGCGAGACCGGGGTCCATGAACTTGATGGCGATCTCGGTCTGAAGGGCGTGGTTGAACGCGACCCACACGCTGCCCATGCTTCCCTTCTCGAGGGGGCGCACCAGCTGCAGCTGGTCGGTGACCATCGACTCCGGCTCCATCGCCAACGAGTCTACTGACCTCTCTCGGAGGGCGCTACGGCCGCCTTCGACGGGCGGCGATGAGACCAGCCATCACCAACCAGAGCCAGCTCGTGTCGTCGTCGCCGGCCACGCTGCAGCCACCCTCGGGCTGAATGTCGAGGGACCCGGCGGCCGGGGCACAATCCGGGTCGTCGTCACAGCTCGCGTCGCACATGCCGTCGTCTTCGCATGACCGCATCTCGTCGCAGTCTGGGTCGAGCGACACACAGAGCGGGTCGCAGAGGCCATCGGCCGCGCCGCAGAGCGGGGCACAATCGGGGTCGGTCTCCTCGTCGGGACAGTCCGGGTTGCAGGTGCCGTCGGCTGCGCACTGGGTGGCGCAGTCAGCGTCACTCGTGGCGTCGTCACAGTGCTCGCCGCAGAAGCCGTCGGTGGCGCAGAGACAATCCGGGTCGGGCGCATCACAGAGAGCCCCGCAGGCGCCGTCGGCCTCGCAGGTGGCCGAGGGGTCCTCTCCGAGGAAGGCGTAGATCTGGTCGAGGTAGTGGTGGACGTTGGTCTCGATGTTGGTCTGCGTGCAGTCGCCGCGCGAGTTGACCCCGGCGACCTCCTCGACCCCATCCCGCGTCACCAACGCAGGGCCGCCCGAGTCGCCCGAACAGATGGCGCTGGGGGTGGTGTTCATGATGAAGAGCTCGGGCGAGACCTCTACCACCGTGGTGGCCCCCACACGTTTGATGCCGCTGTCGGACGCGAGGCCCTTGCTGATCCCGAAACCCGTGATGCGGGCGCGGCTTCCGACCTCACCCGACATGGAGGCGGTGCGGAAGGGGATGGGATCGATGGCGGCGGGGCGCTTCAGGCGGATGAGGCCGATGTCGTAGAAGTAGGCGTCGTCGTGCCACTCGGGGTGTGTCCAGCCATCGACGACATCGATGGTCTCGCCGACCCCGCCGACGCGGGTCCCGAAGAAGACGTCGATGCGGTTGTAGCTGCTGGCAGGGATGTGGGGTGGCAGGCAGTGGGCGGCGGTGAGCACGACGTCGTGCCGGATGAGCGTCCCGGTACAGAAAGCGCCACCGCGCTGCGTGAGCGCGACGACGGCGGGATCGCCTTCGTTGACTTCGCCGTTCACGATGGGCGCCTGCGCCTCGCCCCACGACGGGTCGTCGGGGGCACAGGCAGCGGCGCCCGGCGCCAGCGCCAGGATGAGGGCGAGTCGTCGCATCGGAAGGGGGTTAGCGTCGCCGGCGCAAGGCGACCAGACCGAGGGCCACCAGCCACCACGCAGCCGGGTCCTCGGAGCGACCGTCACGGCTCACGGCGCAGCCGCCGACGATCTCGTTGTAGTCCTCTTCTTCGGCGAGCCCGTTCGACCAGCAGTCGGGGTCCGAGCCGCAGCTCTCGTCGCAGAGACCATCGGCGGGGCAGGTGCCGCCACCACCACAGTCGGGGTCGTTGACGCACGAGCCATCGCAGATCCCGTCGGCGCCACAGTTCTGCCCGTTGCAGTCGGGGTCGGGCACGTCCGGCGGGCAGTCCATGTTGCAGGTGCCGTTGGAGGCCGCGCACTGCGAGTTGCAGTCGGCGTCGGTGGTGTTGTCGCTGCAGGCGACGGTGCAGAAGCCATCGGTCGCACAGGGGCAATCCGGGTCGGGGGCCGCGCAGCCCGCAGCACACTGACCATCTTGGTCACAGGTGGCGCCGGGGATCTCGCCGAGGAAGGCGTAGATCTCGTCGAGGTAGTCGGGCACGGTGGTGTCGATCGAGCTGCTGACGCAGTCGGACCGCGAGTGGATGCCGGCCAGCTCCTCGACGCCGTTGTTCATGATGAGCGCGGGGCCACCCGAATCGCCGCTGCAGGTGCCCGAAGGGGCGATCGCCATGTCGAAGACGCCCTGGTAGACCTGGCTCACCTGGGTGGTGGCCACCCGCTTGAGGCCGCTGTCGTTGGCCCCGTTCTGGGTGATCCCGAAGCCCGTGATGCGAACCTGCGTGCCGACCATGTTGTTGCCCATGAAGTCGGTGCGGAAGGGAATGGGGGTGACGGCCACCGGTTGGGCGAGCCGCACCAAGCCGATGTCGTAGAGGAACTCGTTTTCGTTCCAGCCAGGGTGGGTCCAGCCGCTGGCCACGGGTGCGAACTCGCCCGCGCCGTTGACGTCGGTTCCGAAGAAGATGTCGATGTTGCTGTACGACCCGACGGGAACGTGGGGAGGCAGGCAGTGGGCGGCCGTGATGACGATATCGGGACGGATGAGCGTGCCGGTGCAGAACTGCTGGCCCTGGGTCGTGAGCGCTACGACGGCGGGGTCGCCGTTGTTGACCTGACCCTGAACGATGGGCTGGCGGTCCTGGCCGAATGCGATGTCGAGCTCATCATCGGCGCAACCCGTAGTGGCCACGGCCGAAGCGACGAGGAACAAGTGAAGCGGGAAGGGAATGAGGCGGGTCTTCAATGTGTCCTCGCTCTGTAAGGTGCCTTGCCATGATACGGCCGCGAGGGCCGTTTGTCCCCGAAGGGGCGCTGCTTTGCGGAACCGCGCGGCGTGGGTTGGCCGCGGGGCCCTCCCATCTTGCAAGGGGCATTCCCTAGCTGAGAAGGACGTCCCTCGTTTCTTAGAGGTGACTCCATGTCGTGAGGATGTCTCACGATTTTTGAGGTTTCTGCCCTCACACCCATGCCGGCAGTTCCAGTGAGGCTGGATTGCCCCACGGGACCGTGCATCGTTGGTTGCCGAGGGGGAGCGGCCGTTCGAAAACTACCGGCCCGGGGTAGCCTCAAGCGGCGACGTGGCCGAAGCGAACCGAGTCGGATGCACGGCCAACGATCTTCTGCTCTTCCGCCGCCATCACCAGCTCGGCGGGGGTCTCTCCGTCGTAGGGCGCGGTGGCGCCGCCGAACACGACCTCGAGCTCGACCCCGACGGGCAGCTCGGGGCGGCCAGGCGTGGTCTCGAGGGCGTGGAGCAGCCGCGAGGTCATGGTGACCACGCCGTCGTGGCTCGTCTCGGGCAACACCAGGGCAAGCTCGGCCGTGCCGATGCGACCCACGACGTCGAAGTCACGGGTGTGCCGGCAGAGGACCGCATTGACCCAGCGCAGGACCCGGTTGCTCGCCGGGTGTCCGGAAACGTAGGACAGCTCGGCCAGCGGCAACACCTCGACCACGAGCACGCTCATCGGTTGGCCGAAGCGCTCGGTCCGGGCGAGCTCTTGGCGGAGCCGTCGGTAGAAGTAGCGGGCGTCGTAAGCGCCGGTGGTCTGATCCAGGTACGTGCCACGCTGCTCGGCGCGCAGCCGAGCGTTCTCGCGGCGCAGGTCGCGAAGCTCGAGCTGGAGGTCCTCCACCGTGGGCGGAAAGCTCGCGCCGGCTGGGATGGACGACGGTGGGCCCTCCAACCGGAACTGCGGTGAGGTGGGGCGACGTCGCGGGACAGTGACGGACTTGGTGGGGCGCTTGCTCATGGTGACTTGCCACCAAGTGGGAACGGCCACGCCGCCAACACCTTGAGCCGTCGTGCTAGGTTTCGCTCCAAGGGGGATGTCGAGGGAGGACGAGCAGCCCGACCCGCAGTGGGTCGAAGAGGAGACGCTCGTCGTGAAGCGTGCCGAGCCCGCGCCTCCGAGCGCCGAGGCCAGCACGCGACGCATGGTGCGCGACGCCGCCTTCGATGCCGCCGTGCGGGGCCAGATCGATGACGACGACTGGGACGACGACATTCCAGAGGACCTGCCCGAGCTCGCGGGCACGGCGAAGATGCCGGCCCACGTGGAGCGGCGTGCTCTGCCTTTTCGCAAGCGCGATGGCGGAGGCCGCCAGAACGATCCTTCGCTCGCCGCCCCGTTCACGGGCGGCGCAGCGCCGACGCAAGCCACGTGGGCCCAAGCCGACAGCGGTTTGGACCTGAGCCAGCTCCCCAGCGCGCTCGCGCCGAGTGACCCACCCCCGGCCAAGACCCTACGCGGCGAAGCCGAAGAGGGAACGGTGGGGGTGGTCATCGCCCTCGGCGTCTTCGTGGTCTTGGCGCTCGTGCTCGTGGCGGTGGCAGCCTTCGGCGTCTGAGGTCTTCCTTCCACCGCCGCCTCAGATCGAAGATTATCCCGGCTGACGACGATGCAGCGGGCGGCAGCGAACATTGGGAGGTGAGCTCCGCATCGGCCAGTGCGTCGACCGCTACCGCATCGAGCGGGTGCTCGGTCGCGGCGGCGGCGGAAGCGTCTATCTCGCCGAATCCGACACGGGGGAGGACGTCGCGCTCAAGGTCATGCACGAGCACGACCTCACCGGGGTCGCGCGGAAGCGGTTCGAGCGCGAAGCCGACTTCGTGAAGAAGCTGCAGCACCCCAACATCGTTCGGCTCCTCGACTTCGGCTACACGCGCGAGAGCGGGCTCCCCTACATCTGCTTCTCTTACCTCGAAGGGCTGACGGTGAAGGAGGCACTTCGGCTCGAGGGTCCCTTCACCTTGGGACGGATCCTCAGGATCACGCACGAGGCCCTCAATGCGCTCGAGGCGGCCCACGACATGGGGATCATCCACCGCGACATCAAGCCGGCGAACGTCTTCCTCGAGCGACGCGGCGGTCGAGAGGTGGTTCAGATCCTCGACTTCGGTCTCGCCAAGGCGCTCGAGGGAGAGCGCCTCGAGACCACCGGGCTCACCCGCACGGGGTATCGACTCGGCACGCCCCGCTACATGTCGCCGGAGATGGCCCGTGGCGAGGACGTGGTGGAGGCGAGCGACATCTACTCCCTGGGGCTGGTGCTGGCCGAGATGATCACAGGGCACCCCGTGATCACGGAGGACATGCACGTGGCCATCATGCTGGAGCACGCGAGCGATCGGCCGCTGCCCCTGGCCCCCGAGATCAGCGCTTCACCGCTGGCCGCCATCGTGCGGCACGCGGTGGCCAAGCACGTCGACCAGCGCTACCGCGACGCGGTCGAGATGCGCGCGGCTCTGAACGAGATCGAGCCTCCCCCCGAGCCGGTGGCCGTCCCCATCCCCATTCCTCCGGAGCCCGATGCGCCGACGATTCAGATGACGCGTCCAGTGGTGGTCTCGGACGTGTCGATGGGCGAGGCGCTCACGAAGAAGATGCCGCGGCCGCCCCCTGTGGTTCAGGACGACGCGCCGACGGTGGTGCAGGGGATCCGGATCCCGGAAGAGCCGTCGACCATGGAGATCTCCGCCGACGCCCCGACCCATGCGTGGCGGGCTCCGCCACCGCCGCTGAAGCTCGAGACCCCGCCCGAGCTGTCGCTGTGGGTGGCGATCACCGTAGGCGTGCTGCTCGCCGTGATGGCCTTCATCCTCGGCGTCGCGCTGATCGTGTAGCCATCACGTTTCCGACCATCGCAGCGGGTAGGGGCTCTGCGACCTGCAGTCGACGTGCACGTCGTGGCCGAGCACCTTCAACCATCGCTCCGCGGTGCGATAGGCCTTCACGTCGCGAATCGCGGCCCGCCGCACGAAGGCTTCGAGGGCGCGGGTCGCCTCGTCCTCGCGGTCGAGCTCGGCGTAGGCGATCCCCAAGTAGAGCAGCGCCGTCGTGTGCTGGGCCAGACCGGGATCGCGCACCAAGGCGCGTTCGAGGAGCAGACGCCCCTCGTCGTAGCGGCGTCGCCTCACGTGCGCCTCGCCCTCGGCGTGCACGTCGGCCACATCGCGCGAGCCTGCGATGTCTCGACCGAGGCTTCCGGTGCCCACGAGGGCGAGCCCGGGCAGGGCCAGGTAGACCCCCGCGCCTACCAAAGGTGCCATCGCGAGCACGCCCGCGAGCTCGAGGTTCTCGTCGTGCACCAGTGCTTCCGCGTGGTCTTGGTGGGGGGCGATCCAACGTGCGACCTGCTCCTGGCACTGGAGCTTGTCGCCAGTGACCGGGTCGGTGAGCACGAGCGTAGGGGCGCCCTCGGTGGGGTCGTCACTGCCGTTGTCGGCGGTGAGTACGTAGCCGCGCACGGCGGGCGCGTAGCGCGCCTCGTGACCCCAGCGCCCGTGGGGCGTGGCGCAGCCGGCGACGACGAATGTAAGGAGCAACGAAAGGAGAATGCGTTCGGCCATGGTGCCTCCGAACCGACGGACCAGTCGGCACGCATCGCAAGCGTCGTGCCCGTCTCGAAGTGCTCGGGATCGGTATCTTGGCGCGACGACGTCGTGCACGCGTCGGCACAGGTGGGCCGCCAGGGCCTCACCGATAGCCGCGGGCCGCCGTGGCGCGATAGGTCTCGAAGCTGGCGATCGTGCGCTCGTATTCGACGCCTTCTCGGTACCGGAGCCAGCGATCGACCACGTCGCCCTCGAGCTGGGCGCGGACCGCCGCGCGCAGGGCATCGACGGCTTTCGCGTAGGTGCCGTCGTCCTGCGTGTGGCGGGGAGACCCGTCGATGGGGTCGAGGTGGTTGCCCACCTCCGTGGCGAGCCACTCGACGAGGCTGTGCTTCGTCTTCGCCTGAAGGCTCAGCGTGAGATGGAGGGAGGTACCGTCGAGTGCCTGTGCTCGGTGTCGGACGTGCGCCGGAAGAAAGAGAAGGTCGCCGGGCTCGAGGACGAGCTCTCCGTGGTTGCCACCGGTCGCGTCGCGGTACGGCACGGGGGCCTCGCCCTCCTTCCCATGGAGGAACCAGCGCTTGGTGCCGGCGGTATGCAGGACGAAGACGTCGTACGGGTCGGTGTGGGGGGCGAGGCCGGCAGCCCCCGCCGGAGAGGCGTAGGCGTTGATGTTGATCTCCTCCCCGAAGGCGTCGAGGAAGGCCAATGCGACCTCGCCGAGTCGTTCATCGAGGGTGTGGATCCGATGGACCCGCAGCGAGGCGCCTGCGGCTCGAGCGGCCGAGGGCAGTCGAGTCAGCGCCATGGTCGGCGGTGTTTGACCGAGGCCGCCCTCGAGCCAGTCGACCTGACCGGGAACGGTCTTCGCGATGGCCGCGTGCAGCGAGCGGTCGTCGAGCCAGTCCGTGGCGACGCGTCCTCCCCAGCGCCAGACGCGCGCTCGGTGTGCGTCGTACCAAGCCGCCGGGGATTCGGAGGCGAGCAACCGAGCGACGAGGCCGTTCATCCTTCAGTCCTGAAAGCGCGATATTTCAGATCTGAAAGGAGCCACCTCCCGCTCGGCACGCAAGTGGCTGTGCCGAGGGCGCTGAAGGTTGGCATCTTCCGTGCATTGGTAGACACCGAGCGCGCGTTGGTAATCCCCCCCCCATCCGGCGTGCGCTCATATTCTCCGCCGTCCGGCAGCGATCCCCCCCCCAAGCTGCCGGGCGGCTTTTTTCATTTGCAGACCGTCTCGAGCGACTTGAGCCCTGCCTCGCAGGACTTGACCATCGCATCCATCATCGCCTTGTTGCCCTTGGCCAGCTCGAGCGACTTCTTCAGGGCGTCACCGCTCTTCTTGAACCCGTCGCGGGCTGCCTCGGGCAGGGTCTTCTGGCAGTCCTCGAACTTCTTCACGTAGTCCTTGCAGACTTGGGGGACATCGCCGCTGAGACCCCCACCGCCCGGAGCTTCCACCTTGGTGGGCATGGCGGGCATCGAGCGAGCCGAGAAGAGGAGGAACGACCCTGCGCCCATCGTCGCCATGGGGAGGTTGAGGGCCTTCACGCTGTAGGTCCACCGGTCCTTCTCGCGCTTGGCCGAGTACGAGAAGGCCGAGGTGATGCGGTCGTCTCCTTCGAACTTGAAAGCGCCGGACTTGATGCCGCTCTTGTCCTCCACCTCCTCGAGCTCTTCTTTTAGGCGGTCCTTGCTCTCGACGAAGTCGAGCATCGCCTTGGCGACGCGTCCGGTGTCCTCCCAGTAGATGAGGTAGGGATTGCCACCCACGGCATCGATGGCGCGGGCGTGCGCCTTGACCCCGTCGAGGGTCGACTCGCCCTCGAGGGCCTTGGTGAAGGCCTCGGCTTTTCCACCTGCCGCGATGAGGAGGTAGCCGTTCTCGATACGGACACGAATCTCCGGAGAGCGATCGCTTTCGGGCTCGGCGTCGAAGCCGTCACCCACGTCGTCGAGCTCGTACTCCTTCTCGAGGGGGCCGTCCTCGAAGACCTTCTCCTTGAGCGTGGACACGAGCTCCTTCGCCTTCTCCTCGTCTCCGATGTGGACGAGGATCCCCAGGCCGGCGTCGGACATGACGTCGTCGGGCTTGATGTCTTCGTCCATCTCGAAGCCGCTATCGACGGCGACGGCGATGGCCATCTGATCGCCCAGCGCGTCGAGCGCATCCTCGATGTCGATGTCGAGCTTCTTTTCGATGTCGTCGAGAGCGTCTTCGATGTTCTTGGCCTCGCGCTCGTTGACCTCTTCGAGCCGCTCGATGAGCTTGTCCTTGGTCTCTTCTCCGGAGAGGCCGGTCTTGGTGGACATGGCGACGTAGAGCACGGTGTCCTCAGGGAGGCGCTTGTGCATGTCGAGGTCCACCGCTTCGGGGTAGTCCTCGTCCTCGATGCTGTCGCCCTTGAGCTCACCGTTGACGGTGAACACCACGCCTGCGTCGGTGAAGCCGGCGGTGCCCGCGATGGGGGCCACGTCTTGCAGATATCCCTCGACGAACTTCTCGACCTCTTTCTCGTCGATCTCTTCCGCGAACTCCGTGTCGATGTAGAGGAGGGCGGAGGCACCCGAGGCGAAGTTGGCTTGCTTCCACTTGTCCTGCTTGCTCAAGGGCTCCTCGCCCTCGAGGCTGACCTTGCCGATGTCTTCGATGAGGTCGGGGTGACCGATCGCGAGCAGCTTGGCCTCGGCGAACCACACGAAAGCCTCTCGCTCGCTGTCTTCTTTGAAGCTCATGCGCGAGAAGGTCTTGCGCGCCGGGGACCAGTCCTTCATCTCGTCCCACTCGACGTCGACGCGCTCGAGGGCGTAGCGCTTGCCGCCTCCGACATCGTCGTCGGTGTCGTCGAAGCGATCGGTACCGAGCAGTGCCTCCATGGCCTCCGTCCCCTTGAAGCTGAGGATGAAGGCCGCTTGAGGCTTGTCGTCGAGGTCGCGTGCCGCGACGGCGATCGACTCGAGGTCGCCGAGGAGCGCTTCGGCTTCGTCGCCGCTGAGGTCGAACGACTCCTCGAGACCCTCTTGGAGCTTTTCGACCATCTTCTCCGGTTCGAGCTCCTCGCGGTCGACCACGCCCATGGTGGCGAACCCACGGATGGCGGCCGAAGCACTCGGGATCTCGAAGAAGATCTGGGTGTCCTTGGGGACGTTGGCGCTGAGGTTCGACGAGACCCCGCGGAAGAACGCGAAGTAGAGACCAACCCCTGCCCCCGCCACCACGAGCAAGCCGATGAGGCCGAGAATGAGGCCCATCGGGGCGCCCTTCTTCTTCGGCGGCGCTCCAGCACCAGCTGGACCTGCGGGACCACCGGGCACGGTCGCGCCCACCGCGCCACCTCCGAGTGCCTGCGCGAACTCGGGCACCTGCTGAAGGGGGACCCACTGGTTCGAGCCCGACTGGGCGACGTGTCCATCGGTGAGCTGCCCCGACTGGATCATCTGAACGATTTGCGTAGTTTCGAGCGGGCCTTCTTGATGGCCGCCCCGATTCAATAACCAGGCCATGACGTGCGTACTTCTCCCCCTGATCCAACCCGCGCGAAGCTCACGGAGACGTCGAACGTGGCCGGTGGTGGCGGGGTTATAGCGAGGATCCTCGACAAAACCCAAGTACGCCACCGCAGGGGAGCTCGCTTGGCGCTGACTCCAGGCCGACCTATCACTGACGTGCGATGGAGCTGGAGCAGCTGGTTCACTTTCTCGCCGTGGCCGAGCACGGCAGCTTCACGCGTGCGGCCAAGGAAGTGGCCCTCTCACAGCCCGCGCTGAGTCGATCCATCGCGAAGCTCGAGGACGAGCTCGGACAACCCGTCTTCGAGCGGCAGTCGCGCAAGGTCGTACTCACCGATGCTGGGCGCCTCCTGCGGCCACGCGCGCGCCAAGTCATCGACATCGTGGCTCGGACCAAAGCGGAGATCACCGACGACGGCAAGACGGGCACCCTGCGCATCGGTGCCATCCCCACCATCGCGCCCTACCTCATTCCCGAGGTTCTGGAGGCCTTCTCTCAGGTCGCTCCCGACGCGAAGATCGAGGTCACCGAGGATGTGACCGACACGTTGCTTCCGGCCTGCAGCAACGGCGCGGTCGACGTCGCACTGCTCGCGCTGCCGCTCGAGGCCCGTTATCTCGAGGTGGAGCCGCTCTTCGATGACGAGCTGCTGCTCGTCGTGCCGCCGCACCACACCTTCGCGACCAAGGACGTGGTGCACCTCGAAGACCTACGGGAGTACCCCTTCGTGTTGCTCAACGAGGCCCATTGCCTGTCCGACAACGTGGTGCACTCCTGCCGCAGCCAGTCGGTCGATCCCATCTCGATCGAGCGCACGAACCAGCTCGCGATGGTTCTGGAGCTGGTGGCGCTCGGTCACGGCGTCTCGCTCATCCCCGCCATGGCGGGGCGCATCGACGAGAGTCCTCGCCGCGTCTACCGTCGACTCGCCAGCTCGCCATCGCGCACCATCGCCATGGTTTGGAACCGCTACCGGTTTCGGACCAAACTCCTCGAGCGGTTGCTTGGGGTGATACGCGACGTCGGGGCGCGACGGTCGTCGACAGCGTAGAAGGCGACACCCTCGCGGAGCACGAAGGCCCCGGCCCGCGGAGGCGGTCGCTTGCGATGCGGGTCCCCGTCTCGAGGTGCCAGATGCCACGTCGCTCGGAAGGAGCCTTCGCTGGGACTTGTCTGCCTTCTCGCTCGACTATTGTGAGCTGCTCGCGAGGGTGCAGAAAGAAGTACCGGTGAGGTGGGAGGGTGGCGCCGTGGCTGCCCCCCCGACGCCCTGCACGAGCCCATGAGCCACCAAGAGACCGGCTACGGACGGAGGAAGACGGCCCAGCGGCACATCGCCCGGTCGCTGAAGCCGTCTGGATCGAGCGCGAGGAGCCATGTGCCTGCCGGGGCTCCCTGGGGGAGGTCTTCGCAGAAGCCGTCCTCGAAGTTCACGCGCTGAAGTGGGCCCGTCGTGGTGAAGATGGCGTAGAGGCGATCCCGGCCGTCGGCCGAGAGGTGATCGCCACCATCGCCGACCACCCTGCCGTCGAGGGTCGTTTGAGGGATCGCGACCGGAGCGAGCACGCCGTGCCAGCTCACCCGGTCGCGGTCGGCGCCGAGGAGTACGAGCTGGCCGTCCGCGCCCGATGCGAGGGGAATGCTCGCATCGGCTTCGCTGCAGCTTCCATCGGCGCAGCGATGGATGTCGAGACGACCCCCGGCGGCATCGACGGCGAAGATGCTCGCGAGCGCCTGGGGGCGACAGCGTGCGGCGACCACGCGGTGGCCCCAGGCGGTGGCGTCGACGATCGATGGCGTGGCGCGAAGCGAGAAGTCGAAGCCCATGCCGGAAACACAGTCCAGCGTGCTGGAGCCCCGAGTCCCGAAGATGAAGGCATCGCTTCCCGGTCCGCCCGCATCGAAGAGGGACGTGGTGTCGTCGAGGCGATCGAGGGGCCAGGTGGAGCGTCCGGCGCCGCCCACGAAGGCGCCCCGGCACTCGCCGAGGTTTTGCACGCCGTTGGCATGAACGCCGAGCTGCGCATCATCGAGAACACCGTCCCGTCCGTGGGTTCCGAGCCGGCCGCAGGTCTCTCCAGGAGGCCAGGCCAAGAGGGCGGCGTTGTGGGCATCGTTGGTGCTCCCGCCCGTTCCACCCTGGCCCATCATGCCGCCGGTGCCGCCGCTTCCTCCCGTTCCCATGGGGCAAGCGTCGGCGGGGTTGGCGACGTCCGACACGCCCGTGCACCCGTGACAGCCCGGGTCTTCGTAGCGCAGACTGCCGCTGACGAGGCTGGTGGTTCCAATGGCTCCGACGCCGAGGAAGCGGTCGTCGCCCGTGCCCTCGAAGCTCGGGCTCGGCTCGAGCGCGCCTTGAGCCGAGAATCGGAGAGCAAAGGCTCCCCCGGGGGCGGAGACCGTGGCGTCGTCGAGTCGAAGCGCGCCCCCGCCGTCGAGGTAGCCCGCCACGACGGTCTGTCCATGGGTGCGGCGCAGACCCGTGACGCGGAGCCTCCCCGTGGCGTCGGTGGAGACCACGCGAACGCGCTCGGTGCATAGACCATCGGCGTCGAGGCGAAGCCAGGCCACCCAAGCCGCATCCACGGCGCCAGCGGCGGCGACGGGGATACCGGCGCCGCTCGAACAATCGTTGGGCAGTTCGAGGGTGCTTCCCTGAAGGGTGCCCGCGATCACCGTGGTGTCGTCGAAGGCGACCGATACGCGCGGTGGCATGTCGGGGAGCGGACCGCTCGTGAGGGCGATGCGCTGCCGGGCCAAACACCTTCCACGGGTCGTCTCGAAGGCCAGCACGTCGAACCCATCGCCGGCTCCTGCCGTGCAATCGTCGAAGGCTTCCGTCGTGGCGGGGAGGGCGACCATGACGGCCGCCCCCGTTTCGCCGCAGACATCCTGCCCGCCGACGCCGGTGCTGGTGGAGGTGCCGGTGGACGTGCCTGATGCACCGCCGTCGCTCGCAGGGACCAGCGTGTAGTCCTCGAGACGGATGCAGCCATCACAGCCGCTGGCGACGACGGCGGTACCCAACATGAGCCAGGTGAATCGCTTCAAAACGTCACCTCCATGCTACCGCCCGTGGCGCCGACCTTGAGGTCGACGCCCCCCGAGCGTGGCTTGTCCGTGCTGAGGGCGATGGTGAACATCACGGCGCTGGCCGCGATCATCGGCAAGCCGATCGCAGCCAGGATGCCGGCTGCGCGTTCGCCATCACGGGCGGTCTTGTAGGCACGCCCGCCCCGGGTGCCCTCGACACAGATCTTGCCAGGGCACTCGTCGTCGAGCGTGGCGAAGGACGAGGCGGCGATGATCCATGCGAGGCCGCCGGCCATGAGGCCTGAGGCGCCGAGCGCGCCGAGGATGGCGCCGCCCGACATCAAAGGTTCGTACGCATCAGCCGAGGCGCTCGGGACGGGCACGTGCTTGTCCCACCACATCTCGGGCGCGGGCTCCGGCGGGGGTGGGGGCTGGGCGGGATAGGGATACGGGTAGGGGTAGGGTCGAGGGTATGGATAGGGGTACGGGTATGGATAGGGGGCCGCCCGAGGCGCGGGCGCCGGTGCTGCTGGCGCCGGTGTTGCTGGCGCCGGTGTTGCGGGCGCCGGTGCTGCGGACGCCGGTGCTGCTGGTGTCGCGGCGGGAGGCGGCGCAGGCGCGGGCGCTGCGCTCGGCGCTGCGCTCGGCGCGGCTGCGGGAGGCTGGCTCTGGGCCCACCCCATGCTCGGCGCCAGCGCGACGAGCAGACACAGCGGCCCAGTGAACCTAGAAGCGACCGGTGACATGGGCCCCTCCTGGCGTGAGGATCGGGAGGTCGAGTTCGACTCCGTAATCCGTGCGTACCACCCGGGTCTCGCGATCGAGGATGCCGGCGATGATCCCGAGCACGCCGCCCACCTGCACGATCGTGTCGGCGACCAGCAACCCCAGGCCCCCGGGAGAGGGCTTCAGCGTCACGATGGCCGCGATGGGGCCGCCGATGGGCACGTAGAGTGGCGCCCAGTCGGTGGGGGTGAAGGCGTCGATCTCATCGGGCTCTTCGTTCGCCTCGGCCTGGGCGCCGATGGCGCCCGCGACGATCGACGTCGTCCAGCCGATGCTCAGCATGGCGATGCCAGTGCCGATGAGCGCGCCATTCGGGGCGTCGACGACCTTGTAGCCATCCGGCGCCGGAGCCTCGGGGTCCCACCCGTAGACCACTGGTGGTGGCCTGGGCGTCGGAGCGGGCCGGGGGGCATACCGCGGGGGATAGGGTGGAGGTTGTGGCGCCGGCTGGGCAGAAGCGGGCGAAGCCGCGAGGAGAATGGACAATAAGCAAGCCGCCACCAGGCCATTGCGTGCCTGAGACATCCGCCCATTGTAGCACCGAGCCATGGCGCCCCGCCCGAACTCGCCGCCGACCCTCGCCAAGACGCACCAAGTGCGGTAGGTAGCGCCCATGGGCAAGGCGAGCACTGTCGCAGAACCCAGCCTCCTAGCGCGATTGGGATCCGTCATGAGGCTTGGCTACAGCAAGACCTCCACCGTGCTCATGCTGGTGGGGATCTGCTGGTCGACCTACGTGGTGGTCACCTCGCCGCCACCCTGGGCGCAGGCGTTGTTTCTCTTCGTGCTCTGCGTCGTGCTGACCGATCTGATCAGCGGCGTCCTCCACGTCATCCTCGACAACCCGCGCTCGCTCGACGTCGGCTTTTTACGTGGACTCGCCGAGGGCTTTCAGCGCCACCACAAGAACCCAGCCAAGATCTACGAGATGCCCCTCTACGAGCATCTCTATGTGATGCATCTGCCGCTGATGATCGTGTTCATCTTGGTGGCCTTCTTCGCCGATGCTCGTATGCACGTGGTCGCGCTGAGCATGGTCTTCGCGCTCCACCTCATGCAGATGGCCCACCTCTGGGCGCACGTGCCTCCCGAGAAGGTCCCCGCTCCCGTACGGCTGCTGCAGCGCGGCCGTCTGTTGTTGAGCAAAGCCCAGCACGACGTGCACCACACGCCGCCCTACGATCGTGACTTCTGCATCATGACCGGGATGTGCAACCGTCCCCTCAACGCGGTCGTACGCGTCGTCGGCGGCACCACCCACTGGTGGAACGCCGCCTTCCTCGCGGTCGCCGCCTCGCCCCTCGCGGTCGCCTTCTGGCTCGCCTACCTGCGGTAGCGGCTACATAGGTGAGCGTGCATTCGCTACAAATCGTCGCGAAGCGACGCCGTTTGGGGAGGGCCCCCTCGCGTAGCGAGGGGAGGGGCCTTCTGAAGCTTCTGAAGGCCCCTAGAGATTGGAAGAAGG
>JAUHZF010000109.1 GCA_030426145.1 Polyangia bacterium
AAGGGCTCGACGACGACGAAGCCGCACTTCAGGTGGCCGACTTCAGCGAAGAGGGTGACGCCATGGACGACAGCTACGCCGATGACATCCCCCTCGATGTGACGATCGACACCATCGAACCGGAGGACTCCGCGCTCGACGACGACGCACAGGGCCTCGACGGCGACGAGGGTGGCGGGGTGGCCTTCTCGAGTGACGACAGCGAGGAGAGCCTTCTCGACGACCGTGGCCATGCCGAAGAAGGCATCGACTTCGAAGGAAGCGAGGAGCTCGGCATCGACCCCATCCCCCGCGAGGAAGACGACGGAGGACTCGAAGGGCTCGACGACGACGGGGCGAAAATCGACCAGAGCCTCTTCCCGCCGCTCGACGCGTCCGAGGACGACGACGAAGAGCTCGACTTCGAGATCCCCCTCGCGCCGCCGCCTCCCCTCGACCGGGAGTAGTCGGTCAGGCCACGAAAGCGTCGTGGAGCTCGGCCACGAGTGCGTCGACGTCGTCGCTCACGAGGAGCGCCGACATGCGCAGCGGTGACGTCGTCCAGACCAGGACGTCCTCGTCCTGCAGATGACGCTGGAAGGCGAGAAGCGACTCCGAACGCTCCCCGAGCCCAGCGCCTACCACGCTCACCATGGTGACGTCGCGGCGAACCATCACCCCGCCGCGCGTGACGAGCTCTGCCTCGGCGCGACCGAACTCGGGTGCGTTGCGTAGTGAAACCAGCACCCGCGCCGGAGCATCGTCGCCCGCCGACCACACCTCACGCACGGGCACGCCATGGGGCGCGAGGCAGCCGAGCACGGACGCGAGGGCCTCTCCCGTCGTCTCGAGCAGAGCTACCGCATCGTCTTTGGTGACGGCACGTGCGCGCGGCTCCTCGGGCGGGGCGAAGCGACGCACGATGGTCTGTCGCGGCTCTTCGCCCTCGACGATCGGCTCGAAGGTCGAGCGCGCAAAGATGGCTACGCCCGATCGACGTGCCCACTCGACGGCCTGTGCACAAACCACCTTGGCCCCGGACTCGGCGAGCTCCTGGAGGGTCTCGTAGTCGACTTCCGGTAGGTGGGCGGCCTCACGCACCGCGCGCGGATCCGCGGAGTAGACGCCGTCGACGTCGCTGTAGATCTCACACCGCTCCGCGCCGAGCGCTGCCGCGAGGGCGACCGCGGTGGTGTCGGTGCCACCTCGACCGAGGGTGGTGATCTCCCGGCGATAGCTCATGCCTTGGTAGCCGGCGACGATGACCACCCGACCTCGAGCGAGCTCATCCTCGATGCGATGCGGTCGCACCTCGATGATGCGTGCATCGAAGTGGCGGTCGTTGGTGATGATCCCCGACTGCGACCCCGTGAAGCTGATGGCGCCGAGCCCACGCGCCTGGATGGCGATGCTGAGGAGCGACATGGACACGCGCTCTCCGGTCGAGACGAGCATGTCGAGCGCGCGACGCGGCGGGTCGCCGTTGCCCTCGGCCTGACTGGCGACCTCGCGCGCGAGGGTCATGAGGCCGTCGGTGGTCTTGCCCATGGCGCTCACCACCACCACCACGTCGAAACCGGCCCGCCGGGTGGCAGCCACCCGGTCGGCCACTCGGCCGAGCTTCTCGACGTCGGCGACGGAGGAGCCGCCGTACTTCTGCACGATGACGCGGCGAGGTTGAACGGGAGGCTTCATGTCGTGATGCGGATCGTCGAGCAGCATGATGGCACCCGCATTCGCCGTTAGCACGACCCGTCCGGTTGGGACGAGTTTGTGGCGTTCGAGGTTCTCGAGGTTCGAGGTTCTCGAGGTTCGAGGTTCGAGGTTCGAGGTTCGAGGTTCTCGAGGCCGAGCACGAGCACGAGGACGAGGTCGAGACCCGAGCACGAGGTCGAGACCCGAGCACGAGAAACTAGGTCTCTTGGTCGATCATCATGGCGTACAGCTGCGCTTCGTCGGCGCGCCCCTCTGCCGTGGCTTGATCGCGTAGTCGTGTGAGGGCGCCTCGTCGGTAGGTGTCGAGGGCTGGGGTGGATCCGTAGTCGTCGATGCGACCCGACACGAGCGCGAGCAGGTCGTGGTCGCGACCGAGGCGCTCGAGGATACCGCTGAGCTCTTCGGCGAAGTCGGCTCGGGCTGGGTCGGCCCGAAGCTGAGCCGTGAGCTGCTCGACCCTCAGCTCGAGGTCGGCTTCGTCGTCGTCGTCGAGCAGGGGCTCGTCGTCCTCGGGCAACATGGCCGTCGGCACGCCCAAGCCGACATGGGTCACCGGCGACGGGGCGCTCGAGGGGATCGGGTGGGTCACCGCCTCGCTGATGGACGGCTGGGGCTCGGACCCGATGACCGGCGTGTTCCGCTGCGTGAGGGGCATGGGCACGTCGGTGCGCCGAAGCTCGCGTCGAGGTGGCGTGGCCGGGTCCTCGTCGCGCGAGGTCGCCATGGGCTCCGGCGCACGCCGCTCGTCGAGGTCAGAGGCAACACGGCGAAAGGCGTCGCGGATCCCTCGGTGCTGTGGCGCCAGGCGCATCGCAAGGGCGAGGAGCTGCCGGGCCCGCGCGAGATCGCGCCGGTCGAGCTGCTGAATGCGCGCCACCTCCCACAGGTGCATGGCGATGGCGGCGCGCGCGTCTTCGCGCGTGGCGTAGGCGGAGTCCGATCTTCCCCACCGGCGATCGGATGTGGTCTCCACCGCCACCAGGGCCCCGAGGGCAGCTTCGACCGCTTCTTGGAGCCGCGCCCCGGCGCGGTCTGCGCCGGCGAGATCGCCGAGCTCGGCGCACCAGCGCGCCTCGAGGGCGCGGGCTTCGAACACGACTGGCGAGTCGGCTTCGAGACCGCGGACGTGAGCGATGGCTGCCGGACGATCGTCGGCCACCTCGGCCAGCGCGGCTGCGAGCTCGACCACCACACGATCGGCCCGCTCCCGCCGCTTGGCTGCGAGCCCCACGGCGCGGCTCAAGAGGTCGAGCGCCCGCCGCCGCTCGTCCACCAGGGCCAGGGCCCGCGCGAGACCAGCCACGGTCTCGACGTCGTCGGGGGCGTAGCGGAGGGCGCGCTCGAAGGCGTCGCGGGCAAGCCCCAAGTGCCGGTGGGTGAGCAGCTGCTCGCCGAAGCGCTTCCACACCTCGTGGCGCGCCCGCCCTCCCCGCGCCGCGGCTTCGAGGTGCTCGACGTCTGCGCGTGCGGTCTCGGCGTCCCCTCGGCGGAGCAGCTGACCGATGCGCGCCCACCGCGCCCCCGCGAGCCCAGGCGCACGAGCCACCGCTTCGTCGAGGCACTCGAGGGCCGCTTCCGCGTCGTCTTCGAGCCGAGCCGCCTCGAGCCAGCTCATCGCAGCCAGGACCCCGTAAGCCTCCGCCTCCGCGGCACGGCGGTAGGCCACGCGGGCCCCATCGCGATCGCCGTGGGCGGCGAGCAGCGACGCCCCGAGCAACCCCGCTTCCATCGGGGTCATCGCTTCGGTCAGCGTGCTCAGTGCCGCCTCGGTGCGGCCCCCGGCCGCCCGGTCGAGCTCGGCCAGGCGCCGCGCGATCTCGGGATGCCGTGGCGCTCGGGCCAGGGCTTCGAGGTAGCGGCTGCGGGCGTCGTCGGTCTGTCCCTTCAGCGCCGCGACCTCGGCGTCGGCAACCAGGGTCTGCCCCTCCAGCGCCCGCACTGCGCGCGACGACAGCGCGATGGGTGTGGCCGTCTCTTCCGCAGACACGGTGACGCCCTGGGCGTCGTAGGCGAGCGCCTTCCACGTCATGCCCCGGGTGGCGGGCGCGCGCATGCCCGCATGCGGCATGAGCTCGCGCACGATGCGGCCGGTCACGCCCTTGACCACGATCGCGCCCCCGACGGCCTCACCGTGGGGTCGCAGCATGGCGCCGAGCGCCTGCACCGCGAGAACCTGAGGCGGCAGCGCGAGCCCGAGGGCTCGCGCCTCGGTGGCCATGAACCGCAGGTCATCCCCCGTCGGCGCGCACACCACCTCGAACGCGAGCGCTCCACCCGCGGTGGCGAGGCCCACGATCGCGCCATCTTCGCTCGGGGCCACGAGCACCTGCTCGACGTCGGTCCCGAGAACCCGCCGGAGCTGCTGACGTGCCCAGCGACCGGTCGGCACCGTCGAGAGCGCGATGGCGATGGATACGAGGCGGCCACGCCGGTGGCGAAAGTTGCCGATCCCACCACTCAACTCCACCGGGAACTTCACGTCCGGGAAAGTCGCCGACAGACTCGTGATCGCGATGGGCCCGAGCTCGTAGGGCGCCTCGAGCTCCACACCGAGTGCCCCGCGCGTCACCACCAGGCGCAGCCGCGGGCGCCCGTCGGCCGGGCGCACGTCGACCTGCGCCTCCACCTCGGAGGGTAGCCGCAACGACACGCTGGGGTCGGATCGGGACATCACCGGTCAGTCCTACAGGCTAGCCAGGTCGCCGCCCCGCGGCTGAGTTTTTGGTCAGCGCGCGTAGACCTTCAGGGTCTGACCGACGCTGTCGAGCATGTGGCGGAGCTCGTCGTAGTCCGGGTGCCGCATCTGCACCCAAGCGTTGGCCATGTAGCCGGCCTCGACCGGCTGTGTGGGCGTGCCCGGCTCGGGCAGATGGGCCTTGATGACCCACTTCCCGAAGCGCTCCTGGAGCACATCGACGCCCTCGTAATGGTCGATCACCCCGTCCTTGTCGGGACGCACCGCGATGATCCCCGCCGCGTACTGCCGCGAGAGCTGCCCCCAGCAGCGCCCGTGAACGATGGCGTCGGCCCACTCACGATACATGTCGACGTCGTTGGCCGCCGAGTAGAGGTCCCAGTGCCCCACCCCCGGCGGACGGGCGCCGATCTCCGAGAAGCGCAGCCCCTTGGGACCGAAGAACCACTCCATGTGCGTGGGCGCGGTCCCGATCTGAAAAAGCTCCACGATGCGCCGACCGAGCGCCTTCACCTCGTCGTAGCCCTCGGCGTCGAGGCGGTTGGTCACCACGATCTGCGGCGAGATCCAGCGGTGCCGCATCGCCTCGAGCACGTTGGGGTAGTAGTGGCTGATGAACTCGTGGGCCACGTGCCCGTTGGCGGTGAGGGTGTCGTAGAAGCCCTCGTGGCCCTCGACGAACTCCTCGAGCGCGACGGACGTGAACCCCTGTCCTGCGAAACGACCGAGAACCTCGCGCATGCGGTCGTCGTCGCGCACGACCTCGGTGCCGAGCGCACCCGCCCCATCACGCGGTTTGACCACGATCGGGTAGCCGACCTCGCCGGCAAAGCCCAACGCGTCTTCCACGCTGTCGACGCCACGCGTGGCCGCGGTCGCGATGCCGCGTTCCCGCAGAAAGGCCTTCATGGTCGGTTTGTCGCGGCAGAGCTTGGCCGTCTCGACCGAGAGTCCAGGGATGGCCGCCTCACGCCGTACGAGCGCGGTGGTGAGCACGTGGGACTCGACCGTAGCCTCGAGGCGATCGACCCACTCGCGGGCTTGCACGCGGCGAACGGCATCGAGCAGCGCCCCAGCGTCGGTGACGTTCGACACCCGCTCATAGCCGTAGAGGCTCGACTGGAGTGCGTCGGGAAGCTCGTGGGCGGGGGCCTCTCCGAGCCCGGTCACACGCGCGCCGACCTGGGCGAGCGCGCTCACGAAGCGCATCTGATTGGCGGGAAACTCGGGCGCGACGAAGAGAGCGTGCACGGCCGAGCGCTACACGACGCCGGCGCCGTCGTCAGCGACAATTGGGCTACAAACACCCCATGACGCTCGATCTCGACTTCGTCCGTGCGCAGTTCCCCGGCCTGAATGGCCCCGTGGCCCTCATGGACAACGCCGGGGGCAGCGTGCCCACGCGGGAGGTCGTCGACTCCATCACGACGTACCTCACCGCGGACATGGTGCAGCTCGGCGCCAGCTACGATCGCTCCGCACGGGCGACGGCGAAGGTCGACGAAGGCAAAGAAGCCGCCGCCGAGCTGCTCGGCTGCACGGCCGACGACGTGGTGCTCGGCGCCTCCACCACCGCCAACCTCTTCGTGCTCGCGCGGGCGTTCGCGCCGATGATCGCGGCTGGAGACGAGGTGGTGGTCACGGAGGTCGACCACGAATCCAACCGCGGCGCCTGGACCCGCCTCGCCGAGGAGCGGGGCGCCAAGCTGCGGGTCTGGCGGCTCGAAGACCAACGCCTCACCGCCGCCGGACTCGCCGCCGTGTTGAACGAGCGCACGCGGGTCGTCGCCTTCTCGCACTGCGCCAACGTCATCGGCTCCATTCACGACGTGAGTGGCTTGTGCCAGACCATTCGCGAGGCTGGCGCCATCAGCGTCGTCGATGGTGTGGCCTACGCCCCCCACCGACGCGTGCTCGCCCCTGCCCTCGGCGCGGATGTCTACGTCATGAGCCTCTACAAGGTCTACGGGCCCCACCTCGGCGCCGCCTACGTGGCCCCGGCGCTCCGCGACCGCCTCGCGAACCAGAACCACTTCTTCCTCGAAGCGACCGGCAGCTACCGCTTCATGCCGGGCAACGTCAGCCACGAGCTCGCCGCGGGCCTGCCCGGCATCGTGGCCTACCTCCGGTCCGTCGACCGCCACCATGGCGGCGAGGGAGACCTCGACCGAACGTGGTCACTCATCCGCGAGCACGAGGCCCAACTCGGGGCACCGCTGCTCGCCTTTCTCCGGGACCACCCGAAGGTGCGCCTCATCGGCGAGCCGGAGATCACTGGCTCGGGCCCGACCGACCCTCGCGTTCCCACCGTCGCGTTCACGGTCGAGGGCAGACCCTCCGCGAGCATCCCTCCCCAACTCGACGCGCACTGCGCCATCCGGTGGGGCCACTTCTACGCCTACGAAGCGATGGAGGCCCTCGGCGTCGCCCCCGACGACGGCATCGTGCGGGTCAGCCTGGTGCACTACAACACCGTGGCCGAGGTCCAAGCCCTCATCGAACGCCTCGATGCCCTGCTGGGTTGAGCGGAGCCGGGCTGGGCTTCAAACAGACTGGGTTGAAGGCCCTCGTCAGCAACGGCCCGAAGGGGGGTCGTCGTCTGAGGTGGTGGACCTGAGGGGGATCGAACCCCTGACCTCGTGACTGCCAGTCCACCCACGGACCCCGACGGCAAGCAATCGCCTGTTTGCGGCCCATCTCCGGGGAGCACTGGGGGCGACGCAAAGGAGGTCGTGACAGAAGAAGCCGCCCCGGTGACGATTCACGACCCGGTGGTCGAAGCGCTCGCCGCAGCCCTCGAGCGGGCGTCAGCGGCGGGGGAGTGGGACGTCGTCGCTGACCTCGCCCGCGAGCTTCAAGTTCGCCGAGACGAGGCGCGAAGGCAAGCCGAGGGGCAGGCCAACGTCGTCCGCCTCCCGGTGAAGCGCGAGGCCAGCTCGTGAGAGCGAGGCTTTCGCCAAGGTTTCTTCCCGCTTTCCCTCGATCGGCAGCAATACCGAGCACGTAGGGGCCCGCTGGGGAGAGGCTGTCGAAGCGATAAACGTTCGCCTTCGTTCGTGAACGTTCGTGCTCACCTCTATTCTATGAGGGGCTGGGAACTTCGCATTCTTCGCAGCTTCTACGCATTCTTGGGCATTCTTCGCATCGGCGCACACTATTCCTACCGGAACGTCGCTGGTCGCCTTCTCAAGGTCGAAAAAAACCAGAGAAGGCCGGAGAAGGCCGGAGAAGGCCACCTTCTCAGCAAGGGTGAGGGGTTCAGCTTTGGCGCCGAACCAGCACGGACCAGCATTCTTGCTGGTGGCCTCCGATACCTATGGTGAGGGGCTAGCCCGGCGGTGACGGGTTCTCCTGCTGGTGACCAGTCGGCGCCAGGAGTGATGGCAGCTGCCCATGGGTGACCACGGGTGACCATCTCGAACCCCCAGAGGGGTGGAGGCCTCGCGTCTCCGCGTCTCTTTTTTTTGACACGCCGAGGTCGCCATCGCGGGGGCGGCTCGGGGGCTCAACCTTCCCGCGGACGAGGAGAGTGCGAGATGCGCTTGTATGCAACCGAACGAGTGGCCGGTCACGGTCGAGGTACACACGGAGTGAACGCCCCCGCGCGTCGCGCGCTGCGGGAGCTGACCCGGGAGCGCGGGGTGCGTGGCGCCTCGGATCTCCTCGGTGTGAGTCGGGCCACCATCCTCGTGGCGCTAGCGGAGACGGGCATGGATGAGTCGCCAGCATTCATGTTGGTCGCTCGCATGAACGAGCGACTGGGACCAGAGCGCGAGGCCGCCTGAACACGTGAGGCGGCCCACCACCACAGCGACCGCCTCACACATCCGACTGGACTACGACATGGATAGCGACCGACGAGACCACGCGCAAGGACGCCCGCACCGCCTCGAGCTGGTGGCGAGCCTGGACACGTCCGCCGTGACCGTGGTGGCGGCTCCGCCGCTCCGCGTCTCGCAGCACACCTGCGAGGCCTACCTCGGGATCACGCGCCCCAGCTTTCTCGAGCTCGCGCGCCGGTACCGCGCAGCGGGGCATGACGTCATCGCCCGCGGACGCCTCCGCCTGGTCGAGCCGCATGGGTTCCTCGCGTGGCTCGCAGAGGCCGACGAGCGTAATGAGCACGACGACGACGTAAGCGAAGACGAGCTCGCCGCCGAGTTAGGGCTTCGCGTCGTAGGGGGCGATCGGTGACTGCGCAGCTCGACCTCTCCGATCGCAAGTGGCGGCACTTCGACTCGGGGCGCTACGACACGCGCTGCCGGTCGTGCGGGACGAACATCCCCGCCGCGAGCAACCGAGCATGGCACCCCGAGCACGGGGTTTGGTGCTGGTCGTGCCTTGCTGAATCGCAGCAGACGGCGCCGGCGGCGAAGCATACCGACGTCCCGGCCGATGATCTCGACGCACACTTGACCGAGCTGGAGGCCCGCCATGGGTGAACCCCAGCGCGTGCCCCCGTCGGGTGACCGACTCGCCTTCGACCCCCTCGAAGACGTGCGTGGTCGTCTCGAGCGCATCGAGGACCACCTCGAGGACCTCATCTACCGGGCGCCCTCGATGGAGCCGATCGTCGACACCGCGGCCGAGGACGCTGTGCTCGCGGCGTGCCTCGACGGGGCGGCCAAGCCTTCGCTCATCGTGTGCGAGCTCGCCGATTTCTCGGACTGGTCACGTCAATCGGCATGGGCCGCGATCGTCGCCAGCGAGAACACCGACCAGTGGCCCCCTGACCTCGTGACCATCGCGGCCGTCCTCCGACGCCGCGGGAACCGCGACGCCGACGTTGCGGAGATGCTCGTCGACCTCTCCGACCGCGTCCCCTTCCGCGGCGACGTCGAGGCCCTGGCCGAGCGTGTCGCGACCCTCGGAGCGCTTCGGCGCGCATGCGGCGTCTGCCACCGACTCATCGCGGCCGCGCACACCGAGTCCCTCACCCCCGACCAGCGGACCGTGATGCTCCGCCTCGCGGAGCTTGCCGAGTAAGAACCATGGGCGAACCAGCCGAGAAGAAGACGCGCCGACGCCGGCCAGCGCTCGCGATCGTGCCGCACAAGACGCTGACCGACCTCGGCAACGCTGAGCGCTTCGTCGAGCGCAACAAGGGGCGGATCAGGTACTGTCCGCCGCGCAAGAAGTGGCTCGCCTACGACGGCAAGCGGTGGCGCTGGGACGATGACGGCGTGGTCGTGCGGCTCGCGAAGCGCACGGTTCGAGACATCTACCGCGAGGCCTCCGAGTGCGACGACGAGCGCGAGCGCAAGATGCTGGCGACGTGGGCGAAGTCGTCCGAGTCCAGCGCGCGCATCGGCGCCATGCTTGAGCTCGCTTCAACCGAGGCGGGCGTGCCCGTGCAACCGGACGAGCTCGACCCCGATCCGTGGCTCCTGAACGTCCAGAACGGGACGCTCGACCTGCGCAGTGGCGAGCTTCGCGAACACTCCCGCGACGACCTCATCACGAAGATCGCGCCCGTCCCCTACGACCCCGAAGCGCAGCACGACTTGTGGGAGGACTGCCTCACCGACGCCACCGGCGGTGACGAGGACCTCGTTATCTATCTCGGCCAGATCTTCGGGTACGCGCTCACCGGCGTCGCCACCGAGAAGGCGTTCTTCTTCTTTTACGGTCCGAGCAACACCAGCAAGTCGACCGTGCTCCGAGCCTGGGAGAACGCGATCGGAGACTACGCCTTGTCGGCCGACTTCGAGACGTGGCTCAAGCGGCGCGACCCCGGCGGCAACCGTGGCGACCTGGTCCGCCTCATGGGCGCTCGCCTCGTGACGAGCTCCGAGGTCGGACGCGGCGGGAGCTTCGACGAACGGATCATGAAGTCCGTAACCGGCGGTGACCCCATCACCGCGGCTGCCAAGTACGAGGCCGACGTCACGTTCAAGCCCACCTTCACGCTCGTCCTGGCCGCCAACGACGCGCCCCGCATCCGCGACGACGACGACGGCATGTGGAACCGCGTGCAGCGCGTCCCCTTCACGAACGTCATCAAGACGCCCGACCCAACGATGCGCGACCGGCTTTGCGAGCCCGAGGTCGCCCAGGCGGTCCTCGCGTGGGGCGTCCGTGGCTGCCTCGAGTGGCAGGCCGAAGGCCTTCGCCCGCCGCGGGCCGTGCAGGAGTCGACCGAGGCCTACAAGGCCGAGAGCGACAGGTTCCAGGGCTTCGCTAACGACACGCTCGTGGCGGATCCCGAGGGCAGCATCACCCGTGCCCAGCTGCGCAAGCTCTACGAGACGTGGTGCGAGGAGGAGGGCGTCAAGCCGCTCGGGGCGCGCGAGCTCGGCAACCGCCTGCGATCAATCGGCGCGACCGACGGCAAGAACAAGGGCAAGCGACTCTGGAGGGGCGTCCGTGACCGCGACATGTACGACCGCTGAGGATCGAACTGCCCCCCCTTGTGACCACGTTTCAGGCACTTGCCTGCGTGGGGGGCAGGAGGGGGCAGGAGTTTGCAGGAAGTTCAGCTGTGTTTTTGCCTCGTGGGGAGTGTGGGAAAAACCTGCCCCAAGCTGCCCCCCTGCCCCCCCCCGTGACCGTGTCACACCATGTTGAACCGGTTCACGGATCGGTCTGCACCAGTCCCGCGCCCGGTCCATGTCACTACCCCCTATGGGGGGTGACGAGGACACGGTGGTGGTGGTGCATGCGGCCGGCCCCCGCTTCGACGCTCCAAAGCCCGGAAGTGAACACCGTCCACATTGGGCAAGGGCAGGCCAGTGGGTGCCCCTCGAGCACCGCCTCGACCTCTTGGCTTGCCCCACAATCGCCTCGCCCGTCTCTCGACGGGTCAGCAGTCGTCCTGGTCACCGAAAACGCGGCAAGAGCCATCCTCGGCGGACGCTGGCTCATCGCGGCGCCCTCCGACTGAACAAGCGTCGCGGTCTGTCGAGGTGAGCGCCCTCGGTGTCGAGGTCTGAGACGCCTGGCGCTCTGGATTCACAATCCGAAGCGCGCCGACGCAAGCCACTGCAATCGCTCACGTTTCGAGCGTCGCGACCGACGAAACGTCACCGCAACTGCCACTGGGGGCCGAGTCGCCACCAGCAATCAACAACTTACGACCACCGCGCCACGCCATGGCACGCGGACGCAGGGGCGCCACCCCTGCGAGCACCGAGGAGGGCCCCGTACGTCTCCCTTCTCGGTGCTGGTCGGGGCGTTTTCCGCAGGAGGACCGCATGAGCGAGCCTGACCGCCACGACGAGCACGGCGTGATTTTCAACGGCCGTCACTACGGCTACGCGCTGACCGAGCCGTCGAAGCTCACCACCCCGCAGCTCGAGGACCTCTGCGCGGCGCTGGAGGCCGCCCGCAGGCGCCTGGATGCCCGCGAGGCCGCAGGTGTAGGGGTCGGCGTCCGACCACGTCCTCGGCCCAGACCGCAGCCCCCGCAGCAGGGGGGCGGCTGATGATCCGCACGGCGCACGGAGAGGCCAAGAAGCACGGCGCCCGGGTCGTGGTCGAGACGCAGCCGCTGCAGGAGCAGCCGGCGGGTATCCCGGCTCCGCCCGACGGGGAGTCCCCCGGCGATCGCGACGCGCTGGGCCGCTTCACGTCCGGCAACAGCATGGCCGCCCGCGGCGGTCGTCGTCGGGCAGAGATTGCACGGTGGGAGACGGAGCTTTCCCGCGAGTTGGGCCTCGGGGACGTCGCCGAGGAGCTGCGCCCGCTGGTGCATCAGGCCCGCGAGTGGGCGGAGACGCAGGCCGCCTGGTTCGCCCAGACGGTAGGCGGCGGACAGGTTGGTCCCGACGCTGGGGCGCTCATCCAGGCGGCGGCTCGGGACTGGTTCGCCCACCTCGACGTCATGCGCATGGCGACCGCGGCCCGGGACCCCGATCTGTACGTCCGCGCATCGCAGCTCGCCGACAAGGCGCGAACGAAGATACTGACCGCCCGCGATCTCTGCGTGGTCGCCGCCAAGTCGCAGGAGAGGCCCTACGACGCCATCGCCGCCATCCGCGCCGACGCGGCCGAGGTGGCACGCCAACTCGAGAACGGAGAGGACTCGTGACGACCATTCACGCCATCGTCATCGCCAACGAGCGCCGCCTCGCGGCATCCGGTGTGCACAGGCTCACACCCTGGTGGTTTGAGCAGCTCGCCCGGTTCTTCGCCGGCGCCTACCGCGTCTTCGTCGGTCGGGTTGGTCGCGGCGGCACCAAGTCCCACGTGGCCGTCAAGGTCGCGATCGCCTCCGTCCTCGGCCGAGACTGGCGGGTCCCCACCGGGGAGCGGCACTTCTTCGCCTTTGTGAGCCAGAATAAGTCCGAGGCGTCCCAGCGCCTCGTGCAGATCGAAACGTGGCTGCGCATTCTCGGGGTGCGGTGCACGCGTCGCGGCGATGCCGTCGACCTCGACGATCTCCCGCTCGGCTTCCGTGTCTTCGCGTGTCAGATCGGAGCCGTCAGCGGCTTCCGGTGCATCGGCTTCGTCTGCGACGAGCTCGCGAAGTGGCGCAACGCCATGGGCGCCAACCCGGCCCGCGAGGTCGTTGCGAGCCTGCGCGCGATGTGCGTGACCCATCCCGATCACTTGGAGTGGTACATCTCGTCGCCCGTCTCCCATCTCGATCTCCACTTCGAGATGTTCGAAGCGGGCGAGAGCGACCGGCAGATGGTCGCGAGCGCCCCGAGCTGGGTCGCCAATCCCTCGGTCACGAAGGAGCAGACCCGCGAGCTCGAGAGCGACGACCGGATCTGGCTCCGCGAGTATGCGGCCGAGCCCCAGGCCGCCGAGCTGGCCTTGCTTCGCCCCGAGTGGGTCGACCGGGCGACCGAGCCCCGACCCGAGATGACGAAGGCGCGCCGCGCGCTGTTCATCGACCCCAGCGCGGGCAAGCGCGACACGTTCGCCTGGGTCGTCGCGGGCTGGAACGTTCCGGACGAGAGCAACCGATGGAAGCGGGACCAGTACGGCGACATCGCGCGCAGCCACATCACAGGCAAGAGGATCCAGCGCACCGCCTGGAAGCCCCAGGGCGCGCCCTACTTCTGCGTCGACGCGGTGGGCGGCTTTGAGGGTGCTTTCTATTCGGCGCACGCTGGTGACGCGATCGTAGACCGCCTCGCCGACATCGCGCGACAGCACAAGGTCACCGCCGTCTTTGGCGACTCGTTCGAGCAGTTGATGCTGTCCTCCGCGTTCTCGCGCCACGGCCTCCGCTACACGCCGGTCGCCATCACGGGCCAAAACAAGCCCAAGGCCGTCACCATGCTCCGCCGCTGGTTTTCTGAGGGCCTGATCAAGGTCCCCGCCCACGAGAAGCTGCTGCGCGAACTCCGCGCCTTCGAGGAACGCATCAGCGCCTCCGGTCACTTTACGTACGACTCGCGCGGAGTCCACGCCGACTACTTGGCCTGCATCATCACCGCCGCGGTGGCCGAGCTCGAGCGCGAGCTTTCCCGCTCCCCGATGCACCCGACCTCCCAGGTGACGGTAGGCCGGTCGCCGATCGGACCCTACGGCGGCGGAGGCTTCCTCCAACTCGGCCCATCCACAGACCTTCCGAGCGCGGACGAGATCCGCCACCTCGCACGAACCGGGCAACTGCCCAAACTCTAGAAAGAAGACCCCATGTCCTACGCCGAACAAATCATCAACCTCGACACCACAACCAACGCCATGCGCCTCCGGCTCACCGGCTCCTTTTGGAGTCTCGAGTACCAGACCGGCGGAAACTGGAAGCTCCTGGCCACCATCCCGTCCCACGCCTTAATGGTGAAGGACGCGATGAGCTCGGAGTTTTTCAACAACGGAACCACGACCTTCACCCTCGCCGAGGCCCTCACCGCCGCCGGTCTCTCCTGAGAGGATCACCATGCCCACCATCGAAGAAATGGAGCGCCAGCTCCACGCCATGCAAGCCGAGGTCGACGCCATGAAGGCCGGCCGCCAACCCGCGAAGCGGGACGAAGTAGGCGCCGCGCGCCTCACGAAGGCGATCTTTCGCGAGGTCGCCACCACGTATCCGCACGCCTCCGCCGACACCGTCACCGACCGCGCGGCGAAGCTCGCCGCAACCGGCGCCTACGAGCTCGTAGGCAACCGGCTGCGCCCCTGTGTCGAGCGGCGTGAGGCCCTCGCAGCGGCTCGGCAGATCGACCAGGCGACCGTGACCCGGCTGGCGTCGGCGTCGGCTGAGCTGGGCGGCAACGAGGTGTCCCGCGAGGAGCGGGTCACGATGCGGCTCGCGGCGATGGGGCTCGCCCCCAACGTCCTCGACCACGGCGGCTCCGGGATCCCCGACCTCGGCTTCACGGTCGACGACCTCCGAGGAGGTGGCAACGATGCTGCGTGACGCCATCGAGTCGGAGGCCGAAGCCCTCCGCGCCGTCGGGCGCCTCGAAGCCCAGATCGCCGGGCTCAAGCGGGAGCTCATCACCCACACCGAGGCGTACACCGCGGCCGATACCGCGGTCGAGGCCGCTCACGCGGCGCTGACGCTGGGCGAGGGTGATCAAGAGACCATCGACGCGGCGGAGGTCGAGCGAGCCAAAGCGCGCGACGTCGCCCGCGGCACCAACGCCGCGATCCGAACGTTGGAGGGTCGCCTCGCGGAGGCCCGCGCAGCCCATGAGCAACGCGGTAGCGAGGTCCTGATGTTGGCCCGCCCGCGCGCGAACGAGCTCGGCGCCGACGTCCGCGAGCGCATCGCGGCGACCGTGGCGAGCCTTTGCGATGATCTGCGCCTCTGGACGCGATTGGAGAATCTCGCCCGTGGAAACGGCGGGTTCATTCACACGCACAGCGGCGAAGCAACGCTTCAGGCGCTCGGCATCGCCGATGCTCGCGGGCGGTGCTGTCACTCGGGCGTCGATCTGGAGTTTCGGATCGGCGTGCGCGAGGTCGACGCGATGACCCCGGCCGAGCTGGCCAGCATGTCCAATGGGGGCGCCGAATGACCCGCACCACCGAAGACGAGCACGACGTCCTGACGATCGTGTCCATGCTCCGCAACGGTGCATCACCCACGCTCACCGCTCGCGAAATGGTCGACATCCTCGGCCTGGTCGCCACGACGCCGTCCCTGTACTCGCCCTTTCGTCGCATGCTCTCCATCTCGGAGCGTGCGGCGGAACGGGCGGTCCCGGGCTTCGACGTCGAAGGCTACGACCCCGACACGGCCACCGAGGCCGAGCACGAAGCCTTCGACGCCTACGGTAAGGCAAAGGACGACGCGCTCGAGGCCTTGATTGGCGAGCTCGAGACGCTCACGGAGGCGAACTGATGGCAGACGAACGCATCACCTTCTCGTCTCGCGGTCATGAGGGCGTGATCAACGCCTTCGAGTCGATCCGCGAGAGCGCGATCAAGGCCCGCAAGGCATCCAACGATACGTTCAAGGGCATGGGCGCAGCGGCGAAGCGCGGCGCCCGCCAGGCGGTCCAGGCGCAGACGTCCGCAGACCGCATGATGGCGCAGAGCCAGGCGCAGCGGATCCGCAAGTCCGAGCAGCAGGAGCGCGCCCGCAAGCGCCGTATCGAGGCCGCCGCGCAAAAGGAGCTACGCGACATCGATCGTCGCCTCAAAGCCGAAGAGAAGGCTCGCGAGCGCGCCCTCAAGGCCGAGGAGCGACAGCGCAATCGCTACCTCGCGAAGCAGCAGAGGCAACAGGACCAATTCCGCAAGCGGCAGTCTCGGAAAGAGCTGAGAGAGTACGACGCGCGCCGGCGCCGCATGAAGCGCATGGCAGGCCGCGGTGTCTCCCTGGCGGGCGATGCCCTCGGCATCATCAGCGCTGGCATCACCGCCGGCGGCGTGCGTGCGTTCCGTAGCGACGTCAACATCGGCGACCGGTCGCGTCGCATCAGTCGCCAGGGACGCGGCGCCCTTTCCCCCGAAGAGGTCAAGAAGGCGCTCGACAACTCCGTCGACTCCGTCTCAGGCGCAACCCGCCAAGGCTCCGCGGATGCGCTCGCGACCTATGTGAGCAAGACGGGCGACCTGAAAGGCGGCGTCGACTTGCTCGACACGATCAACCAGGTTGCGATCGCGTCGGGCTCGGACGTGGGTGACGTCGCAGGCGTCGCCGCCGCATTGGCGAACAACTCCGACATCCGAGGCGTCGAGCAGATGCGGGAGGCCCTGGCCGGCCTCGTGCTCCAGGGCAAGAAGGGCGCGGTCGAGTTCAACACCCTCGCCACCCAGGTGGAGAAGGTGACGGCAGCCGCCGGAAAGTTCGGGCTCAAAGGCGCCGAAGGCGTCGCCACGGCCGGCGGCCTGTTGCAGCTCGCTAAGAAGGGCACGGGAGGCGTTGATGAGGCGGCGACCTCGCTGCAGAACGTGTTCACGAACCTCGAGAGCAAGTCGGGCCTCATTCGGCGCACGACTGGCGCCCGCGTTTTCAAGGACGCGAACAAGTCCCAAGCCCGCGACGCAAAGGACGTCATCGCCGAGACCATCGCCGGATCGAAGGGCAACCGCGAGGTGCTCAACAAAATCTTCGGGGAACAGGGCATCAAGGCCCTCGGCCCCCTCATCGCGGCCGCGGACGCAGCTCGCCGGGGAACCGACGGAACCGAGGCCGAGAAGCAGAGGGCAGCGGTTGCCGCCGTCACCGCCGAGATCGACACGTTCGCCGATACCACCGGTGCCGCGGCCGAGGTGCAGCGCGACCTCGTCAAGGCGCAGCAGGACGCGAGCACGCGGACCGCCGCCGCGACCGAGAAGCTCGAGGTGGCCTTTGGCAAGCTCATCACCCCGACGCTCATCAAGGCGATGGAGGAGCTCGCCACGGCCGTCACCGACGTGACCGAGGCCATGGGGCTCCTGTCGGGCGACCGCGAAAAGAACATGGAGACCGAGGCGGTGAAGGCTGAGTCCAAAGCCATGGACGCAGCCCTCAACCTCGCGGCGCTGCGGGGCGACCAGAAGCTCCTGCAGGGCAAGATGGACGCGGGGGAGATCCTCTCACCTGCGGACCAGCAGCGCCTCGCCGACGTCAACGAGCAGATCCCCGAAGCCGAGCGCGAGTCGGTGCGCACGCGCATGCTCGCCGACTCTCAGCGGACCACGATCGAGAACCGCAAGGCGGCGAAGAAGGACAACGAGAAGCTGTTCAGCAACGAGGCCCGCGCGATCATCGACACCGCGGGGGCGAACCCGATCGGGCCCAATTTTTTGGCAGCCGGGGCCGACCTGGCAGAGCAGACCTTCGCGAGCGCGAAAGAGTCCGCGATGTACAAGGCCATGATGCGGGAGTTCGACCCCGGCAAGATGCCGGCCCCCGAAGGCGGCGGCGGCAGGAGCGGGCAAGGCGTGTCGGCGCTGGACGAGAAGAGCAAGGGCGCAGCGACCACGCTGGCGAGCCTGATGGCTGCCCTCGGTAGCGCCACCGGCGCCGTGTCGGCCTTCCAGCGCGAGCTCGAGAGCAAGGGGCGACGTGGCGCCTACCAGGACTAGGAAAGATGCGGAACGTTCGGAGCCCCGCTGACGTTATCACTTGCGCAAACTTATCTCGTGAGCATACTGGGGATATGGCAACGCTTGAAGCGGGGGCGCGCATGACCGACACCGGTGTGGTGCGGTTTGGCGAGCGCGTCCGGGAGCTTCGGAACAAGCAAGGTTTGACGCTTCGGGACATGAGCGACCGTACCGGCATGTCGGTGCCCACGCTCTCCCAGATCGAGCGAGGCTACGAACGTCGCGAGAACATCAAGATCGGGACGCTGGCCAGGATTGCGGCCGCGCTCGGCGTGACGCCTGGCGAGCTGTTAGACGGCGTCGATGAGTTCCCCGGCGACTGACCGCCGGAACGAAAACGGCCTCGCGGGTGGTGGAACACCCCGAGGCCATGACCCACAGGAGACAGAGTCCTATGTGCAACCGAAACGTATCCACGGACGCCAAGCGCGTCCAGAACCTCCGCTTATTACCGCCCGCGCCTGACCGCATCGCAGCGCAGTTGGAGCGCGATATCGAACACGCCCGCGCTGAGGCCTCGAGCTGGCTCGCGGAGACCTCGACGCGGGCGGACGCTCTCGCCGAACAGATCCACGAGGCGGGCCCGGCGAAGCTCGACCAGCTCGCACAGCTCCGTTTTGCTGCTCAGCTGCAGGCCGCAGGCGAGGCCGCGCAGCGCATCGCCGCCGAGTGCCTGGCAGAGGCCGGGAAGTGGCGAGCCTTAGCCCACGTGACGGCGGAGGTGACCCCATGACGCGCGACGTGCTGGCGGGGCTGCCGACGGACCCCGAGAAGCTGCTCGACCACACGGTCAACCTCACCGACGAGGTGAGCCGGGCGATGCGTGCCATGCGTGAGCTCCGCCGCGAGCGCGAGGAGCGTGAGGCCGAGGTGGTGCGGATCCTCACGGGGCACGATCTGGTGGGCTGCCATCCGGTCGACATCATCAACATGATGCTCACCAGCCTGATCGGTGACGTGGCATTGGCGGAGCGGTCGATGTGCGACGACAGCCCGGGGGACATGGATCCGACCTGGCTGATCCGCAACGTGCTCGAGCGCCTCCGCCTCGCGCAGCGACACATCGATCTCTTCCATGATGTGCCCAAGAAGGAGGACGACGATGCCTAGCGCGATCGACAGGGTGGCCGAGATCCTCTTGGCGTGCCTCGACGAGGCCGAAGCCGAGGACGCCGCGAAGAAGAAGCGCAAGCCGCGCAAGAAGAAGAAGGGGGTGAAGAAGGATGCCTAGAGCAGCGACAGGGACAGTCTACGAACGCAACGGGCGGTGGTACGTCCGCGTCAGTCTGGGGGGCAAGCGCCCGGCCTACGACCTCGGCACCATCGACGAAGCCGCAGCGAAGAAGCGGGGCGCCATCGTGGCCGCCCTGGCTCGCACCCTCGCGAAGTCGGGGCAGGCCGAGATCGCCCCGGCCATCCTGCGCAAGGCTGCGGCCGCGACCGAGAAGGAGCTCGCCACGCTGACCAAGATGGTCAACGGCGGGCGCCTCGTGAAGCAGGGCAGCACCGAAGGCCTCACCATCCGCGAGCTCGGCAAGCTCTACACGAGCGGGGAGCTGGCCAAGCGCTACCCGCGGCACCGGGCGACGAAGGTGAAGAAGACGATCGGAGACGACGAGCGGCAACTCCGGCTCTACGTCTACCCCATCGTCGGAGACATCGAGGTGGCTCGCTTCACCCGCGACCACGCTGACCAGGTCCTCGCCGCCCTCCCCGACCACCTCGGCGACTCCTCGGCGCGCCATGTGGCCCTCGCGCTCACGAAGGTGCTCAAGCTCGCGGCGGAGCCGATGCGGCTCATCGGTGTGAGCCCCATTCCACACGGGTGGGTGCCGCAGCCGACGGACCCCGAGTCGCTGGCGAAGTCCTACCTCTATCCGTCCGACGATCGCGACCTGCTCGGCTCGACGGAGGTGCCGCTCGTGCGGCGACTCGCCTACGGCCTCTTGGCTCGCGAAGGCTTCCGCAAAGGTGAGCTGCTCGCGCTTCGGTGGCGAGATCTCGACCTCGAGCGAGGCGTGATCACCCTGGACGAGAACAAGACGAAGCGCCCGCGGCTGTGGCCGCTTGGGCCGGACGTGGTCGAGGGGCTCAAGCGGTGGCGTGAGCTGACCGAGGAGCCCCTACCCGAGGACCGGGTGATCCCGATGCACGACATCCGGTCCGACGACCTACGCGACGCGTTGCAGGCCGCCGGCGTCGAGCGCGAGCAGCTCTTCGACTCGACGGGCAACCGGCTCGCCATGCGCGTGCACGACCTACGTGCGACCTTCGTGACGCTGGCCCTCGCCACCGGCAAACCCGAGGAGTGGGTGCGCCGTCGGACGGGTCACACCAGCTCGGCGCTCAAGCTCTACGAGCGGACGGCGAAGACCTTCGCGGAGCTGCAGCTTGGCTGGCTCGCTCCCCTCCACGAAGCCATTCCGGAGCTTCGAAGCGTCACCGGTTCTGTCACCGATTCAGCATCCTCGTTGGGCCCGGTGGAGGGAAACCTCAACGATTCTGCCGGTGGACCTGAGGGGGATCGAACCCCTGACCTCGTGACTGCCAGTCACGCGCTCTCCCAGCTGAGCTACAGGCCCTTGCGGAGGAGGGTGTCTAGCGCCTTTCCTCCGACGTGTCCATGCCTGAATTTCCTCCCGCGGCTCCGGCCTCGAAGGCTTCGGGACTCTCGGGCCCCTCGTAGTCCCATCGCAACGATTTGTCGGGGAGCAACGACACGTCCTCGGGGTGGAGACGCAGCTCCGGTGGCTTGGCCGAAGGGGTGGCGGAAGCGTCGCCATCTTGCCCGGGCCTGCTATCGCCACCCCGCATCCACCAGCCGAGCAGAGACGCGACGCCAATTGCGAGCGCCACGGGGCCCCAACGTGCCCATATTGCTGGACCCGAGGATGACCTCATGTCATCGCAACTCGCCGAAATTGATCTGCTGACAGGTTGAATAGGCTCAGACCGAACCTCGTCTCTCGACAGTGGACCCGGGTCTTTGCTGGTGTGACACCCTCAACCCTCCGGTTCCTCCCTCCCCCGAGGAGACACTCATCGATGAAGAAAAAGCTTCTCACTAGCATTCTGATGTTGGCTGCCCTGCTCTTCGCAGGCAACGCCTTCGCCGGTAGCGCCACCGACTTCGTACAGACCAAGCAGACCAAGGTCTTCGAGATCATTGCCCAACCCAAGAGCGGCGCCCGCGACGCCAAGCTCAAGGCGATGTTCGACGAGATCTTCGCCTACGACATCCTCGCCCGCCAGTCGCTCGGCAAGGAGGAGTGGGGCAACCGCAGCGCCGACGAGAAGCGCCGGTTCACCGCGCTGCTCACCCGTCTCGTGCGCAACAACTACCGCCGCAACCTCGAGAACATGCTGAACTACGACATCAGCTACGCGAGCGAGTCGAACAAGGGCAGCACCACGATGGTTTACACCGTGGCCAAGCACAAGAACGACTCCCGTGAGCCGGATGTGGCGATCGATTTTCGGGTCATGAAGATCAACGGTTCCTGGCGCGTGGTCGACCTGGTCACCGAGCAGGCGAGCCTGGTGAAGACCTACCGGTCGCAGTTCCTGCGCATCATCCAGAAGGATGGCTTCGAGGCCCTCATCAAGAAGATGGAGTCGAAGCTGGCCAAGGAAGGCGGCTGAGCCGACTTCCGAGCACTTCGCTCTCGAACCCATTCGTCCGACCGCCCGTGAGCCTGCTCGCGGGCGGTCTTCGTTTTGTGGCCCGGGACACCGACCCGGGGGTGGGACAGGCGCGAGGGGTGGGACGTCCCAAGGCCCGCCCAAGTATTGAAGCTCTGGTGGCCACGGGGGCGGCATGGGCTCTGCACAGGGTGGAGGTGACCCCACCCGGAAGCCCTCTACATGACCCAACCACGCCCTACCCGACGACGTCGGGCCACCGGATGGCTCGCCCTCGCCGCCGGCCTCACCGTCAGCGCCGATGCCTGGAGCATCCCCCAGGCCACCGAAGGCCTCTGCGACGTCTACGCCGACACGCGGCTTTGCCTCTCCGGTCCCGTCTCGTGTGACACCTGCCACCTCGGCGGCCCGCCCGCCCTCAACCCGTACGGGGAAGCCCTCCACGGTGAGCTCCCCACCGACGCCGAGAAGGACCCCGAGGTCTTCCTCAGCGCCCTCGAAGACGCCCTTCGCGCCACCGAAGGCTACGACTCGGATGGGGACGGCATCTCGAACCTCGAGGAGATCCAAGCCGGCTCGAAGCCGGGTGACGCGGCCAGCGTGCCCGCTCCGCCGGGGACCTGTAGCCAGGAGGAGTCGGACGTCGCGAGCCTGCCCGAACACGGCTACGACACTTGCCGGACCGACTACGCGTACCTGCTGCGCAAGGTGACGATCGACTTCTGCGGCCACTCCCCGTCCCGCGCCGACCTCGATGCCATCCGCACCGCCGAGGATCCCGATGGTCTCGTCGACGAGACGCTGAAGGCCTGCCTCGACAGTGAACACTGGATGGGCAAGGACGGCGTGCTCTGGAACCTCGCCAACGACAAGATCCGCCCCATCGCGGCGCTCAAGGCGGGCGACGACCCCGGCCCCATTCCGCTCGGCGACTACGAGGACGACTACGCCCTCTACGTCTACAGCATGATCGACGACCACGACGTGCGCGAGCAGCTCACCGCGCAGTTCTTCGTGAAGCGCGTCGATGGCACGCAGACCACCTACGAGCTGACCAATGGCTCGCCCACGTTCTTCCCGCTCACGGCTTTGCAGACCATCCCCCGTGAGCAACGGGTGGGTCTGCTGAGCACGCGCTGGTTCTTGGTGTTCTTCACCATGTTCACCCCCATCCCGCGCACCAGCGCCGCCCAGGCGTACCGCAGCTACCTCGGCTTCGACATCGCCAAGATGGAGGGCCTGCAGCCCGTGAACGGGGAGCCGGTGGACTACGACCTCAAGGACGTGCAGGCCGACGCCTGTGCGGTCTGCCACGCTACGCTCGACCCGCTGAGCTACCCCTTCACCCGCTACAACGGGCTCGGCGGCGGTCCCAAGTACGACGAGGATCGCATGGATGGCTTCACCGCCACCGAGGGACCGCAGATCGCGAACACCCCGGAGGCGGGCGTGTTGCTCGGAGAACCCGTGGCCGACCTCGTCGACTGGGGACGGGTGGCCGCCAACAGCGATGCCTTCGCCCAGAACGTCGTGCGCGACTTTTGGGTCCATCTCGTGGGCGACGCCCCGACCCCCGACGAAGCCGAGGCCTTCGAGCGCCTCTGGCAGGACCTTCAAGTGCGCCACACCTACTCGGTGGAGGCCATGCTCCACGACCTCATCCGAACGGAGGCCTACAGTGTCCCGTGAGCTCTTCGCCCTGATCCTTCTCCTGGCCCCGGTCGGCTGCGGCAGCGATGCCGAGCCCACCGATCCCACCGCGCCGACGGCCACCCCGCAGACCCCCACCGACCCGCCCCCGACCGTGGTGCCGTCTTTCGCGCCCCACGTCCGGTTCAAGGGAGGAGCGGTCTACGCCAACGACCTCGCACGAGGTCTGGAGCTCGACCGTGACGAGGTCTGCCTCGAGCTCGGCGTGTCCGACTGCGCGACGGAAGTCCACAAGGTCGCGCTCGGCGGCGTCGACCCCTACGACGGCGGCGTCTACAAGCCCCTGCCCGAGGCGCCCGTCACCGCCCCCATCGCCCTCGACCGCATCGCGGTGAGCGCGTGCAGCCTTCGCGCCGAACGCGACTTCGCTGCCCCCAGCAGCGCCGCCTTCTACGGCGCCCTCGCCCAGGGCGACACCAGCACCGAAGCACGGGGCTCTGTGGTCATGGCCCTCTACGACCGGCTGCTCCTCCGCAACCCCACGACGGCCGAGCTCGAGGCCGTCGTGGGTCTCTACGACGAGCTCGACGGCGACGAGCTACCGCGCCGCTGGTCGAAACTGGCCTGCATCGCCATCGCGACCACCACCGAGGCCGCCTTCTACTGACCCCTACCGACTGGAGCCCACCGTGCCCAACACGACTCGCCGTCTCGGACGCCGCAACTTCCTCCGCGCGCTCGGCGCCTCCGCCGCCGCCAGCGCCGCGTTCGGGCTGCGCCGGCGCCCGCTCGCCGCCCAACCCGCTCCCGACGGGAGCCCGTACTTCCTCATCGTGCTCGGCGCGAGTGGCGGTGCGAACCTGCTCGACAGCCTGCTCGCTCGCCGTCAGAGCGAGTGCCCGGCCACGGTGCACGCCTTCCCGGATCAGGTGGTCAGCGACATCGCCGGCACCGACTTCCGCGCCGTCGACCTCTCGTTCGAGAGCCTGGGGCCCATCCCCATGCCCTTCGAGGCCAACCAGTCGAGCTTCGTGAACAAGCGCAAGGACGACCTCATGGTCGTGACGCACACGGGCACCAGCGTGAACCACGCCATCGCTCAGCGTCGAGCGGTCACGGGAAACGAGGCCTGGCTCGGCCGCACACTGCAGGAGACCGTGGCCGCCACCTACGGCGAGGGCTACGCCCTTCCCAACGTCTACCTCACCGAGCAGGGCTTCGCGGCACGAGGACTCGACGACAGCCTCCCCACCTACGCCTTCGGTGAAACCGTCGCCGACCCACTCGTGTGGCCTCTGGCCCTCGATGGTCGAAAGGGGATCCGTGATGCCCCCACCGCCGACGACCTGCAGAAGGCCCGCGCGCTGCGCAACGACGTGCTCGACCCGGGGAGTCAGTTCGAGAAGATCTTCGGCCAAGCGCAGCGGTTGAAGCACTGGCGCCACCAGCGCGGCGCGCCTCAGGCCGGCGTCGAGGCCCAAGGGCTCATCGACGACCTCATCCTCCTCGACGAGCCAGCGCTGCTCGGCAGCTATGGGCTCACAGCCTCCGACGACCTGCCCGCGCTGCTCGACAAGTTCCCGGACCTGCACACCGACCCCTTCGAGGCCCAGGCGGCGCTCGCCTTCTTGCTCCTGAAGAACCAGGTCTCGTGCACCGTGACCCTGGCCCCGAGCCTCCAGGCCACCATCAACGACAGCCAAGGTCTGGACGTGCGCAACCCGCCCATCGCCTTCGACTTCTCGCACCAGGACCACCCATCGGCGCAGGCCTTCATGTGGCGACGCGTGATGCAGGTGGCCGACGCGCTCGCCGACCTGTTGGCCACGGTGCCCTTCGGCGAGGGCTCGATGTGGGACCGTACCCTCATCTACTTCGCCACCGACTTCGGCCGCACCAAGAACAAGCCGAGCGGGGCGAGCTCCTTCGGCTCCGGTCACGAGCTGAACAACGGGAGCGTGATCATGTCGCCCCTGGTGCAAGGGGGGAAGGTGCTCGGCGGTATCGACGACGCCACCGGCTTCACCTACGGCTTCGACCGCCAGTCCGGCGCGCCGGTGCCGGGCACGGAGATGAGCGAACCCGACGTCTTCGCCGGCATCCTGCAGGCACTGCACGTCGACACCGCCGGCAGCGGCCTTCCCGACGTGCCGGCGATGCGAAGAGGCTGAGCACTCAGGGCATGGGCACCGGCGGGTAGGCCGGTCCGAACGACCCCTGCACGGTCTGGGTAGACTGGATGTAGGGATTGTTCTGCTGGTCGAAGAAGAGCGGCTCCACGACGCAGTTGGGCGTCGGGCTGCACTCGTCGGCGGGCTGGAAGAGCACGTCGCCCACCAACCAGAAGGCGTTGCCGCCACCAAAGAGGTCGCCGCCCATGGCCGAGGTGAAGGTGACGGGGTTGGCGTACCCTCTCTCGTTGAACCTGGCTGGCTAAACCCGGCCGGCTAAACCCGTCAAACTAAACCTTCGTTTAGATCATTTGACGG
>JAUHZF010000110.1 GCA_030426145.1 Polyangia bacterium
CCCCACGTGGGGGGATTCGGCCCGCTGGTCGACCGCACTAGAGGGCTGAATTCATTGCGGCCCCACGCCCCCACGTGGGGGCTCGGGCTCGCTCCAACACACCACTCCGCGGAGTCACCCACGCCCCCACGTGGGGGGATTCGGCCCGCTGGCCGACCGCACTAGAGGGCTGAATTCATTGCGGCCCCACGCCCCCACGTGGGGGCTCGGGCTCGCTCCAACACACCACTCCGCGGAGTCACCCGTGCCACGCCGCGGGCCCTCCCACGACCTCACGTGGGGGGCTCGTGGTCCCTCGCTTTGCGACGGCGCGGAATCCCCCCGCGCTGCGACCCGCGGGAAGGTTCCGGGTCCCGTGACGTAGAAACCACCCATGAACGGCCGCCCGACTCCGCCCCGAACCCGTCGCGACAGCGGCTTCCAGCTACGGGCCGTCTTCTGCGACGAGGGCACGCTGTTGGCGCGGGGCGACGACGCCATGAAAGACGGAGACGCCGCGGAGGCGGCGCGGTGTTTCCAGCATGCGGTTCGCCATGCCGGGAACCCCCGCGCCGAGGCGACCGCCTACCTCAGGCTCGGCGAGGCCAACCGGACGCTCGGCCGAGACGAGGCGGCCATCCACTGCTTCCGTCGCGCCATCGAGGCCATGCCCGAGTGGAGCCCACCCTACATGGCGCTCATCGCCTTGCTCGCCGACGGCGACGACTGGCCGGCGGTCGACCGCGTCGAACGATCCTTGTTCGCTGAGCTGCCCGCCGGCGAGCGCCGTGCGGATGCGCTGGTCGCCTCTGGCGATCGCTGGTGGTACCGCGCCGGCGAGCGCGGCCGGGCTCGCCGACGGTACCGCGAAGCCCTACGCAACGTGCCCGAGCACGAAAGCGCCGCCCTTCGGCTCCAAGCTGCGGCCCAGAGTGAGCGCCGTGAAGGGCTCTCCGGCCTGCGATTCACCGCACGCCAGGCACCGTCCGCCCGGGCGCGGGCCGAGGCTTGGCTCACCATGGGGCAGCGCCTTTGGTTCGAGCACCGCCGCTTCGATGAAGCCATCGAGGCCCTCACCTCGGCCCGAGAAGAAGACCCGACCCTACTCGCCGCGCTCGAGATGCTGGTCGTCGCCCTCGTCGAACGACGGCGCTTCGTTCGGCTCGAGAGCATCTGGCGCGCGGCCACGCACGACCCCACGATCGAGGGCGTGGCCGCTCGAGCCACCATCCGCGAGACCCTTCGCAACCTCGGGGCCTCGCTCGATCTCGCAAGCTGAGCGTTAGTTTCCGCCGGCTCCACCGGCGCTCATGCCGCCCGCTCCCCCTGCGCCACCTGCCCCGCCAGCACCACCAGCGCCGCCCTGACCAAGTCCAGCCGCACCGAGCGGGATGAGGGGCTGACCGGGGTTGTTCGGGTCCTCGTCGAGGCAGTGCGGCCCCACCGCGGTCTGAATGCAGATCCGACCGTTGAGCTGACACTCGTTGCCGTTGGGACACTCACGCACGGGACCGCAGTAACCAACGCCCACGTTGGGGTCGTTGTAGAGGTCCGCGACGTTCTGACAGAAGACGCTGCCGGCGTAGCTACAGTCGTCGTGGGACGAGCACGCTCCAGCGCAGAAGGCCGCGTCGCCCACACCCGTGCCAGTGGGGTAGTACCGGCAGATCCCGTTGAGCAGACCGCCGCAATCCTGGTCGAGGTTGAAGTCGCCCCCGAATCCACAGCGCTGGCTGCAGAAGAAGTGGTCCTTCTCCCCGATGGTGACGTTGGCGCAAACGCCGGCGCACATGTCCTCGCGCTCCGCCGTATCGTAGTCCTCGCGCTCGCAGGATCCTTCGCCCAGACCGAGCCCCGTGCGCGCGGTATCGACGCAGTAACCCGCGCGCGCGTCACACACCCGGCCGGGGCCGCACTCGGCATCGGTGCCGCAGTTCGGCACGCACAAGCCGACGCTCTCGCCGTTGATGGTGCCGTTGTAGCAAGCGACGTCGAGGCGCCCGTGGCACTTGTCGCTCGGGATCTCCTCGTTGATGAACTGAATGGTCGGCGAACCCCAGCCGCAGACCTCGAGGCACAAGCCGTTGAAGCAGACGGCGTCAGCCGGACAATCCGGCGTCTCCATGCAGTCCATGGTGCAGTAGCCGTTCGCCGGGCCCCCGGGCTGCGCGTCCTCGTAGACGCGGACCTCCGTCACGTCGTCGGTCGGCAACAAGCACCGACCGTTCTCTCCGGGCATGCCGCAGTCCGTGTCGGCGTCACACGGCTGCCCGATGAAAGAGTCGACCATCATGCCCGTCGAGGACGACGACGCGATGCTCGTCACCGTGACCGTCGACAGGCTCGACGAGCTCGTCCCGGCACCGCCTTGACCTCCACTGCCCGACGGATCCTCTTCGCCTCCACCACAACCGACGAACCCGACGATCGCCAACCAGCTCATGGTCCCGGCGATCACCCCAAAGTGCCTTGCCCGCATGGCCCCTCCAGTTCCGAATTCCCACACCCGGATGCCGTGCACCGAAAATCAGTGCACACCTACTCAGTCTAAACCTTGCGTTGCGCCTGACCAGGGGAAGCTAACCAGAGGAAGCTGGCCGAGGTCGGTTCAGTCCGTGGCAGGAGGCGCGCCGTCTCGCTCCACGGTCGCGGGTTCTTCCGTCTTCTCGTCCTGGGGCCGCTTCGACGACGGACTCTCCGCTGAGGTCTCGCGCTGCCGCCGCTTGGGCAGCGCGCGTCGTCCGGGGTGAGAGCTGCTGGGCGGTGCGTCGTCGTATGACCAGAACAAGTGTCCGCTCCCTGAGGGCGCCACAAAATAAAACAGCGCCGCGGCGGACCTGGGGGGGAAGGTCTCCGCCGAGACGCTATGCCAACACAATGCATGGTCCGTACCAACCGCGCGCGATGTGTTTCTGATAGCTTACGTTAGGGCACCCACTCTTCACCTTTCAGAGGTGAAATTTCAGAATTGCATTCCTGCGTGTACGAGAGGTCTACCTCACGTCAACGTAAACTCATGAACCGCATCGACGACGGCCTTCACGGTGTCGACCGGGGTCTTGGGCGTGATGCCGTGGCCGAGGTTGAAGATGTGTCCCGGGGCGCCACCGACCTCTCGCAGAATGTCCTGCGAGCGCGCGATCGTGATCTCCTTCGGCGCCAGAAGAAGCAGCGGGTCGAGGTTGCCTTGCAAGGCCACGCCATCGCCGAGCAGCTCTCGCGCGGTCGACATCGGCGTGCGCCAGTCGACCCCGATGACCGTGCCGCCGGCGTCGCGTTGGTGGGTGAGCAGGTGGCCGGTGCCGGTGCCGAAGTGGATGACCGGCACGCCCATCTCCATCACGTCTTGCAGGATGTGGCGCACGTGGGGCTGAACGTGCGTGACGTAGTCGGCCACGCTGAGCGAACCCACCCACGAGTCGAAGAGCTGGATCGCCTGCGCACCCGCTTCGACCTGGGCCCGGAGATAGCGCCGAACCACCTCGGCCACCTTGCCCATCAGCTTCGAGAAGGCCTCGGGCTCGGTCCACATGAGCTTCTTGGTGGTCAGGTAGTCGCGCGACTTGCCGCCTTCGACGAGGTAGCTCGCGACGGTGAACGGCGCGCCCGCGAAACCGATGAGCGGCGTCTTGCCGTCGAGCTCCTTACGGATGAGCCGCACGGCTTCGAGAATGTGAGGCAGGCCTTCCTCCGGCTCGAACAGTCGGAGCTTCTCGATGTCTTCCACGGTGCGGACGGGGTTGTGCACCACGGGTCCCTCGCCCTTCTCGAACGAGAATGGCGCGCCCATCGGCTCGAGCACGAGGAGGATGTCGGCAAACAGAATGGCTGCGTCCACGCCGAGCTTCATCGGCTGGAGGGTGACCTCGCAGGCAAGCTCCGGCTGAGCGCAGATCTCGAGCAGCGTGTTCTTCTCACGAATCTTTCGGTACTCGGCCATGTACCGGCCCGCTTGGCGCATGAACCACACCGGCGTGCGGTCGACGGGTTCACGGCGGCAGGCCTTCAGAAAGCGATCCCACATCGCCCAACCCTACACCGCCGGTGGCAGCGGGGGGCGCTCGTAAAGCTCGATTTCGTGGAGGAGTCGGGTGGCCCCGACGACGCCGGCCGGTAGGAGCAGAAACAGCATCAGCGGGATGAGCCCGGCGAGGGCGAGCCCGAGGCCGAACCCGATGACCGTCCCCTTGTGCCGGCGCAGGGTTCGCACGCGTTCGGCAACCGGAATGCCACGCACGCTCAGCGGGTAGTCGCAGAGGTCCCAGGCCACGATGGTCGCCGCCACGAGGAGCTTGAGCGGGAAGAGCACCACCGACGCCGCCGGCACCACGAGCGAAAGCAGAAACAGCAATGCGAGGGCGGGCAGCCCGAACGCATAGCCCACCAGGAGCGACTGAAGCGACCGCCAGATCTCGCTCGGAAGCGAGGTCTTGGGCCGCGGAGGGGCGCCGAGCTCCAGCTCCTTCTTGCGCACGAGCCCCTCGAGCGCGGGGCCGCTGATCGGCTGGGCGAGCCCGAGTCCGAGCACCACGCTGAGGATCCAGCCGAGCAGAACGCCAACCACCTTCAGTGCCCCGATCCCCAGGCTCGCGTACCAAGCGTCGCCGCTGCCGAGCCAGTCCTCGATGAGCCCGGGCACATACGCGTAGGCGCCATAACCGAGGCCTCCGATGAGAACGGGGGCGATCACGAATGGAACCATGGCCAGCGGCCAGGCCGACGGGGTCGTCATGAGCCACCCGAGTCCGCCGAAGAGCGCTCTCAGACCGCGAAAGAATCCAGGCTTTTCCGTCGTCGACATGCCGATTCGGATCAAAACTTAACCCGGTAGGGCGGCTAGGCGAAGGCATGGCGCATGGCGTCGTTCCCCACCCGAGGTACAACTGCGGCATGCGCACCCCTCGGATGCCTCACTTCACGATGGCCCGCCTCGGCGTCGCCCTCAGCGCCCTCCTGATGGGCTGTAGCGCGCCTCCTCCGCCGGCACCCGCGCCTTCCCCGAGCGCCGTCGAGCCTCCGCCCGCCGCGCCGGCCAAGCCCAAGCACCGCGTGGGCGAACGCGTGCAGATCGTGGAGAAGGCGATGGGCACCCGCGTCGTGCTCGCCTCGTACACCACCGAGGCGATGGACCGCGCCGCGGTCACGGCGGTCCTGGAGGCGGGGCTCGCCGAGATCCAACGGCTCGAGACCCTGATGACGACCTGGAGCGAAGACTCGGAGGTCTCACGTATCAACCAGGCCGCGGGCAAGGACGCGATCGCGGTCAGCCCGGAGACGATGGAGGTCATCACCAAGAGCCTCTGGATCGCGAAGCGCAGCGAAGGGACCTTCGACATCACGTTTGCGTCGATGGGCAAGCTCTGGCGCTTCGACGAAGATCGGGTGGCTCTCGTCCCCGACGCAGACGCGCTCGAGACAGCCCGCAAGCGCATCGACTGGACCAAGATCCGGGTCGACCCCACGGCCAAGACGGTGATGCTCGATCACCCCGACTCGAAGATCAGCCTCGGTGGCATCGCGAAGGGTTACGCGGTCGACCGGGCAGCCGCCATCGTGCGCGCCCGCGGGCTCGACACCTTCTACGCACAGGCCGGCGGCGACCTCTACGTCGAGGGCACCAAACCCAACGGCAAGCCCTGGACGGTCGGCGTTCGCGACCCCCGTGGGAAAGAAGGTGCCGTCTTCGCAGTGCTGCCCATCACCAACCACGCTTTCTCCACTGCCGGCGACTACGAGCGCGCCTTCATCAAAGACGGAAAGCGCTACCACCACATCATCGACCCCCGCACGGGTTACCCCGCCACGGAGAGTCGCAGCGTCACCGTCTGGGCCAAAGACGCGCTCACCGCCGACGCCATCGACGACGCCGTCTTCATCCTCGGCCCGAAGAAGGGGCTGGCCCTCGTCGAATCGATCGACGACTGCGGCGCCGTCATCGTCGACAAGGACAACAAGGTCTACGTGAGCTCGCGGCTGCGGGGGGTGGTCAAGCTCGTGGGCAAGCCGACCCCCGGGATCTAGCGCGGGCGGTGCTAGACGCCCTTGTAGTTGGGCTTGCGCTTGTTGGCGAAGGCGTCGAGCGCCTCGAGCCGGTCCTGGCTCCGCAGGGTGTCGTCGTAGTAGACCGCCTCGAGTTCGAGCCCACGCTCCAGGGGCACGTCGTACGAGGTGCGGATGGCCTTGAGCGCCGCCGCCTGTGCGATGGGGGCGCCATTGGCGATGGGCGCGATCCAGTCCACGACGTCGTCGATGAGGTCGGTCCCCTCGGGCACCACGCGGTTGATCAGCCCCCAGTCGAGCGCCTCGGCCGCGCTGAGCCGACGGTTGAGGCAGATCATCTCGACTGCGCGACCTTCGCCGATGATGCGACCGAGCCGCTGGGTGCCGCCCGCGCCGGGGATGATGGCGAGGCCCGTCTCCGGCAGTCCGAGCTTGGCGTGGGCCACGGCAACCCGCAGATCACACAGCAGTGCGAGCTCGAGACCGCCGCCGAGCGCAACGCCGTTGATGGCCGCCACCACGGGTTTGGGTGAGTGGTCCAGTACCCCGAGCTCGCTGCGGTAGAGCCCGACTTGCACCCGGATGTCGTCATTGTTCATGCCCTGGCGCTCCTTGAGGTCGGCACCGGCGCAGAAGGCCTTCTCACCGGCGCCCGTGACCACGATCGCCTTGATGGCAGCGTCGTCGACCAGCTCGCGGCCGAGGCGACCGAGGGCGTAGAGGGTGGGGCGGGATAGGGCGTTGACGCGCGAGGGACGGTCGATGGTGAGGATGCCCACCGCGCCACGCCGCTCGAGCCGAACCGGGTTCTCTTCGCTGCTCATGGCCGTCTGTTAGCCCGTCGCGCCGGGCGCCGGGGCGCATTTCGTCGACGCACTGCGTCAGCCGAACCTGCACGGATTGCACAAAACGCGAGCCAGCAAAGGGCACACGATCGGTTAGGGTGTCCGGTCCATGCGTGACGATCCTCACAGCTACGCCGACGTCTCCCAGGGGCGCATCGAGCGCGCCGAGATCCACTGGAACGTCGACTTCGAGGCCCGCCGTCTGCGGGGCGAGGTGCGACTCCTGCTCGACGAAGCGGCCACCGGTCCCCTCGATCTAGACACCCGCGACCTCGACGTGGAGAGCGTCGAAGCCGACGGGGCATCGCTGTCGTTTCAGCTCGGCGAGCGGCACCCCTTCATGGGCCAGCGACTGCGCATCGAGCGCGACCGCCCGGTGAAGGAGCTCCGAATCTCCTACGCCACCACACCCGAGGCCAGCGGGCTCATGTGGCTGAAGCCCGAGCAGACCACCGGGGGCGACCACCCGTTCTTGCTCAGCCAGTGCCAGGCCATCCACGCGCGCTCGCTGGTGCCCATTCAGGACACGCCTCGGGTCCGCGTCACCTACGGCGCCGAGGTCACGGTCCCCACCGCGATGGGCGCGGTGATGTCGGCTGGACCGGCAGAAGAGATCGCGCGCACCGACGACGGCAAGACGCTGCGCTTCGAGATGCCGCAGCCCATCCCGCCCTACCTCCTCGCGATCGCCGTCGGCGACATCGCATCGAAGGACATCGGCGCACGCACCCGCGTCTACGCGGAACCCGGTGAGCTCGAAGCCGTGGCCTGGGAGTTCGCCGAAGCGGAGCAGATGCTCGAAGCAGCGGAGAAGCTCTTCGGTCCCTATCGCTGGGAGCGCTACGACTTCATCGTCTTGCCTCCTGCCTTCCCCTACGGCGGCATGGAGAACCCGCGCATGACCTTCCTCACCCCGACCCTCGTAGCCGGGGATCGGTCGTTGGTGAGCGTGCTCGCGCACGAGCTGGCCCACTCGTGGACCGGCAACCTCGTGACCAACGCGTCCAACCAGGACTTCTGGCTCAACGAGGGTTTCACCGTCTACGCCGAACGGCGACTCATCGAGGCGCTGTACGGACCGGCCGATGCCACCCTCCACGCGAGGCTCGGCCGGGTCGATCTCGAGGAGGTGCTCGCCGAGCGCCAAGCCCAGGGTCGACCCACTTCCCTCTGGTACGACCAGACCGATCTCGACCCCGACGGTGAGTTCTCGCGTGTGCCCTACGAAAAGGGGTTCCTCTTCGTGACCGCCCTCGAGCGCGCCGTGGGACGCGAGGCCTTCGACGTCTTCCTCCAGCACTACATCGAGCGCTTCGCTTTCAAGTCGCTCGACACCCAAGGCTTCGAGGCCTTCGTGCGCGAGGCCCTGCCCGACGCGAAGATCGACCTGAAGACCTGGCTCTACGGCGACGGCCTGCCCGACGACGCGCCCGAGTTCCCGTCACCGCGCTTGCAGGAGCTGGGCGACCTCGCCCGCAGCTGGCAGCCTGGTCAACCGCTGAACAGTGCCGACTGGAACGCGACCGAGGCCATGCTCTTCCTGCAAACCCTAGGACCGCTCGACGTCGAAGGAACCGAAGCGCTGGCCAAGGCGCTCGGCCTCCGGGAGACGCGCAACGCCGAGCTGCAATGTCTGTGGCTGAGCCGGGCCATCGAGGCCGGGGTCGAGGGGATCGAAGACGACGTGAAGGCCTTCGTCGCTCGCATCGGCCGCACCAAACTGCTGCGCCCGGTCTTCGCGGCGCTGGGCGAGCGAGACGACCAGAAGGCCTTCGCGCAAGAGCTGGTCGAAACCCTCGAGCCGAGGTGGCACGTGGCCACCCGCCGGGCCGTTCGCCAGGTGGTCGGCTTGAGCTAGCGGCGGGACAGAACTCCGATGTCACCGAAGGGGCACGCGTCCGCCTGAACCGAACACTCGGCGACCTCGACCCAAGCGTGCCGACGGTCTCCGTCGACGAGGACGCTGAGACTGCAGTCGGTGGTCTCGTAGAAGTACTGGTCGACGAAGACCATCTCCCCGTCGAGCTCACGCGACTCGGCCCCGAGGTCGGCGTTGGGGTGCTCTCGGGCGTCACCGTCGAGCATGCCCGTGCAGCCCCCCGCGGTAACCTGCAGATCGAAACGAATGCGCCCCGGGCCGGCGGGCCACACCTTCAACGAGGCCTCGTAATCACCCTGTGACAGCGCATAGCGCTCCCCGTCCGTGGGGCTGGGCTTCACCTCCGGCGTCGTCGCGCGCGGGCCAGGCGTCGCCTGCCCCGCCGGAGATGGCTGGACCCGAACGGTGGGCGACCCACCGCGCGCGGTACCGCATCCGACGAGCGCGACCATCACGAACCACCCAGCCCTCATGGCCACATGGTGCGCGGTCCAGCGCCCTGGGCCAAGCCCTGCCTCTTTCGAACCCCCGGCGATGAAGCTACCTTGCCCGACATGCTTCAGCGCTTGGTTCTCGCCCTCTCTCTCGTCGTGGCCTGCGGCGGCGAAGCGGTCATCGACCCTCCCATCGGCGCCGGCGGCGCCAGCACCACCACGAGCGGTGCCGGCGGCGCGTCGACCACCGGGGTGACCAACGTGGCCGTGTCGACGTCGACCGGCGCCATGGACAACTGCTTCGCCGCCTGCGCCTCGCTTCAAGCCTGCGAGAGTTTTCCCCCTGGCTTCAGCTGCGTCGACCAGTGTCGGATCGTGAACGACAGCCCGAACTGCGGCGGCGCGCACAACGACTTCCTGGCGTGCTCGTTGGGCGAGAGCGGCAGCCTTTGCGGGAGCATCCCCGCCGTGGCCTGCAGCACCTCGCTCGATGAGTGGCTCGCTTGTACCAGCAAGGTGCTCACGGAGGACTGCGCCGTATCGCCACAGGGCGACTGCTCCTGCAACGCCTTCGTGAGCCCCGGCATCGAGTACGACCAGATCTGCAACCCCGGCATGGGCTGCGACTGCCTCATCGGCGGTCAGCTCGTCGGCCGCTGCGAGCCCAACGACGAGCTCTGCGGCATCACCAACGGATGCTGCTCCGGCATCTTCTTCACCGGCCCGTTCTAGACCTTCTTGGCTTCGAGCTTGGCGAGGCGGGCCTTGAGATCGGCGTGCTCGCGCGCCATCTCCTCCAGGTCGTCTTGCAGTCGCTTGATCTCGCGGCGCCCCTTGCCGGTGAGGTCACGTAGGACCTCGCGGATGCGACGCCGAACGCGACCGTCGAGCTCGCGTTCGAGCTGGCGCGACAGCGCACCCCGAGCCCGTGTGTCGGCCAGCTGCGAGAGCGCGACCACGACGGTGGTGCGCACGTACGGATCGCTGTCGTCGAGAAGTCCCTCGAGATGCTCACGGACCTTCCTGGAGCTCGACAGCCGGGGAAGGGCCGCGATGGCCGCCCGGCGACCGCGGTTGGGCACGCCATAGGCAGTGCTCTTCCTCACGGCCTCGACCGCCTTTTCGTCGCGCAGGGCGGCCAGACCGCCCACAGCACCAGCGCGAAGGGTATCGGCCCAACTCTCCCGCTCGAGCAGCTCCTCGAGGACCTCGCGCACGTCCTGGCGCGTGGCGCCGAGCGCCCGGCTCGCGGACGCGCAGACCAACAGACTCTCGTCGTCGCGTGCCATCGCCTCGAGGTGCTGTGCCGCCGCCGCGGTCTTGAACTTGCCGAGGGCCGTAGCCACCGCGCGACGGACCTTGGGGTGCTCGACCGCGCTCGCCCGAACCAGCAGCTTGAAGGCGGCCTCGCTTCGGATCTTGCCCAGCGAAGCCGCCGCCGTGGCGCGCGCGCCCCAGAAGGCGACGTCGTCCATCACGACCCGGCCCAAGGCCTTGAGGGTCGCGGGGTCTTCGCGCTTGCCGAGCACGTCGGCCGCCTGGGCCTGCACGTAGCCTGACTCGGCCTTCAGCAGCTGGTGGCGCAGCATGTCGGCCGGGGCTTTCACGTCGAGGGACCCGAGGATGCGCAGGCGCGGGTCGACGACCACCATCTTGGGCCGGCTCCGCACCGGGAAGGCGAGGGTCTGCTTGCGGCGGTCGACCACCCGCGACCAGCGCTCGGTCTTTCGCCCGATGGTCACGTCGAGATCGAGCTCGAGCGCGAAGGGCACGTCGTCCTCCTTGCCCTGGCGCTGCTCGACGGTGACGAGCAACAGCCCGTCCTCGTGTTTGATGTCGACCTTCACGTCGGGGAATTCGGCGCGGTGCACGGCCTGGTGGAAGGCACGCTCGAGGCTCTGGCCGCTCGTATCTTCGAGGGCACGCAGCAGGTCGCGCGTCTCGACCACACCCTGAGCGTGCCGCTCGAGGTAGGTCTTCACCCCGGCCCAGAACCGCTCGTCACCGAGGCGCTCCCGCAGGGTGTGCAAGAACAGGCCGCCCTTCTCGTAAAGGTGGCGGTCGAAGATGTCGATCGGCGCCTCGTAGTCTTGGCACACGACCGGGCGCTTGTACCGCCCTCGCGCCTCGGACAAGTACGTGTCGAGGTCGGCGCGCAGGCCGTAGAGGTAAGCGTCATCCCCGCGATCGTGCTGCCGCCACACGTGCTCGAAATAGGTCGCGAAGCCCTCGTTGAGCCAGCCGTGCGACCAGTCTCGGCACGTCACCAGATCGCCGAACCACTGATGGGCGAGCTCGTGCGCGATGAGGTCGTCGCTGGAGATGTCGATGGCCGCGCGCTCGTCGAGCAAGAGGTGCTCGTACATCGTGGTGGCGCCGGTGTTCTCCATCCCGCCGAAGATGAAGTCGTGCACCACGATCTGGTGGTACTTCGTCCACGGGTAGTCCACGCCCGTGAGCTTGGAGAAGAGGCGGATCATGGCCGGCGTGTTGCGAAAGCTCCGCTTGCCGTCGGCTTCGCGCCCCTCGGGCACGTAGTAGTTCACCGGCAGGTCACCCACCGCGTCTTCGATCTCGGCGAAGGCACCGGCTACACACGTGAAGAGGTAGCTCGGCATCGGGTCCTTCATCGAGAACGAGTAGATCCCCTTCTTGCGTTTGGCCGCGCTGCCCGTGGGGTCGCCGTTCGAGAGCACGAACCACCCCGGCTTCACGCGGAAGGTGGTCTCGAAGGTCTGCTTGTTGTGGGGCTTGTCGTGGCACGGAAAGATGTGCCGCGCGTCCTCGTCCTGGCACTGCGTCCAGATCTGCTCCGGCCGCGTCGGCACCGCCTCGTCGGGCGCGAGGAAGTACATGCCGCGCCGCGGTTGGGCTCGGTAGGTGACCCGCAGCTCCAACGCCTTCGCGTCGACGGGAACGGTCACCGTGAGGACCTCGCCATCGTACACGTGGGACGCTTTGCTCCACGCCTTGCGACCCAACCGTTGTTCGACCTTTTTCAGCTCGAAGCCGACCGCGTCGAGGCGGATCTCAGTCGCTTCGGGATCGATGCGGTGCAGGCGAAGGCTCGCCGTGCCTTCGACCTGCCCTTTGCCGTGGTCCAGATCGAGGTCGAGCGCCACGTGCTCGACGCGGAAGGGCCGGGGTCGCTCGTAGACGCGCTCGGTGCCGCGGAGCACGAAGCGGCTGGAGTCGGCGAAGCGGGCCCGAGACCCGAGCACGGAGCCACAGGCGCAGCGCTGGTGATGGCGGTGATGGTGAAAGCTCACCCGATCGATCCTTGTACGGCTGCGATCGGGCGTACAAGTCTTGGCGAGGCCCCCGCGCGTCAAATGCGGTACGACGGGACATGGCCGATCCGCCGGAACCCCAGGCCAGCCTCGGCCTGGCCGAGCCCCCGCCCAAGGAGGTGGACGGGGTGCTCGAAGGTGAGGTCACCCACGTCACCTACGCCAACGAGACCACGGGTTTCCGGGTGTTGCGGGTCAAGCCGAGCACCGGGGGTCCCCCGGTGCCGGTGGTGGGGGTGGTGCCGGCCGCGCCTCCGGGCACGCGCGTTCGCACCACCGGCAAGTGGGAAGAAGATCGCAAGCACGGCCGTCAGTTCAAAGCCGACACCCTGCTCGCGCTCGAGCCCAACACCCTCGAGGGCGTGCGCAAGTATCTCGGCTCGGGCCTCGTGCCCGGGATCGGGCCCGCCTTCGCGCGGCGCATCGTGGATGTCTTCGGCAACCAAACCCTGGAGGTGCTCGACCGCAACCCGGAGAAGCTGGCCAAGGTTCCGGGCCTCGGCAAAGCGCGCATCGCCTCGGTGGCCCAGGCCTGGCGCGAACACCGCGACGTGGGCGCCATCATGGTCTTCCTGCAGTCCCACGGCGCCTCTCCCGCGCTCGCAGCCCGCATTCACAAGCGCTTCGGCAAGAAGGCGCTGCACGTCGTGTCCAACTCGCCCTACCGCCTCGCCCTCGACGTGTGGGGGATCGGCTTCGCCACCGCTGACCAGATCGCACGCAGCATCGGCGTGGGGGCCGACAGCCCAGAGCGAGCCCAGGCCGGCGTGCTGCAGACCCTTCACGACGTCGCTTCGGGCGGCGACGTCTTCGCGCCGCACGACCTGCTCGTCGAGCGCGCCTGTGCGCTCTTGAGCAGTGGTCCCGATCTCGTCGAAGACGCCATCGCGACCCTCGAGGCCGAGGGTCGCGTGGTGGTGGAGCGGGCGGGCCTGCTCGGCTCCCCCGACGGGGCGGCCGAAGCGGTCTACACGCCCGAGCTGCTCGACGCCGAGCGCCACGTCGCCGAGCGGGTGGCCTCGCTGGCGACGGGCCCCGAGAAGCTGGACGAGGTCGACCGCGCCATCGCCGACTTCGAGCGGCGCACCGGACTGACCCTCGCGCCCGAGCAGCGCGATGCCGTCGCCGCGGTGGCCAAGCACAAGGTGGTCGTGATCACCGGCGGCCCTGGCGTGGGCAAGACGACGGTGGTGCGGGCGGTGCTGGCCCTCTTCGACGTGGCGCGGGCCAAGGTCCAGCTCGCTGCACCCACCGGCCGCGCGGCCAAGCGCATGAGCGAGGCGACCGGCCGCGACGCCAAGACCATTCACCGCCTGCTCGAGTTCGAACCCAAGGGGGGTCAGTTCCAGCGCAACCGGCACAACCCCCTCGAGGCCGACGCGGTCGTCATCGACGAGACGTCGATGGTGGCGGTCGAGCTCGCCGAGTCGCTCTTCGATGCCATCCCAGGCCACGCGAGGGTGGTGCTCGTGGGCGACGTCGATCAGCTGCCGAGCGTGGGACCGGGCGCGGTGCTGCGCGACCTCATCGCCTCCGAGCGCGTGGCCACGGTGCGCCTCAGCAAGATCTTCCGCCAGGCCGAGGGCAGCGGCATCGTCGAGAACGCCCACCGCATCCACGCGGGTGAGATGCCCGAGGGCAGCAAGGCGTCCGACGCGGAGTTCTACATCATCGAGCGACGTGACGCCGAGAAGGCGGTGGGCCTCATCGAGCACCTCGTCACCGAGCGCATCCCCAAGGGCTTCGGGCTCGATCCCCTACGCGACGTGCAGATCCTCACCCCGATGCAGAAGGGCGCGGCCGGGGCCATCGCGATCAACGAGCGGCTGCAGCACGCGCTCAACCCGGTCGGCCCCGAAGTGAAGCGTGGCGGGCGGCTCTTGCGCGAGGGCGACAAGGTGATGCAGCTCCGCAACAACTACGACAAGGACGTCTTCAACGGCGACATCGGCCGGGTGGACCACGTCGACGCGGCAGAGCGCAAGCTCGCGGTGAGCTTCGATGGACGCACCGTCGACTACGGCGAGAGCGACCTCGACGAGCTGACGCTCGCCTACGCGACCAGCATCCACAAGAGCCAGGGCTCGGAGTACCCGGCGGTGGTCATCCCGATCCTCACGCAGCACTTCGTGATGCTGTCGCGCAACCTGATCTACACCGGCGTGACCCGCGGGAAGCGCTTGGTGGTGCTGGTCGCCGACCCGCGGGCGCTCGGAATCGCCCTCGGCGAAACCCGACGCGAAGAGCGCCGCACCCGCCTCGCCGAGCGGATCCGAGCCGCCACATCGGGCCGGCTCGGCTGACACAAAATGCGAAGGGGACGCACGACGGCGTCCCCCTCAGGAAAGTGGGCTTGCTCAGAGACCGGCGAGCTTGACCAGCTTGTCGCGCTTGGCCACGCCCACGATGGTGCCCTTCTTCTCGCCGCCCTCGAAGACCATCACCGTCGGCACGCTCGCGACGCCGTACTTCTGGGCCAGCCGAGGCGCGCGGTCGATGTCGACCTCACACACCTTGAGGGTGCCCTCGAACTCGTCGGCGAGCTTGCCCACGATGGGAGCGAGCACCTTGCAGGGCCCACACCACGTCGCGGAGAAGTCCACGAGCACCTTGCCCGCGTGGTTGATTACCTCGGCCTCGAAATTGGCCTCATCCAAACTGTGTACGTTCTTGCCTGCCATCGTCGTCTCCGAACCGCCGAAGGGCGGTGACGGGAAAAGGTAGGGGCTCGGCGGGCCAACGGCAAGCCGCGTCGTGAGCAGTGGTCGCCACCCGCCGCCCGGGATAGACGTCCGCGGTGCACGCCCTCCTCCTCGCGGTGGGCCTCGCGCTGCTCACCGTGCTCACCGCCGGCCTGGCCGAGGCCGCTCCGGAACCGGTCCCAAGCCCGGATCCGGAGGTGGAGGGCGAGCCCGATCCCCTGAAGATCCCCGAGCCCATCGAAGACGACGACGAGGTCACCCATTCCCCGGTCGAGCGCGAGGGCGTGCGCTCGGGAGACGCCGCGCGGGACATCGGCAACGTGCTCCTGTTCGTGCCGCGCAACGTGGTCGACTACCTCTTCCGCGGCACCCAAGCGGCCGCCAACCTGGTCGCGAACGAGCAGCTGGTGCCCCGCTACAAGCGACTCCTCGGCATCCCCGAGGGCGGCGAGTTCTTCGTCTTCCCCACCTTGTTCGCCGAGACGGGCGCCCCGTTCAGCATCGGTCTCCGCATGGTGAGCTCGTCGCGCTACGTCACCACACAGCAACGGTTCGGCTTCGGCGGCGTCAACGACGTGGTCGTCGAGTCGCGGGCGGTGTTCGACATTCCGGGCCCGCTCCCGGTGGCGATCTCGGTCGAGGGCTTCTACGAGCTCGCGAGCCAACGGGAGTACCGCGGTGTGGGGCTCACGCCGGCGCGCGACCCGCGCAACGACTTCAACAGCCAGGAACGCATCGGCCTCTACAAAGAGCGGCGGGTCCGCTACCTGGGCTCGTTCGGTCTGCGCCTGGCCGACCCCATCGAGGTCTACCTCTCGGCCAGCCTTCAGCGGCGACAGATCCAGAACACCAACGACGTAGGCTCACGGGGTCTGTCGGAGGTCTTCGGGCCCGGCTCGATCTACGGCTTCGAGCCCGTCGATCCTTGGATCGGCTACGGCGAGATGGCCGCGCGTCTCGACACCCGGACCACCCGCGGCCGACCCGTACCCGGCGTGTTGATGGAGGTCTACAGCGGCGCGGCGCGCTCCTTCACGCGGGAGAAGATGAGCTTTCTCCGTCTCGGGTGGCGCTTGCAGGGCTTCGTCCCCATCTACCGGCGCACGAACATCCTGTCGCCCCGCATCGTCATCGACCGGATCGTGCGACTCAACGAGCTCCCCATCCCCTTCTACGAGCTTCCTCGACAGCCCGACTTCCGCGGTCTCGACACCCGCCGAGACGATCTCTCGATCGTGGGCGGGGTCGACTACAGCTGGTACCTCACCGGGTTCATGAACGCGCGCGCCTTCGTCGACCTCGCCACCGTCGCCCCCGGGATCAGCGACTTCAACTTCGAGCAGATCAAAGCCATGCGTTACGCGGCCGGATTCGGGCTCGACATCTTCAGCACCACCGCCACCATCGCCAGCATCTCGCTGTCGGGCAGCCCCGAGGGAGCACGCGTGCTCTTCTCGCTCGGCGCGCCCGACGGCTTCGGCGACCGTCAGCACCGCGAATGAACCTCCGCATCCCCAGCCTCCTCGGTCTGCTCGCGCTCGCGGCGTGCGCGACGATGCCGACCGTCTACGCGGACCGGCCGCCAGTCTTGGAGGCGGGGGACGATCGCCCCATCCCCCAACCCGAGGTCCGGGTGTTCATCTCCGAGCTCTACGACGCCGACATCTACGTCCGGCGCGAGCTGGTCAAAACGATGGACCCACGACGGGTGCCCGACGCGGCCGACGTCAACGTGCTCGACGAGGTCCCCGTCTCGAGCTGGTTCCACGACGACCAGGCGCTCACGACCTACGCCCCCCAAGGTCCGCCCGTGGCCCCGTGGACCCTCCACCTCGGCGGCGAATCCCCGTCGGGCCGCGACGACGCGGTGACCATCGAGGATGCGCGTGGGGTGCCCTACGAGCTCATCTACGACGCCCAGGGTCGCTTGGGTCAGACGACGGGGACGATGGCGATCGCGAGCCGGCTCGTGCACGCCCTCGGCTACCGCACGCCCGAGGTCCACGTGGTGCGCGACGGTGAAGGGAGGCGCGTGGCCGCCATGCAGTGGCCGATCGGGGTCGACCTCGGCCCCACGCCCATCGCATCGACGCGGGAGGACGATCCCAACGACCGCATCGTGCACGTCAACCGCCGGTCGCTGCGCGCGATCCGGGTCATGGCGGCATGGCTACAGATCGGACAGATCAAACCTCGCATGCTGCGCGATGCCTACGTGGGCGAGGACGGGAAGGGCCACGTGCAGCACTTCATCGTGGGGCTCGGGGGCGCGCTGGGCGTCGACCACTTCGAAGCAGCAGAGCGCTTTGCCCGGAATCCGGACCGCGAGGAGAGCAACTTCTTCTTCCGCGTCTTCACCCTCGGCCTCTCCCCCAAGCCCCCCGGCATCCTTCCGTCGGCCCCCCATGCTTCGTCGGGACTCTTCGCCGAGCACGTCGATCCCCAGAGCTACCCGGTCGGTCCTCCCTTCGAGCCCCACGACCGGGTGCAGCCCCCCGATCGCTACTGGATGGCGAAGCGGGTCGCCGCGGTGCCTGACCAGACCCTCAAGCGTGCCCTCGACGCGGGCGAGCTCCCCAAGGAGGCCACGAGGTGGCTGCGCGAACGCCTCGATCGACGCCGGGCCGACGTGGTGGCGTGGGGCTTCGACCTGACGACGCCGTGTGAGGTGGTCACGGTGTGGAAGCGGCCTGGCGGGCGAGCTCAGGTCCTCCTGCGTGACCTCGCCATCGTCAGCGGCTTCTTGCCGCCGGTCGAGCGCACCTATCGGTGGCGCGTCGTCGATCGGGACGGGGCGACGGTCGTGCCGGAGACCACGACCTTCGCCCTCAGCGCCATCACTCCGCTATGGCTCTCTGCGGAAGCGCTGAAGCACGACTACTTGGTGATGGAGATCCGGGCGCAACGGCAGCACATCGACCTGCCGCGCCCGCTCGAGGTGCATCTGCGGGTCAACGAAGGCGTCGCGGAGGTCGCCGCCGTTCGGCACTGAAGCACGTCAGCGCAGGAGCTGCTCGAAGAGGGCGAGGTTCTCGCGCTCTTCGGGATCCACGACCTTGTCGGCCGCGACGAGGCCCCGCACGGTCTCCAGGAACAGCTTGCGGTGCTCCGGCGGCACCTGGCTGGGGTCGACCTCCTCCGGCGGTGGCGGCACCTGAAGCCAGGCTTGAACCTGCTTCTGATCCGACTCGTCCAGATCGAGTCGTCGCATCATCCGTTTTACGAACGTACGCTCCTCGTCTTGGACCTCGAGGTCGGCCCAGGCGAAGGAGCAGACGAACTTCATCAGTCGCATACGCTCTTCGCGGTCGAGCTTCTTCAGCATGAGCCCCAGTCTAGACCGAGCCCCCACCGCGCGGAAACCTCCTCGTGGCCTCCCCTTCGCCCGGCGTCTCGCGCTGGGTCTCTCCCTGGGTCTTTCACTGAGCCTCTCCCTGGGCCTGACCTCGGCCTGCTCGGCTGCCTCCACCGAAAAAGAGCGTGGGGCGCCGCCCTTGCCCTCCTCGCGGCCCAAGCCTGCTGCGTCGGCGAGCCCCCAACCCACCGCCGCGCCTACGACTGCGCGCCCGGCGCCTACGCCCCCGCAGGTGAGCGCCGATGCAGCCCAGGCGCTTCTCGCCCGCGAAGGGCTCGACCTCACCGCCTGCCGCAACGCCCCCGATCCCGTGCGCTGCTCCCTCGAGGCCGCCTACCGCGACGCCCCCGACGCGGCGGAGGTGGTGCTCTCCATCTACGACCGAACCGGGAGCGTGACGGGGCTCGAACCCGGCCGGGTGATGGACGGCGGCTGGCGGGGTGAGATCACGCTGGTGCCCGAGCGTCCGGTCGGGAAACACCTCCGGCACCTCCGCTGGGTCGCGGCCAGCCTCGAGGACTTCACCTGGTTCTTCGGCGCCTTGCAGGAGCTCTCCGCGGATCCGATGGGCTACCGCTTCGCGCCGCTCGAGCTCGCCTTCTTCCGGTCGGTCCGACGCACGACACCGAGCGCCTACGCCGTGGGCTGGCGCGTCGCGTACAACGTGAACGGCTCTCTCCATCGCGGTGAGAAGGCGGTGAGGGAGACGATGTTCCACGAGATCTTCCACCTCAACGACGCCGCCCACGGGGGGTGGTCCGAAGCCGCGCTGGGGCCGATCTTCGACCGCATCGTGGCGCGCTGCACCACGGGGGGAAAGCTCTCGACCCCGTGCCTCAGGCCCTACGCACCGGGAACCACGATGGTGCGCGGCGGCACTTTCTACGCGTTCCAGCCCGGAAACGGCGTGGGGGAGTACGCGGCCGAGCTCGCCCTCCGGTACTACCGCGAGCATCGCCAAAAGCTGAAAACAGCGCGCGTTTCTCCGCGGCCCTTCAAGTGCGGCCCGCCCGAGAATGCCGAGGCTTGGGACGCGATGGTCGCCACCTTCTTCGGCGGGGTCGACCTCGTGGCGTGCCCCTGAAGCGTCCGCGCACGCCCCGCCGTAGGAACTTGGGAAAACTACGACGGGACGCGCGCGTCCAGGGAATCGAGGAAATGAAGTCAAGACAAGGAAGGTCAACCCGACTGTCTTCATCACCCGTTGTTACACATCCTGTGCCACGCCCTCGGCACAAGTGTGTCGCGCACTTAGGGCGTGCGCACGATTGAGCCACCTGGCGCCGCGATCATGTTCATCGCGAAGTGTGCCAGATCTGACACACTCGCCATAATCACTCGGAATCAGTGTATTCTTCGGTGCCGGTCAACCGCATCGAGGTGTTCGGCGATGTTGAGCCGGTCTACATCCGAGAGACCGATGAACCGAACCGCGCAGACGTCGTCTCGCTGCCAGACCGTGCGGGCGAGGGTGCACAGGGTGGTGCTCTCGAGCTCGAGCTCGAGCCGCTGCACGAGGGGTAGGCTTCCATTGGCTTGGAGCCGGATGAGGGCCCCGGTGGCCGAGATGTCGACGACTTTGGCCCGAAGGGCGTAGCCATCACGATAGGCGCGGGCGGCGACGAAGGTATCGAGGCGGAAGCCCGCTCGACGGTTCCTGACGTTCGGCTGTAACATAGGCAGATGTAAGTGTTGCACCTACGTTCACTGAGGCCGAAGTTTTGGGCTGAGGGAGCACGGCTGGCACCAAGGCGGTCGCCCTGGGCCGAGGCTTGTGCTAGTCGCTTCGGTCCCATGCCGCAGAACTCCACGCTCCGCCGCCGTCAGAAAGCCCGCCGCACCAAGAAGCTCGAGCTGTGGCGCCAGAACCAGGCCGCCCAGCAGGCTCAGTCTTCGGGCGGTGCCAAGAAGGCCGCCAAGAAGACCGACAAGAAGGACTGATTCAGCGGCCGGGCGTCTTCAGGACGTCCTCGTCGGTGACGATCATGTCGACGGGCACGTCACCGGGCGTGTCGGGCAGGTCGCCTGCGAGCTGAAAGTGATAGGCCACCCCTACCGTCGGTACCTCGGGGTGGGCGGCGAGCGTTCGATCGTAGAAGCCGCCCCCGTAGCCGATGCGATGGCCCCGCGGGTCGAATGCGATGCCGGGCACCACGATGAGCCCGGGGGCAGGTGCTTCGGCCGTCGTGGGCTGCCTGAAGCCCATCGGGTGCTGCTCGAAGTCTTCATCTCGCTCGATGGCGTGCCAGGTCATGGGCCCCTCGTCGTGGATGCGCGGGTAGAGCACCGCCTTGCCGGCTTCGCGCCACGCGACGTCGGCCGCGCGCAGGTCGACTTCCTTGCGCGCGAGCATCGGCCAGAAGGATGCGATCGAGCTGGCGTTCGAGACCGCTTCCAAACCGAGCAACCGCTCGACGATGCGTGCGGATCGTTGCGCCGCGGCGCGCGACGGAAGACCACGTCGGTGGCTGCGGAAACGCTTGCGCATGAGCGCCTTGGCGCGACGACGGAAGGGCTCACTGGCGTCGAGGACCATGACTTCGTCATAACGACCCTGGCGCCCCGTCGCATCCTTTCCGGGGAAGCGGCATGAGCCAGAGGACGGCCGCCCTCGTCCCGGCCTACCAGGTGGCGCCCGTGGTGGGCGAGGTGGTGCGTGAGCTCAAACGCTGGTGGCCCGAGCCTGAGGGGGTGCTCGTCATCGACGATGGCTCGACCGACGGCACCGGCCGCGTCGCTCGGGAGGCGGGCGCCGTGGTGGTTCGTCACCGGGTCAACGAGGGGAAGGGCGCCGCCATCCGGACCGGACTCCGGGCTGCCGCCGCACGCGGCTACGCGCTCGCGATGACCATCGACGGCGACGGCCAGCACCCGCCACGTGAGGCGCTCCGCATTCACGAAGCCTGCGCCGATCCCGAGGCGCTTCTCATCGGAGTGCGCGACCTCGCAGGAGCGGGTGCCCCGCGGGCCAACCAGCTCTCGAACCGCTTCTCGAATCTCGTGCTCTCGGGTTTTGCCGGAAGGACCCTTCGCGACACACAGTGCGGACTGCGGCGCTACCCCATCGCAAAAACCCTCGCGCTCGGCGGGGTGGAGACGGGCTACGGCTACGAGGCCGAGATCCTGCTTCGTGCGGTGGCGGCGCAGGTGCCCATCGTCGAGCTACCGATCGAGGTCATCTACCCCCCCGAGGACGAGCGCATCTCCCACTTCGATGCCGTAAAGGACCCCGCACGCATCGTGTCGCGGGTGCTTCGAACCGTGGCCGCCACGCGATGGGGCCTCGGCTAGAACGACACCTCAACAACGTCGAAACCCTGCCAGGAGGCTGCTCGTCGCCTCCATCCCCCGTTATGACCAAGGGGGTTCCTTCTTCACCATGCAACGTCTCCGTCGTCGTACCTGGCTGGCCGCGTCCGCGCTCGCGCTCACTGGAAGCTGGGCACAGCCCGCAGCCGCCGACCAGGTGGACGAGGTGCTCGGCCGCATCGCCGAGGCCCGGAAGGGCCTGAAGACCCTGCGCGTGCCCTTCGCGCAGAAGCGAATCATCGGCCTCCTCGCCTCCGAGGTGAAGAGTAAGGGTCGACTGACCATCGTCACCCCGGACCGACTGCGCTGGGACCTCTTCCCCCCCGACGAGGTCACCTACTGGATCGGACCGGAAGGCCTCGCGATGCGTAACGAGGACGGCGTGACCAAGGTCGGCAAAGCCGCGGCCGGTCGTTTTGCGTCCGTCCTGTCCGATCTGTTGGTGATGATCGGCGGAGACCCGCGCCAGCTGCGAAGCCGCTACGACATCTCCGTGGCAAAAGAAGGTGACGTGGCGACGCTCACGGCCAAGCCCAAGGGCAAGGACGTCAAGAAGCACATCGATCGCCTCAGCATGGCGGTTCGCCTGGGCAAGGACGCCGTCGTCGAACGGCTCGCCATCCACGAGAAGGGCGGCGACCAGAGCCAGATCCGCTTCGGTGCGTACGAGAAGAACGTCGAGGTCGACCCCGCCGAGATGCGCCCGCCCAAATAGCGTGGACACGATGCGCGACGACAAAACGCGCAGGGCCGACTCCGTCGAGACGAAGTCGGCCCCTCGTTCATGGTGACCGGTCGGGGATCACCAATCGTCGTCGCCGTACTTGTCGACGCGATCGCTACCGCCGCCGCCGCGCTTGCGTCGACCGCCACGCCCTCGACTGTCGTCGAAACCGCCACCTCGGCCGCCGCCATCGAAGCCACCGCCGCCGCCACGGTCGAAACCGCCGCCTCGGCCGCCGCCTCGTTTTCCGCGACCACGGCCACGACCTCCGCCGCCACCGCCGCCGCCGCCGCCGCCGTCACGGGGTGGGAAACCACCACCGCCACCGCCACCGCCGCCGCCGCCGCCACGGTCGAAACCGCCGCCGCCGCCGCCGCCACCGCCGCGGTCGAAACCGCCGCCGCCGCTGCCACCGCCGCGGTCGAAACCGCGACCGCCGCCGCCACCGCCAGCGCGGCGCGGAGCGCGTTCTTGGGCCTCGTTGACTCGAATCCGGCGACCATCCACTTCGGCCCCGTCCATCTCGGATATGGCGGTCTGCGCGGACTCTGCTTCGACGAAGGTGACGAACCCGAAGCCGCGGGACCGTCCGGTCTCGCGATCGAGGATCACCTTCGCTTCTCTCACCTCACCGAATCGCTCGAAAGCGGATCGTAGCCCTTGGTCGTCTGTGCCCCAGCTCAGACCACCCACGAAGAGCTTGCTCGACATCTACTCTGCTCTCTCTCTTTCTATCTTTCTCGTTATGGCACTCCCCCGAGTTGCCTTCTCTCTGGGTGTGGACCGCGTGGGTCCTCATCGACACTGACCTGACGGGGCATCGCTGACCGGCGTCGCAAGGACGCCAAGGCCTCGGTGGCTGCTTCATGGTAACCGGTCGTAGGGCCGCGCGACATGGCTTTGTCCCCACGGACAGGAAGCTGGCGCGCCGACCCGAGCGAGGAGAGCTGTCCCGTGGATGTGAGTGACTACAACCGCCGCGCGTGGAACCACTGCGTCGAGATCGAAAACCGTTGGACCGTGCCCGTCGACGCCGATGCCGTGTCGCGGGCGAGGCGAGGAGAGCTCGACGTCGTGCTCACGCCGATCCGATCCGTGCCGCGGCGCTGGTTCCCGCCCTCACTCGAGGGGATCGACGTGTTGGCGCTCGCCAGCGCGGGGGGCCAGCAAGGGCCACTCTTCGCGGCTGCGGGCGCGCGGGTCACGGTCTTCGACGCCTCGGAGGGTCAGCTCGGACAAGACCGGCTCGTGGCCGACCGGGAGGGCCTCGACCTTCGAACGATTCAGGGCGACATGGCCGACCTCAGCGCCTTCGACGACGAGAGCTTCGACCTCGTGTTCCATCCCGTGTCGAACATCTTCGTGCAGGATGTGCGCCCGGTGTGGCGCGAGGCGGCGCGGGTCTTGAGGCCAGGCGGCACGATGCTCGCCGGGTTTGTTCATCCGCACTACTTCCTGTTCGACGACGACGCGCTGAACAAGGGCGAGTTCGTCGTGCGCTACAAGCTGCCCTACGCCGACCCCGACCAGCTCCCCACGGCGAAGCTCGAAGCGTTCATGGCTCAGAACGAGCCGCTGTGTTTCGGGCACACCCTCACGGATCAGATCGGCGGACAGCTCGACGCGGGGCTGGCCCTCATCGACCTCTTCGAGGACCGTTGGGGAGACGGGAAGGCGCTCGACGAGCGCATCGCCACCTTCGTCGCCACCCGCAGCGTCAAGCTGGCGCCATCGCCCAGACTGCGTGGCTTCGGGTGAGCGCGAGCCGGGCGAGCCGGGCGATGTCGGGCGGGTGCACGAAGTAGTCGACGAAGCGGTAGGCAAACCAGCACGCCAAGACCACGAGGAGCATGCCCACCGCGTTGAGCACCTTGGTGAGGGTGTTGCCCGAGAAGCGCTCCCGGTTGCGGCGGATGACGGCCAAGAGGCCCCAGAACCAGCTGGTGATGCCGAGGGCGACCCCGATCGCGAATGGAAGGGCCTGCCGACTGGTGAACTCGACGGCGCCGCTCGAGTAGACGGTGGTCACCACCGCGGACCAGCCCGCGATGACGGTCGGGTTGATGGCGCAGACCCAGGCGCCGAGGAAGAAGCTGCTGCGCTTGCTGTCGCGCAGGCGTCGACTGGTGGCTTCGTTGGGCCCGTCTTCGTGCTTCTTACGAATGAAGACGATGCCGAGGATGAGCAGCACGAGCGCGCTCACACCCCGCGAGATGGGCTCGATGATGGGGTGGTCCTCGAGGAACTGGGAGAAACCCCAGAAGGCGAGGAAGCAGTAGATGGCTTCGACGGTCCCGCCACCGAGCGCGATGAAGGCCCCCGCTTTGAAACGGCCCTGGATTCCGCGCGCGATGACGAGCGCGGAAATCGGTCCGGCCACCGGGATCGAGCCCAGTGCGCCGAGGACGAAGCCGAACAGCACAGCCGTGAGCATGATCCTAAAGATCCCGGTGGGTCCTCTCGGGCGGGCGCAGCCTACAACCGGGTCGAGTCATGTTCAAACACCTTCATTGGCGATCGGAGCCGAACGCGCAAGGAAGGGGCCCGGTACGCCTCAGAGGGAACCGGCCTTCAGCGCGGGTATGACGGGGAGGGTGGGCCCATCACAGGCCTCGACCAAGCGCAGCTCGATCTCGCCTCGACCCTCGCTTTCGTTGCGGTCTCTCGACTCGAGCTCCATCTCTTGCAGGCTTCGTCCCACGAGCGCGGCGTGAAGCAGGCGCCCCGTGGCCGGGATGACCACGAAGTGACCTCGCCACCGCTCGGCCCGCCGCAGCAGCATGCGGTCGCGCACGTCGACCGCCATCGTCCAGTGACCCGTGAGGACCATCGCCGTCTCTCCGCCGAGGTCGATGAAACCCTTCACCTCGAGCTCGCGCTCGCGTTGGATCGGCGACACGGTGGGGGCGGGCTTCCCCTCCGCACGACGACGCTCGATCTCCTGCGTGGTGCGCTGCAAGAAGATGTCGACGCCCCACTTCAGCTTGCCTCCGACCGCGGTGGCCCG
>JAUHZF010000518.1 GCA_030426145.1 Polyangia bacterium
CCGAGCCCGTAGACCGCGGGCACCTTGGCGAAGAGGAAGGTCTCGCGGGTGTTCTTCAAGTAGTCCTCGACCGCGGTGAGCACGCCGTTCTTGGGACCGCCCTCATCGCGCGCATGCCAGAGGTGGCCGTTGATGCCGTGGGCTACGAGCCCCTTCTCGGTGGGGTGAACGCCGCCCTGGGCGAAGGGATGGCGATGCTCGGGCGGGATCCGCTTGGGGTCGTAGTAGAGGTCACGTCGCCCGTAGGGCCACCCCACGTCGTGGAGCAGGATGGTGGGAAGCGGCATGTCGAGCTGGCGGTGGCAGGTCTCGATGAGCTCGAGCTCGCCGTGCACGGTGAAGTAGTTGTGGTCGCCATCGATGAGCACGACGTCCATGGCGCCGATGGCGCTGAGCGCGACGAGGCTCGGCAGCTCGTGCACGCGCAGCTGGGGGTGCTTCGCTTTCCATGCGTCGACGTCGTAACGCGGGGCGGGGTCGACGCTGTGCACGACGGCGTCGTGTTGTGCGGCCCAGCCGAGCACACGCTCGAGGGTCTTGCCGTGCTCGCTGCCGACCTCGACGACGACGCTGGGATTCAGCGCGTCGAAGAGCGAGCGGATCACTTCGGGCCAAAAGGCGAGCACGCCGCCCTCAGCCTCCGCACTCGGGGTGCCGGCACGAGAGCCGCTTCTGGGCCTTCACGCTCACGTCGCACATGGCGTAGTTGGGGTGGGTCTTGGCACGCTCGGCATCGCACGTCTCGCCCTTCTCGCGCGTCTTGCGGCAGACGAAAGTCCACATGCCGGGATTCTTCTCGTGGCTCCCCTGCTGGCACAGCGGCTCCTTGGCGGGCTCGCAGTCTTGGGTCGCTCCGGCCGGGTCGGCCTGACACGCACCGCGGCACTTCAGATCGGCTTTCAGGTAGCCGTAGGCGGTCTTGCATGCGCTCTCGGTCGCGCCATCACGCGCCGACGCGAGTGCTGCCTCCGCATCTTCTCCGAGGGCGTAGCCGTTGGCCTTCCAATCCCAGGCCGCGACGGTGTCCTTGCAGCGCGCGCAGGGATCGTCCTGCCCTCCGGCCGGCACCGCCGCCAGCGCCACCACTGCTCCCAAAGCCAACGTGCACGCCCCGAGCTTCATGACCGCCAGACTCTACAACGCCCCTCGCCCAAGTGCGGAAAAAGCACCAAGCGGTCGGCCCCGCGGGTTCGAGGTTCGAGGTTCGAGGTTCGAGGTTCGAGGTTCGAGGTTCGAGGTTCGAGGTTCGAGGTCGAGGTCGAGGTCGAGGTCGAGGTCGAGGTCGAGGTCGAGGGTCGAGGTTCCTCGAAGCCGGATCTACTCCTGGGAGAAGTTACACAGTCCCCCCGGACAGCCGGTGGGCGTGATGATCTCGGCTTCGCCGGCAAAGGCGGTGTCGAGGAAGTGGCGGATCTGTTCGCGGGCGGCCTCGCCGCCTGGGCCTGAGCGGCCGCCGAAGCCGTGCACGTCGAGGTCGTCACCGTCGACCTTGAACTGGGTGATGCCGGTGGCTTCGCTCATCATCGTCTGTTGGGGGAGGTCGCCGAAGGGCTCGATGGGCTGGCCCACGAACTGTGCGCCAGTGGCCATGGCCACCATCTCGGTGCCGATGTTCGGCAGGATGGGGTCACCGATGCTCTCCTGGATGAGGAACACGCTCGGCGCGTCGGCGAGCTCGGCCGACCAGACGGCGCCGTCCACGGCGTCGAAGTTGGTCTGCGTCATCGCCATCGCCAGGAGCACGTCACCCTCGCTGCCGAGACTGATCTCCAAGATCCCGCTGAGTGGCGCGAAGAAGAGCGACGACGCGATGAAGTGGGTCCACGCGGCGCCCGGCACGTTGAGCACCGCGTAGCGCATGGTCGGGTCGGCGCTCGTGAAGGTGAGCCCCATGGTGCCGCCGAGCGAACCACCCGCCCAACTGCGGATCGTCACGTCGCATCGGCGGCCGACCGCCGGATTGGCGACGCCGCCGATGTCGTCCGCGGCCAGGGCGTCGGCGATCTTGCCCTCGAGCGCGACCTGGATCGCACCACCGTCGGCGAAGGCCTGCATCAGGCCCGTGGCTGCGCCGTCCGACCCCGCCGCGGGGGTCACGATGCCACCGAGGGTGTCGAGGGTGTCGTCACCCCAGCCGTAGAACTGGATCCCGAGCTTGCCTACGCCACCTTCTCCGAGCTCCTCGTCGAAAGTTCCATCGCGGAAATTGCCCCCCATGCCGTGGCCGAACATCACCACCCGGTAGTCGCCCGTTCCCTCTGGAACGAGCACCCGGAAGGGAGCGTCTCGCTTTCCCTGCACCACCGGCATGCCGTTCGCGTCGGGCACCCAGGCGCCCTTACGCGCGGGGTCCTCGTCGATGAAGCTCGGTAGCCCGGTCAGTCTTCCCTGCACGATCATCGCCGCGCCGGGTTTGGGCGCCACCTCGACCTGGTCGATGACGACCTCCGCGTCCGCTACCGCCGCGATCGCCGCCTCGCGCATGGCCCGCACCGGTGCCAGCGCCGCCTCCTGGCTTCGGGTCACGAAGTCCCATACCCGCGCCACGCGGCTCGGATCGATCCCCGCCGCGGTCAGGACCTCCCGTGTCGGGCCGTGGTAGCCCCACAAATCGGCCTCGGCCTGACTCGCTGGCTCTTCGAGCCCGAGCGCCACCTTCGTCCCCCGGCTCGCCTCGAGCCCGTCGCCCACGAAGGCCACCGCCACGTGCGCCGTATTGGCCGCGAGGGGCCGGCGGGGGAAGCCCACCACAAAGGTCTCCACCACGTCGAAGAGGCCCTCGTCGGTCACGCCCTCCACCCGCAAGGGCACGGGTTGCGCGAAATCGGGGTGGCCTGGCTCGGACACCAGCAGCGTCATCGCGTCGTCGGTGAGGGGTCCCGAAGGCTCGCCCTCCATCGCGACCAGGATCGGGGTCACGCGCGAGAAGCCATCCGACCGTGCCAGCGAGCTCCGCTCGTCGTCGTATTCGAAAGAAGTGTCGTCGACCTGCACCCGCAGCCCGGTCACCGTGGTCTCGTCGGCGACCATGAACTGGGTCGACGGCCACGGAAGGTGGCACCGCATGGGGTCGACCAGCTCCTCACACGACACCGTCAGTGGCGCACGCGCACCGGCCGCGCGTACATCGGCGCTGAAGGTCTGCCCGTCGCTGCAACCCGTCAGGGCAACCAGCAGCCCAAGCGTCCCCAAGGACGCCGCATTCACCCGCTCCCACATGGTGTCTCCTCGATCTGCTCCGGGGACGCGGCGATGACGCCCTCGTCGCGTGACGACACAGGACTGTTGTTCAGCGGCCCTAATCGCACAAGTGTTTTATTTCAACACCGGCCCGCAAAAGTACGCCGCAACGCGTCAACTTCACTGCCGAACACCATGTGCGATGTCGAGGTGGAACATCGGGCGACAGACCGTATGGTGTGCCCATGCGCTTCCGCGGCTTGCTTCCTCTCCCCGTCGTCTTCCTCGCCCTCGCATGCTCCGACGACCCCGACGACCCTGAAGACGTGACGAGCATCGATGGGCTCCAGGTGCGCTTCGCCGTCGATGGCGACTTCACTGCCGACGGAGCCTTCTACGATTTTCCCTTCCCGTCCGATGCGCGGCTGCTCGAGGGGGGGCAACCCGACTATCGCGGCTTCCCGTTCCCCGCCGACAACAGCGCCGTCGCGACCCTCGTCGAGGCCGCGATGGACCGACCCGGCTTCCCCGTCCTCCCCGTCGCGCACTTCCGCTTCGACGGCCCGCTTGCCGAGCTCGATCTGAGCGGCCTCTACCGGAGCGCCGACGACTCCATCCTGCTCGTCGACGTAGACCCGGACTCCCCGCGCCGTGGCGAGGTCTTTCCCGCGCGGGCCGTCACCCTGCGGCCCGACGACTTCGTGGCCGAGCACATGCTCGGCGTGGGTCCCTACCCCGGCGTCGTGCTCGATCCCGACACCACCTACGCCGTGGTCATCCGCCGCGGCCTCGGCGACGCGGCGGGCGAACCGCTCGGGGTCCCGGCGCCTCTCCTCGGCTTGTCCCGCGGCGTGTCCCCCGGCGGCGATCGCGGCGACGCGCTGCTCGCCCTCTACACGCCGATGTACGAGACCCTCGACACCCTCGGCATCGCACGCGACGACGTGGCCGCCGCCACGGTCTTCACCACCGGCGACGTCGTCGGCGAAACCAAGACCATGAGCGATGCCATCGTGGACGACTACGACGTGAGCATCGATGGCCTACAGCTCGCCAATGGTGACAACCCGCGCATCTGCGAGCTGCACGGCACCATCACCATGCCCACCTTCCAGGTCGGCACCCCGCCCTTCCCCACCAACGGTCGTTTCGAGGTCGTCGACGGCGTGCCGCAGCAGCAGAGCACCGAGACCGTCGATGTCGCCATCGCCATTCCCAAGGTCGAGATGCCGGCCGGCGGCTATCCCTTCGTGCTCTACATCCACGGCTCGGGGGGTGTGTCCACCCAGCTCATCGACCGGGGCAAGATCGAGAGCATGGGGGGCATGGAGCGCGCGGGCGAGGGGCCGGCCTTCGTCCTCGCCGAGCACGGCATCGCCTCGGCCGGCGCGGCCATGCCCATCAACCCACAGCGGGTGCCTTCGGCCGGGCCCTACGACTACATCAACCTCACCAACCCCGGTGCCTTCTCTTACACCTTCCGGCAAGGCACCTTCGAGCAGCGCCTCTTCCTCGAGGCCCTCGAGAAGCTCACGATCGATCCCCAGCTGCTCGCCTCTTGCGCCGGCGCCACCCTCCCCGCAGGCGAAGCCGCCTTCAAGTTCGACTTCAGCCGCCTCGGCGCCATGGGACAGTCGATGGGCGCGGAGTACACCAACCTCCTCGCCGCGGTGGAGCCGAAGGTGCAGATCGTCGCCCCCACGGGGGCGGGTGGACACTGGAGCCACTTCATGGACACGAGCATCCTGTTCGGAGGTGTCGACGCGGTGGCCGCCGACATCATCGGCATCGCCCGTGACGACGTCCGCTACCTCCACCCCGGACTCGCCATCCTTCAGAACGCGTGGGAGGCCGGTGACGCCCTGCCCTCGCTACCACGCATCGCCCACAACCCCTTCGAGGGCCACCCGGCCCGACACGTCTACACCCCCGTCGCCCCCGGCGATCTCTATTGGCACCCCGAAGTCTTCGACGCGATGGCGCTCGGTTACGGCACCCAACAGGCCGGCGACGCGCACTGGGCCATGCAGGCGGCCCTGGCCCTCATCGGCAACGAAGGCGTGGCCACCTTCCCCGCGAGTGGCAACCGCGAGAGTCGCAGCGGCGAAGCTTTCACCGGCATCGTCGTGCACTTCGAGGGCGACGGGAACGCCAACCCCCACACGATCTTCTCCCAGCTCGACGACGTGAAATACCAGTACGGCTGCTTCTTTCAGAGCTACGTCGCCAC
>JAUHZF010000111.1 GCA_030426145.1 Polyangia bacterium
ATCACCAAAGCCGTCGAAGCTGCGGCCAACCGATTCCTGCAGGATGGTCTGAAGGGCGTGCGGCGGATCTCACTCGATGCGGCCCGCGCCAAAACGAGCACGATCCGCCACGACTTCGTCGGGCCCTACGTCGCCGACCTCGCACAGGTCGTCGACCTCGAAGCCATCGCCAACGCCGGCCTCGAGATCGGCGTCGATCCGATGGGGGGCTCTGGCATCGCCTTCTGGGCTCCCATCGTCGAGCGCTACGGCCTCGACCTCGAGGTGATCAATCCCGTGGTGGATCCCACCTTCTCCTTCATGACGCTCGACAAGGACGGGAAGATCCGGATGGACTGCTCGTCGCCCTACGCCATGGAGAGCCTCGTCGGGCTCAAGGACCGCTTCGACATCGCCTTTGGCAACGACACCGACTACGACCGCCATGGGATCGTCACCCGCAGTCACGGCCTGCTGAACCCCAACCACTACCTGGCCGTCGCCATCGACTACCTGTTCACCCATCGCCCCGGGTGGGGCAACGCGGTCGCGGTCGGCAAGACGCTCGTGTCGAGCGGTATGATCGATCGCGTGGCCAAGCACCGAGGTCGCCGCCTCGTGGAGGTGCCGGTGGGCTTCAAGTGGTTCGTCGAGGGCCTGCACGATGGCACGCTCGGCTTCGGCGGAGAGGAGAGCGCGGGCGCTTCGTTCCTGCGCAAGAACGGTGACGTCTGGACCACCGACAAGGACGGGATCATCCTCGACCTGCTCGCGGCCGAGATCACGGCGGTGACGGGCAAGGACCCGGGCGAGCACTACCGAGCGCTGGTCACAACCCATGGTGAGCCGGTCTACGAGCGACTGGATGCACCCGCCACCGACGCGCAGAAGGCCGCGCTCGGAAAACTGTCTCCGGCCCAGGTCACGGCCCAAGAGCTCGCCGGCGAGCCCATCGTGGCCAAGCTCACCGCCGCCCCCGGCAACGACGCCCCCATCGGGGGCCTCAAGGTGACCACCGAGAACGGCTGGTTCGCGGCCCGACCGTCGGGAACCGAAGCGATTTACAAGATTTACGCCGAGAGCTTCCGCGGCCGGAGCCACCTCGAAGCCATTCAGAAAGAGGCCCAGGCCATCGTGCAGGCGACCTTCGCCGACGACCCCTGAAGCGTCGAAAGCAGGCTGGATCGCCACGATCCTTCGTGCTTTCTGAACACGCTCGTACAATAAGATCGGGTTGACGATGGGGGAGGCAGCTCCGGACGTAAGTACGCGATACCGGGCCGGTCAGCGGTTCGGGCAGTACGAGATCCGCCGGTTCATACGCCGGGGTGGCATGGCCGAGGTGTACGAAGCTGAACACTTGGGTCTGCGCAAGCGGGTGGCGATCAAGGTCCTTCGCGCCGAAGCCGCCGAGAACGAGCGCATCCGAAAGCGCTTCCTTCGCGAGGGCGAGCGGGCAGCCCGTGTCGAGCATCCGAACATCGTCGACGTCACCGACGTGGGGGAAGTCGAGAGCACGCCCTTCCTCGTGATGGAGCTGCTCGACGGTGAAACGCTCGGCGATCGGCTCGACATCGAGCGGCGACTCGACATCGAAACCGCCATCGAGGTGATGGTGCCGGTCCTGGCGGCCGTCTGGGCGGGTCACCGACAGGGCGTCGTGCACCGCGACCTCAAGCCGGACAACATCTTCCTCGCCAAGGTCGGCAAACATCGCATCCACGCCAAGGTGCTCGACTTCGGGATCTCCCGCCTCGTCGACGAAGAGGAGACCCGGCTCACCCTCCCCGAGACCGTGGTCGGCACGCCGGCCTATCTCGCGCCGGAGCAGGCCCGCGGAGACGACGCCGACGAGACAGCCGACCAGTACGCCCTCGCCACCGTGCTCTACCGCGCCGTGACCGGTGGGCTCCCTCGCCGCGGAGGTACGGTGCTCAAGCAGCTGACCAACGCCGCCAACGGCGAGGTCATCCCTCCCAGTCATCGCCTGGCCGACATCGACCCCAGGCTCGAGAGCGTGCTCCTGTGTGCCCTCTCCAATCGTCCAGAGGATCGATTCGAGGACGTAGGCGCCTTTGGCCGCGCGCTCCTCCCCTTCGGTAACGCGGTGACCCGCGAGCTGTGGACGACCGAGTTCAGCGCCAACGACAGCAGCTCGCTCGTTCCCGCGCACAGCGGGGAACGACTCACCGCCCCCACCGCTGACTGGGGCCTACCCAGCGTCGACGAGAGCTCGAGCCTGCCCGGCATCGACGACGAAGACGACGCACCGCGCCCGAGCCTGCGAAGCACTAGCCCCAGCGACGACGACGAGATCCCGCCCACCCACCGGTCGGGCTCGACCACGCTCGGCGTGCAGGATACAGAGCTCGATCTCGAGCCCAAGCGTCCCGCTTCGTCACAAGGGCGGCGGCTCCCATGGATACCGCTCGTCGCTGCGCTCGGACTCGTCGGCCTCTGGGGTTGGTTCGTGACGCGACCTGCGGCGCCCGCCCCGACCACGACGCCAGCCGCCCCCGCTGCGCCGGCTGAATACGTCGTGTCCCTCCAGGTCGAGCCGGCCAAAGCCACCATCGAGCTCGATGGCGCCGTTCTCGGTCAGGGCACCCTGACCATGGCGCTGCCCAAGGACGGCAAGCTGCACAACCTGGTGGCTCGGCTCGACGGCTACGAAGAAGCGAGGGTCAACTTCCGAGACGCGCCGCCCCCGTCGCCCCTGCGCCTGGCCCCCCTCCCCCGTGAGCCCGAGGCGCCCGAGCGCGTCGCGCCCGAGGCTGCCGAGCCTCAGGGCGAAACGCGCCCGGCCGGGGCTGCGCCCCCTGCCCCTCGTCCCAAGACACCGGCCGACCCGGCATGGCCCGCCCCCGGGTCCGACAACGTCAACCCCTGGGAGAAGTGAGCGCATGAGGCCCCTCGTCATCGCGGCTTGTGGCCTCGCACTGCTCTTGGTCGCGCTACCCGCCGCGGCGCAGCCTGCCCCCGCCCCCGCAGATGAGGAGCTCACACCCGACGAGCGTCGCGCGCTCGAGCTCTACCGGCGTGGCGACCAGAGCTACGACGAGGGCAACTACGACGCCGCGATCGAGGCCTTCGAAGCTGCCTTCGCGTTGAGTCGCCGCCCGGTCCTGCTCTTCAACATCGCCAACGCCCACGAGCGAGCGGGCAAGCTGATCGAAGCGAAGACAGCCCTCGGCCGCTACCGCACGGTGGCCGATGCGGCGCAGTACGCCACCATCGACGCCCGCATCGCCAACCTCGACGCGCGCATGAAGGCCGCCACCGAAGCCAAGGTCGAAGTCGAACGATCTCGTCGCACCGCGATCGAGGAGGCGCGTCGCGAAGCCGCCGCCGAAGCCACCGCGAGCTGTCCCGCGGTCCCTGCCCCCGTCCCGGTGCCCGACGCACCGGCCCCCGAAGAGCACCCCCTGCGGCCCGCGGCCTATGCGCTCATCGGGGTCGGCGGCACGAGCCTCGTCGCGGCCGCCATCCTCGGCGGCTTGGCCCTGTCCGCTCGCTCCGAAGCCCGCGACCTCTGCAACGGCGATCTTTGTCAGGACGCCGCCGCGAGCGCGCTCGACCGCGACCGCTTGCTCTCGATCAGCGCCGACGTGGCGGTCGGGATCGGAGCCGCCACCGTCGTGGGCGGCGCGCTCATGCTCCTGCTCGAAGACGTGGGCAACGACGACCCCGCATCTCCCGACGTCGCCTTCGCCGCTGGCCCGCGCCCCAACGGAGGTGGCGAAGGGTGGCTGAGGGTGAGGTTCTGATGCGCCCTCTCTTCGTGCTCAGCGGCGTCGGTGCGGCGCTCGCGATCGCAGGCTGCTCGCTCACCTCGATCGACCAACGCGACTGTGTCGATGACGCGGGATGCGCTGCCGTCTTCGGGGCCGGCTTCACCTGTAGCCCTTCGGGCCTATGCGCTGCGCCCGAGCTCGGGTGCGTCGAGAACCAGGACTGTCGGACCCTGAATGGCTTCGGCAGCATCTGTGCCGATCAGATCTGCCAGCTCGCGACCCTCACGGTACGCTGTGACACCACCTTTCCGGATCGACTCCTCGAGCGCGAAGACCTCGCCGACTTCGTCGTCGTGGGCAATCTGATGGACCGCAACAACCTCTCGCAGCAGGCCCGCGAGAAAGCGGCGCGCCTTGCGGTGCTGCAGGCCAACGACGCCGGAGCGCTCGGCGAACGCAAGCTGGGCATGGTCTTCTGCAACGTGGGTGAGGACGCCTCGCTCGACACCCTCTCCCGCGAAGAAGCGGCCGTCGCGAGCGCGACGTGGCTGGTCGACATGCTCGGCGTTCCTGCCATCGTCGGGCCCTCCTCCTCGGGCGACACGCAAGCCGTCTTCAACGCGGTGCGCGGCGCTGGCGTGATGGTGATCTCCCCGTCGGCCACGAGCCCCGTGCTCACGGGTCAGGACAACACCAACCCCACCGACGAACAACCGGGCTTGCTGTGGCGCACCGCGCCCCCCGATTCCGAACAAGGCCGCCTCATCGCCGACGACATGATAGGCCGCGGCATTACCAGCGTGGCCGTGGTCAACGAGGTGGGTCCCTATGGGGACGAGCTCTCCCGCGTGTTCCAGGAGGAGTTCAAGAGCACGGAGAACGAGACGCCCACCTCGGTCATCGTCATCCAGTACCGAGAAGAGGGAGAGATCGGGAACGTGACCGCGCAGGCGGCCACGCTCGGGGTCGAGGAGGTGCTCTTCCTGTCTTCACAGTCCGAGCACGTCGAGCGCTTCCTCAACGCGGCCGGCACCAATCCGGGCTTCGACGACACCGGGATCTTCCTGTCCGACAGCGGCGCGGCCATCGATCTGATGGGTACCCTCTCCACCCGCTTTCCCGCCATTCGCGGAACGCGGCCTCAGCTCCCCGTCGGCCCCACCTTCGAGGCGTTCCGGGCCAGCTACGCGGCCGAGAACGCCGGCGAAGACGTGACACAGTTCACCTTCGCTGCCCACGCCTACGACGCCGCGTTCCTCACCTTGCTCGGCATCGCTTGGGCGACCGAGCAGGAGACGTCGGTCTCTGGCGAGACCATCGCACGAGGCCTCCGACAGGTATCGACGGGCACGCCTACGCCGCTCCAGCAGTCACGCTGGCAGAACGCGATCCAGGCGTTTCGCGAGGGCACGTCGATCGACGTCGAAGGCGCCTCGGGCCAGCTCGACTTCGACCCCGACACCGAAGAGCCAGGCGGCAAGTTCGAGTGTTGGCGCATCGCCGAAGACTGCACCGCGCTCGAAGAGGTCGACTGCGGCTCCACCGCGCCTCCCATCAGCTGTGATTAGGGGCGGGTCAGCCCGCGTCGAGTTGGCGGAGGTGGGGCATCCCTTCGGTCGCGGCTTCGTTGCGCTCGCGCATCCAGCGGAACGCGTCACGGCGCGGTTCCCAGAGCCGCTGCACGAGCTCACGATCCGCGTCTACGAGCTGGTCGACCAGAACCCGCGCTGCATCGGACCATCCCTCAGGACTGAGCTCGCGTGCGCGCTGCACCAACAGTGCCCGCGTGGCCACCAGCGCTTCGGTCGCCTCCTGCGTCACGTCGCTCGCGAGTAGCTTGCGCGTCATGGAGAGGGCCGTCGCGAGCTGCGCCACGGCGTCGTCCGTCGCCATCTTGGGGTGCACTCCGCTGCTCATCGCTTGGCCCCCGACGGCATCTTGGCTTCGCCTGTCTTCACCTGGCGCACCGCCTCACGGAACCCATCGCGCACGGGCTCGAGAATGGTCACGACGTCGCGCACCATGCTCGCGTCCTGCTCGAGGTTCGCCTTGACCAGGTGGCCCATGGCGAAGAGATAGACCCCTTCGAGGTTCTCGCAGAGTTCGGGCCAGATCTCGTGGCGCAGCGTCGACGTGAGCTCGCCGAGAATGGCGTGGGCCCGATCGAGACGCTCGCCAGCCTTGGCGCGGTCGCCGCGCTCCATGGCCACGATGGACTCGTTGAGAAAGCGGAAACAACCGTCGAAGAGCAGCATCAAGAGGTCCCCCGGGGACGACGTCTTGACCTGGACCGACTTGTAGCGATTGATGGCGGGATTCAGCATAGGGGGGCTCAGGCTTGGCGGAGCGGCTCAGCCGCCTCCGGTCGGGATGTTGGCCAGACCGGCGAGGGCAGAACCCTGGTCGTTGATCTGACTGATGAGGATCTCGAGGTCGGTGAACTGTTTGCGGAGGCGCGTCTCGTAGGAGTCGAGTCGCCGCTCTATCTGGAGCTGGTCCTCCTGCAGCGCCTCGATGCGCGAGGTGAAGGACTCCTGCCGCACCTTGATGACGGCCGAGCTGCCCTCGGCGAGCCCCTCGACGGCGGTGATGAGCGCGCTCATCGCACCGTCGATGCTGTTGTCGGGGTCGCCCACGAAGACCTTGGCGACCGCCTCGGGGTCGTCTTCGAGCGCCGACTGGAGCGTGCTGCGGTCGAGGCTGAGGGTGCCGTCTCGCGTGAGCTCCACGCCGACCGACGCGAGCATGTTGTACTTGCCGGTGAGGCCCGACACGGGGGTCGACGTCACGCGGGTCAGTCGGTCGAGCGTGGTCCGCACCGCCGAGTCGCCCGCGAGATTCGAGTTGGAGGCAGCCGTGCCTCCGAAACCGGCGGCCAGCTTGCCCGCCGACACCGCCGTGTTGAAGGCGTCGACGAACTTCTGAATCTTCTCCGCCTGCCCGTCGACGTCGGGCGCTACCTTCAACTCGATGGGCGAGGCCGTCACCTCGGTCGCGGTGAGGGTGAGCCCTGGCAGCACGTCGCTGAACTTGTTGGTGGAACGAGACACCGTGAACTGGTTGTCGACGGTGATCTGGGCGTTGTTGGCGTTCTGGTAGGTGTTGGCCGGCACGTCGAGCCCGAGCGCGACGGAGCCCGTCTCCGCGTAGGTCACCTCGTTGACGGAGCCCGTATCGCGCCCCTGGACCAACAGGCGATGGTTGGTTCCGTCGTAGATGACCGAGGCGTTGACCCGGGCGTCGCTGGAGTTGATGTTGGCCGCGATGTCGGCGAGCGAGTCGCCAGCGTCGATGGTGACGGAGACCGGCGTCGAACCGCCGACGGTGATGTCGAGCGTACCGGCCTGAGACAGCGGGTCCGTCGCCGTTCCGAAGGCATCGGACCTGGTCCGGGTGGCCGTCGCGAGCTGGTCGACGTTGATGCTGTAGCTCGACTCGAAGGCCGACCCCGTCACCGTGGCCACGAGGCCGTCCCCGTTCATCTCGGTGGAGAAGGATGCGAACTCGGCCTCCGTGTCGAGGGCTTCGGCCGCCGTCTTGATGGATGCGACCCGACTCAGGAAGGAACCGAGGGTGTCGCGCGCGCTGGTGAGGCTGGTGATCTCCTGCTGGTTGCGCGTGAGCGGGATGGCCTCGATCGACATGAGGCCGTCGATGAGGGCATTCGTGTCGAGCCCCGAAGCCAATCCTCCAAATGTGAACGTCATGCGAGCACCTCACTTTCCCGGACGCACCGGGTCTCGTCCCAGTGAACGGTCGACCACGCGTTCCCCTTGAGCGGGCTCACCATGTCGTGTCCTCCTCGTCGCCCGCCGGCGCTCCGATCCGAGCCGCCATGCCCTCCACGGCGGAGAAGACACGGGCTACATCCACCTCGGTGGTGGTCTCATCCGTCTCCCCGTCGAGCGACCGGGCCTCCGCCGCGAGCTCGTCGCCGTAGAGGTACCGCCCGCCTTCGAGGACCTGCATCGAACGCACGGCCTGGTCGAGCTGACCGTTGCTGACCCAGTCGCGCCAGCCCTCCGCGCCCTCCAAGCGACGCGCCATCGAGGCTTGATAGTCTTTGAGGGAGGCCGTGTAGTAGCCGCGGCTCTTGAGGCTTTGGGCGAAGCCCGAAACGTCGCCCTTCTCGGCGCGCTCGAGCGCTTGGGGGTGGTTGCGCTCCAGGTAGGAGAGGTAGTCGGCGGCGCCGCGCTCCGGCGTCTCGTAGGCGCGAAAGCCGTCGCGGATGCGGATGGTGCGGCCACGGATGACCTCACGCGTTCGCAGGTGCGCCGTGAATCCCTCGGGGCTCGTGCCTTTGATGCCGCCGAAGTTGTGGTTGTACATCTTGTTGCCATCGGCGGTCTCGTGCGCGACGTGGGCGGTCAGGACGTCGAGCATGGCCTCGGGGGGCTTGCTGCCATGCTTCTCCTGATAGGCGCGCTCGATGGCAACCCGAATGCGGCCTGGCGCGAGGGGCGTGCGCTGCGGTTGAACCGCGCGTGCCCCTGTCCGCCCTGCCGCCTCTGCCCGGATGGGCTTTGTGCGACGCGCAGCGGCGAGCTGGCTGGGGTCGGTGACCTGGGGACGAACTGCGGCGACCTTCGACATGGCGACGTTTCCTTCGTCGTCATGCTTCGCAACCTCCGTGCCGTCGGCGCGACGCCTCCCGCGCCGGGAACCTCGATGGTGACGACCCCTCTCGACGCGCGTGCGAGGGGACACCTTCGTGGGTCGACCGAGGGGGTAGATCTATAGGCATAAAAAAAAGATCGGGGGGGCGAAGCCCGTCAAGGCGTCGACGGCGCCCCATTCGCCGCCCTCGGGTGATGCCTCGGGTGAAGCGCCAGCACCTTGACGCCGCCCCCCCCGAACACCGACGGCTCGTTGACGAAGCGCCGGCGCGGTGACGGCGGCTTGACGCCCCGCACCCCCGATCGTCAGCCCACCAACGCCTACATCGACCTCAAAACCGGGGCATCCCTCTCCGGACCCAAGTGCAGGTCAGGGCGTCGAGGTTTCGACGGCGACCGCCAGTGCGTCGACACCTGGATTCACGCACTTCGGCCGCGTTTGGTGTCGGTTTCCGTGAGCGCCCTCACCCGTTCCGGCGACACTGACAGACAGCGTCCTTCATTGGGCGCGACGTACGTGGATGACCCTCCTTCACGCACCAGAATTCTCAAGTTTCGGCGTCTCGCACCGTCCACGATGAGGCTGGTATCGATCTTGTAATTGCCTCTCACCGAACCGAGCACGAGGGACCGTCAACGACGGCGCCCTCGCTCCCCGAAACCCACGAGGCGACTCGTGCGCGGTGAATGAGCACCGCTGCGCGGCGATGTATCACCCCAACGCGTCGATTGACCGAACGCGTCCTGGGCGTGATCCTGGCAAGCATCGGCCGAATGCCCCGTGGCTTACGAGAGGTACCAGCAATGAACGTATTGGCGAACAAGGTGGATGAGACGGTGGCCGGGTCGACGACCCGGGTCACGCTGCGACCCACCTCCCGGGGCAAGATTGTCGGACGCTGCGAGAAGATGCAGCAACTCATGGCCACGGTGGACCGCATCGCGCGTTCGAGCTGCACCGTGCTCATCACTGGCGAGAGCGGCACCGGCAAGGAGTCGATGGTCGGCGCCATCCACGACGCGAGCAAGCGGTCCGAGGCCCAGCTGGTCACCGTCAACTGCGGCGCGCTCCCTGAGAGCCTCATGGAGAGCGAGCTGTTCGGCCACGCCCGCGGCGCGTTCACCGGCGCGCACGCCACGCGTACGGGCCGAGTGGCCCAGGCCGAGGGCGGCACCCTGTTCCTCGACGAAATCGGGGAGCTCCCGCTCAACCTCCAAGCCAAGCTCCTGCGGCTTCTTCAGCAGCGCGAGTACACCCCGGTCGGCGACAACCGGACCCTCACCGCCGATGTACGCATCGTGGCCGCGACCAACCGGAACCTGGCCGAAGAGGTCGAGAAGGGTAACTTCCGCGAGGACCTCTACTACCGCCTCAACGTCATCGAGCTTCAACTGCCCGCGCTGCGCGAGCGCATCGAGGATGTCGAAGTCCTCGTTTCGCACTTCTACAAGAAGTCGATGGATATGGCTGGTCGCGACGACCTCGAAGGTTTCGAGCCCGAGGCCCTCGAAGCGCTCATGGAGCATGACTGGCCGGGCAACATCCGCGAGCTCGAGAACGTGGTGCAGCGCGCCGTGCTCCTCTCGCCCGGACCGACGATCACCCGCGAGGACATCCCGGCTCAGCTGCGCCGCGGCCCCTCGCAGTCCGAGGATGATGGTGTGGTCGCGGTCCTCCCCGATGAGGGCGTGAATCTCCGCCAGGTCATCGAGGCCTACGAGAGCCAGCTGGTGAAGCAAGCCCTCGAGCGCACCAAGTGGAACAAGAACCAGGCGGCGAAGCTGCTGGGTATGAATCGCACCACCCTCGTCGAGATGGTGAAGCGCAAGAAGCTCCAGAGCGCCTAGGGCGGACGTCCTAACGCTCGCCCTCGATCGATGCGATGATGCCGCTCTCACGATGAGAGCGCCCACGAGCTCCTACGCATCGATCCAGAGCTTCGTTCGCTTTCTGCTCTTCCGGTGGTTCCGCAGCGTCGAGGTCACCGGCCTCGAGCACCTGCCCCGTGACCGCGGCGGCATCCTCGTCAGCTGGCACCCGAATGGCCTCGTCGATCCAGCGCTCATCGTGGCGAGCTTTCCGGGTCAGGTGATCTTCGGGGCGCGCCACGGCCTCTTTCGCTGGCCTGGTCTCGGCCGTTTGATGCGTGCGGCGGGGGCCGTGCCCATCTACCGCGCCGCAGACAACCGCAACCTCCCCCCCGAGGAGCGCCGCAAGCAGAACGACGCCAGCCTCCGCGTGCTGGCGGAAGCAGTCGCCGGCGGAGGATTCAGCTGCCTCTTCCCTGAAGGCGACAGCCACGACGCCCCCTTCGTGCAGGAGCTGAAGACCGGCGTCGCCCGCTTCTACCTGCAAGCGGTGGCGGAGACGCCCCCCGGAGAGCCGCCCCCGGTCATCCTCCCCGTGGGCCTGCACTACGCCGACAAGGACAACTTCCGCAGCCACGCCCTCGTGGCCTTTCACCCGCCCCTCGAGCTCGAGGCCTCGCTGAGCGCACCCACCGACGACGACCTTCGGGACGTGCACGAAGCGATCATCGATCGCATCGAAGACGAGCTGCGCGAAGCCGTGCACGCGCTGGAGAGTTGGCGCCTGCACCACCTCATGCATCGCGCCCGCAAGGTCGTTCAGTCCGAGCGTGCTCGCCAAGGCGAGCAGCCGTCGTCGGCGCCGACGATGGGCGAGAACGCCGAGCTCCTCCGCACGATCTGGGAGACCTACCAGGCGGGCCTCGCCTCGCGCCCCGACGAGGTAGAACACATGCTGGCTCGACTCGATGCCTACGACGCCGACCTGCGGGTGCTCGAGCTCGAGGACCACGAGCTCGACCAGAGCCCGGAGCAGGGGCGGCTGTCCCGCATCGCACTTCTGGCCGCGCAGCTGTTCGTGGTGTTCACGCTCTTGCCGCCCTTGTTGGTGTTCGGGGTGGTGATCAACGCCCCCGCCGCCGCGATCCTCACCGGCGCGAGCCGCCTCTTCGCCAAACGGCGGAAAGACGAAGCGACCATCAAGTTGCTCCTCGGTGCCATTCTCCTACCCGCGTCCTGGGCCGCCGCGGGGTGGCTGGCCTACCGCGGCTCTACCTGGCTCCACCGCCTCGACTCGGGTCTGCCCAACGCGCCATGGGCGGCGGCAGCGGTAGTGGTCTCCCTCGCCATCGTGGGGGGCGCCGTGGCCATGCGCTACGTGCGGCTCCTCCGCGCCACGCTGCGCGCCATGCGCGTGCGGCTCACCCGCGGGCGCCGTCGCCACGCCATCGCGCGCCTCCGTGTCGAGCGCGAAGAGCTCTACGAGGGGCTGCTGCTCCTCATGCGCACCGTGCGGTCCACCCGCGAACCCCCGGCTCAGCTGGAGGGCTGACGGGTCTCTTCGAGCCGACCAGCGAGCCAAAACGCTGCGCGGCGTCGTGAGCCTTCGGGCCGAATCGCCTCAGAGGACGAGCTTCACCCTTGTCAGATGAGCCGCGTGACGAGACGATGACAGGATGTCGTGGCGTGCTTGGGGCTTTTGCTTGATGTTGCTGGTGTTCTCGTGGGGTTGCGCCGCAGGCGACCAGGTCGACGACTCCGACATCGACTTCGGAAGTCCCGCCGCCACCGGAGCGGGCGGCAACGGCGGTGACCCGAGTGGGAGCGGCGGCGACCCGAGCACCAGCATGACCACCGGCGGGATGGGCGGGATGGGCGGAATGGGCGGCATGGGCGGCATGGACCCCTGCGCCATGGGCTGTCCGATGGACACCTTCGACATCGACGACAACCCGCTCACGGGAGAGTGCGGCTGCGAATACGCCTGCGAGAAGGTCTCGGAAGACGACCCCATCGACGGCATGTTCACCGACGACAACTGCGACGGCTCCGACGGCGTCGTCGAACAATGCGTCTACGTCTCGAGCAGCATCGGCACCCCAGGCGGCACGGGCACGCGTCTCGACCCCGTCGACACGATCGCAGGCGCGATTCAGCTCGCATCCACCAACCAGGTGCCCGCCGTCTGCCTGTCGGGCGAGGTCTATGCCGAGAGCGTCAACGTCGTCTCGGGGATCAGCATCTACGGCGGCTTCGACCACCTCGACCCCGACTTCGCCTTCCGTCGTTCGTCTTCGGTGACGACCACGGTCGAGGCCCCCGGCACCGTGTTCCTGGCTTCGGCCATCAACGACGAGACCCACATCGAGGGCATGACCATCAATGCGCTCGCCCCCAACAACCCCGGTGAGAGCACCTATGGCGTGCGTCTCGTCGCCGGCTCGGGCCACCTCTTCGTCCGCTACAACATCATCAATGCGGTCAAGGGCGCTCAAGGTGCACCGGGCATGAACGGCGCGCCTCACGCCAACCCCACCGCCCCCAACGGCAATGCTGGCACCAATGGCTGCCAGGGACAGAACTGTGGTTTCGGCGGCGCACAGACGGCCTGCGTCGAGTTCGGCGGCAAAGGCGGCAATGGGGGCTACGACAGCGGCAGCGGGCAAAACGGGTCGCCGGGTAGCGCCGGCGCCCCCGTCGGCGGAGGCGCGAGCGGTTCGGGCTGCTTTGGTGGAGGCAACAACGGCGGGAGCGGAGGCAGCTCGACCGTCAACGGGACCGATGGCCCGTCCGGTGGCGGCGGGGCTGCCATCGGCGGCGTGCTCGGGGGCGCTTACGTCACCGCCAATGGCGTCAATGGTCAGCCGGGCCAGAACGGCACCGGGGGCAGCGGCGGTGGTGGCGGCGGCGGCGGCGACAACGCCAGCGGCTTCTGCAACTCCGACAAGGGTGGAGGTGGCGGGTCCGGAGGCTGCGGTGGCCTCGGCGGCGACTACGGTCGTGGCGGCCAGGGCGGCGGCGGCAGCTTTGCCGTCTTCGCGGCCGCGGGAACCATCACCGTGACCCACAATCAGATGACCACCGCCGGCGGCGGCAATGGTGGTGCGGGCGGCAACGGCGCCGGCGGCCAGACCGGAGGCAGCGGCGGCTCTGGGGGCGGCGGCAACGACGACAGCGGCAGCGGCGGTGTCGGCGGTAGCGGGTCCGACGGTGGCGACGGAGGTCCGGGAGGCGGCGGCGGAGGCGGCCCGAGCGCCTGCTTCGGGTACGGCTTCACCGTGTCCTTCACCTACCAGACCAACACCTCGTGCACGGCGGGGCTCCCCGGTGTCGGCGGCGCAGCCGGCACCAACCCGTCCAACGCCACCGGGGCTCCGGGTGCCAATGGTACGGCCGGTCCCACCCTCCAGCTCAACTGATGCGCTTCACTTTCGCGCTCACTGCGGTGGCCATGGTCGCCTGCGCTCAGGGCGCCTGCGCCAAGGGCGCAGAGCAGGAGACGTCGGCGACCGGCACGGGAGGGTTCAACTTCACCGCCGCCGGTACCGGGGGCTCGGATGCCTGCGCGACCCACGAGCATCAGGCGGTCAGCAAACCCGTCAATCTCTACATCATGTTCGACAAGTCGAACTCGATGGCGGGCAACAAGTGGGAGGCGGCCAAGACCGGCTTGGCCGCCTTCGTCTCCGATGAGGCCTCGAGCGGCATCGCCGTGGCGCTGCGCTTCTTCCCGCGCGACCCCGACGCTACGCCGGTGTGCGACCAGCCCGCCTACTCGACCCCCACCGTCGACTTCGTCGCCCTGCCGGGCGGCGCGGGCTCGATCATGGCCGCGGTCGATGCCGAGCAGCCGGACGGCTTCTCGACCCCGATGTACCCCGCCCTCGGCGGGGCCCTGCTCAAGGGCATCGAGAAGGCCCAGAACACCCCAGGTGAGGTGTCGGCGGTGCTGCTGGTCACCGATGGGGCCCCCGAGGGCCCAGCGAGCACCTGCGGGGGCGTCGACCCCGAGGCCGGGCAGTCCATCGCCGACCTCGCCGCGGCCGGGGCCGCCCACAACCCCTCGGTGAGAACCTTCGTCGTCGGCCTGCCGGGCGTCGACCAATCCGTGGCCAACCTCGTCGCCGCCGCCGGAGGCACCGAAGAGGCGGTCCTCGTCGGAAGCACCAACGTGGCCGAAGCCTTCCAGAACGCGCTCGCCCTCGTGCGCGGCAGCGCACTGCCGTGCAGCTACGAGCTGCCGCAGGAGGTGCTCGACGGTGAAGTCGGCCTGGGCTTCGTCAACATCACCGTCACCCCCGACGGCGGCGAGCCAGAAACGCTCCCGTTCGACCCCGACTGCAAGAGCGGAGGGTGGCACTACGACGTCCCCCAGAGCCCCACCGCCATCGAGCTCTGCTCCGCCACCTGCCAACGCATCCGCACCGACCCCGGCATCGGCATCCGCGTGCTCCTGGGCTGCGCGACCTTCGTCCGCTAACCCCAAGCTGTCCGAGCGCGTTGGGGGGCAGCCTGCAAGCACACACCCCGCTGCGCATCGAGGTCGACAACGAGAGCGAGAGCGAGAACGAGCACGAGAACGAGCACGAGAGCGAACAGCACATTGGCGCCCCGGAAGGACACAGTGCAAGGAGAGGCCGCGCAGAAGCGCAGCCTCCTCGGTTGAAGCTCACCGCGTCATCTTCGAGAGCATCGCCCCGATGCGCCGCAGCTTGCGCTGCGCATCGAGCCCACCCGGAACGGCTGCGCAATCCAGCACCGCGCAAAGCTCTCCGGCCTCGCCGAGTGCGATGCATAGGCTGTTGCGCCCCGCCCGACCCCGCGGCCCTTTGGCAATCCCTTCCGCGATGTTGCAGACCACCGAGTCGGCCGCCCGCATCCCTTGGTCGCGCAAGTGACTACGCCCGTGAGGCATCTTCACCGACGCGAACCAACGATTCACCTCCACTGCGAGCCGGTAGACGTCGTACCGCTCGAACCCAAACGCGTGCTGCTGCTGCACGCCACCGTTGCTCTTCTCCATCGAGAAGCTCCTTCCGCCCACCGAGCTGCGAACTCACCACGAGTCGCTTCCTCTCGCAGGCCCTCCCCCCGCCGCCTCGCGCGCAGCGCGGGTCAAGACTCGGTCAGAGGGAGCGAAGCGACCGAGGACCGAAGCGCGAAGCGCGGTGTCTTGACGCGCGCGAGCACGAGGCAAGGCTGGGAGGGCCCGCGAGAGGAAGCCCCCGAAGCTCCAGCCGCCCAGGTTCTCGACGTCGTCGGGGTTCGAGGTTCGGGGTTCGAGGTTCGGGGTTCGAGGTTCGGGGTTCGAGGTTCGAGGTTCGAGGTTCGAGGTTCGAGGTTCGGGGTTCGAGGTTCGAGGTTCGAGGTCCTCGAGCCCGAGCCCGAGCCCGAGAACGAGCCCGAGAACGAGCCCGAGAACGAGCCCGAGAACGAGCCCGAGAACGAGCCCGAGAACGAGCACGAGAACGAGCACGAGAACGAGAACGAGCCCGAGAACGAGCACGAGAACGAGCCCGAGAACGAGCACGAGAACGAGAACCAGAACGAGAACCAGAACGCGACGGCCCTCCGACTAGACTCGTCCTTCATGGCTGGTTCTCTCCCCTCCACCGCCAAGCAAGCGGAGGCTCTCTGCGCCGAGGCCATGGCGCGGCTGAAGCTGTCGCAGACGGGTGGTGTGCGGTTCGGGTATGAGCAGCGCTACACAGGCGCGGTCGCCGGGCTTTGGGTCGCGGTCGACGTCGCGTTCGGTGCGACCCTGGGTGCTGCCTATTTCAACCTCCGAACGGTGGTGAACCTCGAGCCGGGTCTCGGGTTGGGTCTCTCGTTGCGTTGTGGCGAGCGCTACTTCAGCCGTGACGATGCCCACCTGCCCGAGCCGTGGCGATCCGTCACCCTCGAGGGTGCCGTGCGCGAGGTTCGATCGACCGACCCCGCCTTCACGCGACACATCCTGGGGGTGGTCGCCAAGCCGAATCTCGTCATGGCTCACTTCGGAGGACCGACCGAGCTCGGCCTCAACCTGCTCTCGCTCACCGACGTGGCAGCCGAGTTCCTCGCAACGCAGCTCCCCGACGTCCGCGATCTCACCCGGCACGTCGAGCAGACCGCAGCCTGGTGCGCCCAGTTGGTGGCCACCGCGAGGGACTTTCTCCCGGAGGAGCACGAGGCTTTCCCGGACGATGTTTGGGAGAAGGTCGCCCGTGCACATGGCGGTCGGGTCGACCTGCGTTCGCGTTGCTACCGGCAGTCGCAGCACGCAGGCACGGTGACCTTCACCGCGCGCTGGCTTCCGAAGAGCGGGTACGAGCTCGCGGGACGCATCGACTGGCCAGCCCTGAGCTTCGAGAAGCTCTCGCTCGAGGTGAAAGCCGCCCGCTCGTGGTTGAAACGGATCTTCGCGACCGACATCGAGGTGGGAGACGCGGAGCTCGACGATACCTTCCTCATCGACGGAGAGCCCGCCGACCGCCTCCCCGAGTTGCTCACGTCGGATGTCCGCGGTGCTGCCCTGCGCCTGGCGAGCGTGAGCTCTGGACTGAAGGTCGGGGTCGAGGGAGCCGACTTCGTGGTGGGGCCGCCCGACGTGCGCGACACCGTGGCGGCCGACGCCGTCGACGCCGCGACGACCCTTCTGCACGCGGTCGCCGCCACACGGGATCGCGGCACCGGTGCTTACCGCTGAGTGGGTCTTCGACGGCCCATGCGACAAAATTTGTCGCGTTGTCGGATCGGCGCGGGCTCGGTAACCCATGAAGGTGGAGGGTTCGATGGGTCTACGAGCAGCAGTGGCGTCGGTGGTGTGGTTGGCTCCAGCCGTGGCCCTCGCCACGCCCCCGCTCCACACGCCCTACCCTTGTGGTTCGACCTACCAGGTGACGCAGGGCCACAACACCGGCTCGCACACCGGCATGGGCGCCTGGGCCTGGGACATCGGGATCGGGGTCGGCGGCGAGGTCGCGAGCCCCGCCGACGGCACGGTGCGCATGGTGCGCATGAACTCCACGACCGGCGGTTGCAGCTCGAGTTACGCCAATGATGCCAACTACGTCGTGGTCGACTTCGGCGACGGCACCGAGGCGCTCTTCCTCCACCTCCAGGCTGGGAGCTCGAGCCTGCAGATGGGCGACCCCGTGAAGCAGGGCGACGTCGTCGGGCGCGTCGGTCTCACGGGCTGGGTCTGCGGGGCGCACCTCCATTTTCAGATCCAGCAGACCTGCGCGTCGTGGTGGTGTCAGAGCGTGCCGTCCTCCTTCGTCGACTACGGTGACCCGGGCTACGGCGCCACGCTCACCAGCAACAACTGCCCCGTGCTCGCCGCCTGCGACGACGTCGATGGGGGCACGACCATCATCGACGAGCGCACCGCCTGCTTCGAGCGCCAGACCAGCTACTGGTGGAGCGAAGCGTCGGGCTACGAAGACCACCACTACTTCACGTACGCCATCGATGCCCCCGCCAGCGAGACCGTCGGCACCTGGCGCTTCGACGTGACCACCGGCGGCGACTACCGCGTCGAGGCCCACATCCCAGCCGGCGCCACCACCACCGGCGCCCAGTACTTCGCCGATCCCGGCACGGGGCGGGTCGCCCTCGCCACGGTCGACCAGAGCCAGGGCGCGGGTTGGGTCGAGCTCGGCACCCTGACCTTCGTCGTGGGCGACGAGCGCTACGTCGAGCTCGGCGACGCGACCGGTGAGTCGGCCCAGGACGACCGTCGGGTCACCTTTGATGCCATCCGTCTCACGCCGGTCGGCGAGGGTGGCGCAGGAGGTGGCGCAGCCGGAGGCGACCCCAGCAGTGGCGTGGGCGGCGTCGGGTCCGGCGGCGGAGCGGGTGTCGGAGCCGGCCTTCCGGGCACGACTGGCGCGGGCGCCAACGAGCTCGACGAGCCCGACGATCCGGCGGCCGCCGCGGACTGCGCGTGTCACCTCGAGACCGCGGGAACGGCTCCCGATGGGGGCTGGGGCGCCTTCGCGCTGCTCGTGCTGCTGATGTGGCGCCGCCGGTCGTAGGCGAGGAACCTACTTCGCGGTACACAACCGCACTTGGTCACCCGAATCGTGTCCGATTTCAGGACGTTGCGGGGTTCACGTCGGTAGTTGTTCTTGGTACGTCCCCCACATGATGATGGGGAAGTACCATTGGTTGAAGCTCGGCGTGCTGGGAGTCCTGGCCGCCTCGACGGGATGTGGTGGTGCGACGGGCGAGGCGATTCGCCCCGAGGATCAAACCGCAAACAACGCCCTCAACGCCGACGACGGTGAGTGCAGTGGCACGGCAGCCCACGCTCGGCCGCTCATCGTGGATTGGGACCCCGACGCCCGTGTCGACCTCGAGGCTTCGATGAAGGACGGCATCGTCGTCGTGAAATACGACTGCGACGAGATGACCATCCTCCCCGGCTGCAAGGTCACCAACGCGGCCTACACCTACGCCGGCGTGAGCCGCAAGGAGCAGGTCGTGCAGATGAAGAGCATGGATGACCTGCACGCCAACGTGCCGGTCAGCTCGGGCAAGCTCGGCGCCGAGCTCAAGAGCGGTCGCGCCATCGACGTGGCCCTCGTGATGGTCGGCAAGCGCTCGACCACCGTCGCCGACCTCGCCGAAGATCAGCTCGAAGGAAACTGCGATGGCGCGACCCACTTCGTGCGCTCGGCATCCGTCGGTGCCTTCTCGATGGCGACCGGCTCCGTCGGCAAGGCCGCGGCCGTAGCCGAGATGTTCGGCATCGGTGCTGCCGCCAAGAGCGAGTCGGAGCGCAAGGCGCTCAACAAGGACGGGTCGCTCGACTCGTGTCGCGCCTCCGACCCGAATGAAGAGAACCCACCTTCCGAGTGCCAGGCCCCGGTGCGCCTGCGGCTCGTGCCCATCACCAAGGTGGTCAAAGCCACCATCGCCAAGGGCGAGGGCAAGGACGCCAAGGAGAAGGACGTCGCCAGCGAAGAGAACCCTTGCCCCGAAGGCTACGTCTTCGTGGACGAGATCTGCACCGCCGACGACGACAAGCCCTTCCTGTGCGACCCGAAGAACGAGGCACAGTGCAAGGAGCAGTGCGACAAGGGCAACGCCGACTCCTGCCTCAACTACGGCAACCTCGTGCGCGCCAAGAACCAATCCAAGGGCTACCTGAAGGCCTACGGTGCGGCGATGCCGTCGTTCTTGAAGGCCTGCGAAGGCGACTCGGCCGAGGGCTGCGCCGCGCTCAGCATGGCGACCGACCCCGACTACGAGTCCCCCAAGGTGGCTCAGCTCGCCAAGAGCTCCTTCGGCTACGCGGTCAAGGCCTGCGACCTCGGCAGCGCCGTGGGTTGCGAGCGGGCCGGCGACATGCTGATGGACGCCGATTACAAGCTCGAGGCGGCCAACCCCACCACTGCGTACAAGTACTACCTCAAGGGCTGCAACCTCGGCCGCGGGATCTCGTGCTGGAGTGCGGCACAGCACCTCTTCAAGGGTCAAGGCGTCGAGAAGAACGGCATCGCGGGCGCGAAGCTGCTCGTGAAGGCCTGCTCGGGAGGGAGCGTCGACGAATGCAACGACGCCGCGACCGTGTTCGAAGAGGGCAAGCACGGGGTGCCGCAGCGACTCGACCTCGCCTTCAAGCTCAACAGCATCGCCTGCAAGATGGACAAGGGCTACTGCATCTACGCCGCGAACACGGCGAGCAAGATGGGCAAGGACGACGTCGCGGCCGGCCTCTACAAGGTGGCGTGTGACGAGTCGAAGGACAGCGAGGGCTGCCTCAAGCTCGGCAACGCCCTGAGCGAGGGCAAGGGCGTCAGCCAGGACGAGGCCAAGGCCAAGGAGTACTGGACCCGCGCCTGCAAGGACTACGAGGAAGAGGCCTGCAAGAAGGTCGGCATGAAGATGCCCGAGTGATCCTGACGATGCAGTAGGGTGCGGGGCATGAATCGCCCCTCCACTCGCATCGGGCCCGTCGCTGCTGCGGCGGGCCTTCTTCTTTTTTCCGCCACGGGCTGCTTCGCCCGGGTCGGCAGTGACATCAGCGTGCCTCCCGATGCGGCCGGTACATGCGCCGCACAATGCTCGAGCATCGGCCTCCAGATGACCGCCGTGGCCATCATGGCCAACAACGTCGGCTGCGTGTGTCAGCCGCCCTCTCGCATGGGCGGCCAGTCGCAAGCAGGTGGTACCGGCGCCACAGCCGGTATGGCCACGATCATGCTCGAGCAAGAGGATCAGCAGCGCCGCCAAGCGGCCCAGCAGCAGACGCGCTGAACGGACACACCGTGAAGCGCGCTGAGAAGCTATCCGCCCGCAAGCTCATGCGCCTAGGATGAGCGCATGAGCTACACCCCTCCTCAGGGCGGCCCCCCTCAAGGCTACGGTGCTCCTCCCGGCGGAGGTTACGGCGGCCCCCCTGGCCCACAGGGCTATGGGGGACCACCTCCAGGCGGCTACGGCCCTCCGGGCGGTGGGGCGGCGCCGCCCCCGAAGAAGAAGGGCAACGGATGCCTCATCGCCCTCATCATCTTCGGGGTGCTCTTCCTCCTCCTGGCGGGTGGGGTCGGCTACGTAGCCTACAAGGCTTCACAAGATCCCGACCTTCGGCAGGCGTTCGAGGCCGCGGGCGACGCCATCGAGATCATGCAGGAGGCGCAGAACGCCGAGGGCATGGAGGAGCTTCGCGACGATGGGTGCGACCAGGCCCTCCTTCTCGACATGGACAAGATCCTCGACCTCGCCGAGAAACACACCAAGGACGAGGACTTCGAGCGCCCCGAGACGGAGCTCCAGAAGGTCGTGGTGTGCAACACCAAAAAGAAGATCGACTGCGAAGACGTCGCTGAGACCTATGTCGATGCGGCCGATCCTTCGGAGGGTTTCCTCGTGATCGTGCAGCGCCCGGGAGCTGGCGAGGCCCGCTGTCGGGAGAGGTTCGACAAGAAGGGCAAGAGCCAGGGCGAGTTCAAGGGCAACGTGCCCGTGCCGCAGATCCCCGAGTAGCAAGCGTGCACTGGCTGTGCACGCTGAACGGGCCTCGTGCGAACCCACGCCCGCCATCACGACGCACCTGCCGTCACGGCCCTCGCGCGGGCGCTCGTCGCGGGCGCTACTTGAGCTGCCGCAGCTTGAAGTCCTTTTCGTGGAACGACACCTCGAACACCGGGAGGTCGGCGGCGAGGTAGGTCACCGTGCTCTGGAGCTGCCGTCCTGCGAGCGTGGTGAGCTCGGTGATGAATTGCTCGGCGTCCACCTTCTGGTCGATGGGCAGCTTCTCGAGGAGGAAAGCGGTGTTCTGACTTCGGATGAACCTCGCCACCTGGGGGTGGTTCACGAACATCTCCTGCCCCTGGTGCTTCGGGCGGACCATGGGGATCTCCGTGTAGGGGTGCACCTCGCGATCGAGCACGACGTTCACCACCGCCCCTTCTTCGTGCTCGCCTTCGAGGATGACGTACTCGAGCCGCTCGTCGCCGGTCCAGAGGCGCCGGAAGAAGGCGCGGAAGAAAGAAACGACGAGCCCTGGACGCACGCCGTATTCCTCGGGGTGAAGCCGCACGAGGCGAATGTGCCCACAGCCAATGTGAGCCGCCTCGGCGAGAATGGGCAGCAAGGCCTCCTGCCGTGCCTTGGGCGGATGACGCACGAAGTCTTCGACCTGGTGCAGGCCCTTCAGGGGGTCTCCTTCGAACGCGGCTTTGGACCGAAGGGTCTTGCCGAGGGCCTCGAGAGCGTGGTCGTCAGTGTGCATGTAGAAGTGGCCGAAGGCCTCCACGTAGCCATTGAACAGCTCATCTACCCGCGCGTCGCTGAGCTCCTTGCCGCTGATCTTCTCGAGCGTGGCCAGGCCGGCGAGGAGCTCTCCCGCATCGCCCCCGGGGGTACCGATGACGGCGTGGTCATCTCGACCGTCGACGCAGGACTCGGTGCCGTGGAGGAGCAGCGTCGCCGCCTTGCTCCAGCGAACCTGCTTGGGGTCGCCAATGTGGATCTCGATGTCTTCGATGGTGAGCGGACCCTCGTGTTGCGCGACCGAATGCGAACGCTCGGCCACCATCGTGAAGTCGTGATCGCGACTGACGGGGAACCCGCGGTCGTTCCACATGAGCATGCCCCCGGTCAGGGAGGCGACGCGCTCGAATCCCGCGCGATCGAGGTAGCTCGCAGCACGACCCGAGCGCCGTCCCGAACGGTCGACCAGCACGATGGCGGTGTGCTTGTCCCATCCCTCCGCCTCGCGGGCCAGCGACCGGAGCGGCACGAGGGTCGCCCCTTCGATGTGACCGAGGTCGCCGATGAGCTCCGGCTTTTCACGCACGTCGATGACCTTCAGGTTGCAATGATGTTCGGCGAGGAACTCCGGACTCACCTCTGGTGTGCCTCCCGGAGAGCGCTCGAACGACACCTCCCCCGAGAGGTTGGGGTTGGGGATGCACGCGAGCACAGGCGACGCCGAGGGCTCCGGCGCCGGGGCCGACGGGGGACTCGAAGCACAGGCGGCGAGCAAGAGGGCAGCCCATGGCAGGCCGATGAGGGGGTGTGCGTGGTGAAGCATGTCTTCCCTGGGTGGTATCCGCGCAGGAACTAAAGCAACTCCCAGACCAGTCTCGTAACCACCTGAAATCGTGCTGAGGCGTACCGAACAGGCTCCGATAGAGCGTCATCGTCGCGACACCGCGTCGCATCCCCGATACGTCACGCGATCCCCGCATTGAGACCTGCCAGGGCGACCACGTCCCCGGGGACGTCGCCGGGGACCTCTGCTCGGCACGGGGTACAAGTGGTTGAAACGCGGCCCCTACGACTTGGTGCGCGGATTGCCAGGGGGTCTCCCATGACTTCGATTCGACCGTGGCTCGTCATCGCAACCGCCTGCACGCTCCTCGCCTGCGACGACGCCACGTCGGAGACGCCCATCGACGAAGCCGTCGGCGGGGCGAGCGCGACGAGCTCGACCGGAGGTGGCCCCACCTCTGCCGGGGGCTCGTCGAACTCTGGCGGAGGGGCCGGCGGCGGGCCCGGTGGCGCTCCTGATCCCCTCGATTCGCGTGGGGTCTACTTCTACGGCCACAGCCTCGTCGACTGGGGCCAGCCCAATACACAGGTGGGCACCGCTATGTGTGACGTGGCTGCGGCTCAGGGCCACGCGTGCTGCGCGGACGGCCAGTGGCCGCAAGGTCTCGCGCCCTCGACCTTTCCCTTCTTCACCTATCCCCCCGAGCCGGGCCAGGGTCACGTCCCCGGCTGCGGGCAAGACTGGGGCGGGAGCTTCGCACAGAGTGGTGTCGATGCCGTGGTGGTGACGGAAGCCAACTTCATCCAGGGCTCGGGTCCGGACGACTCGATCGCTGCCGCCTCCGCCTTCCTCGCCACCCTGCGTTCGGCCGACCCCGACTTGCCCGTGTACCTCTACGAGCATTGGCCCGAGCTCGAAGGCGGCACGACCTTCGAGAGCTGGAAAGCCGGGGGGCAAGAGAGCTTCCACGATTGGTTCGTGGCGCTTCAGGACGGCATGAACGCGGGCGGGTCCGGTCCGCCGGTGCGCCTCGTTCCCGTCGGGCCCCTTCTCGTGGGGTTGCTCGACGAGGACGGAGCGCTCGCCGACCTCACCCAAGCCGACCTCTTTGCGGACACGGCTCCGCACGGCACCCCTACGACCTACTTCCTCGCTGGACTCGTGCACTACATGGCGCTCTATCGACGTGCGCCCGCGACCGACGCCGCCGCCATCGCCGCCCTGCCGGGCTACCTGCACACGGCGGTGAGCGAGCGCTACCCACGCGTGGTCGCCGAGCTCTGGGCCGACCTCGGCGCGGTCCTGGATGACGACGGCGAGAGCCGTGTGTGGTGACGCCGCCCCCGCGCCACGACACATCGGCTAGGTTCGAGCCCAGCATGGGCGACGGTGAAACCGAGCGTACGCTCACCCGACCGATGGGGGCGCCGAGCGTACCCACCGGGAGGCGGCGGGCACGCCTGTTGGTCGTGCATCCGCCCCGCCTGCGGCGCACGCTCCGGCTGCTCGACGAGGACGTCGTCATCGGCCGAAAGCCCCAGCCAGGGCTGGTGCTCGAAGACGCGACGGTCTCACGCCGCCACGTGGTGATCCGGTTCGCCGACCAGGGCTTCTCGGTGGAGGAACTGGGGAGCCGCAACGGCACCCGCGTCAACGGTGCTCCACTGAAGGCGGGCACCCTCGTGCCCCTCGCCGACGGTGATCTCCTGCGGCTGGGTGACGTGCTCTTGGTGTTCGAAGCGGGGCTTCACCGTGTTCCCGCTCCCGTCGACCCACAGCGCGGCCCTCAGATCGTCGGGGAAGCCAGTCCCACGGTGGCGCTGCGACGTGCCCTCACTCTCGCCGCTGAAGACCCGGCCCCGGCCCTGCTCGTGGGCGAAACCGGGACCGGAAAGGAGTTCGCGGCGCGCGAGCTCCACCGCTTGAGTGGCCGCTCGGGCGCGTTCGTGGCCGTGAACTGCGCCGCCCTGAGCCCGCAGCTCATCGAGGGCCAGCTCTTCGGGCATCGCCGTGGCGCCTTCACGGGCGCCGACGACGACAGCCCGGGCCTCTTCCGAAGCGCGCACGGCGGCACCCTGCTCTTGGACGAGATCGGCGAGCTTCCCGATGCCCTCCAAGCCAAGCTCCTACGCGTGGTGCAGGAGGGAGAAGTTCTCCCCGTCGGCGCCTCGGCAGCCGTGGCCGTCGACGTGCGCATCGTCGCCGCGACGCTTCGTCCCCTGCAGCGTTGGGTCGATGAGGGTCGCTTCAGGCTCGACCTCTACGCCCGCCTGTCGACCTTCGAGATCGTGCTGCCGCCGCTGCGTGAACGACGGGCCGACATCCCGTCGTGGCTCGAGACCCTGCACGAGGCTTGGTATCGCGAGCGAGACCGTGAGCCGCCGACCATCGCGTGGGACGTGGACGGGCTGGAGTCGATTCTGTTGCACCCCTTGCCCGACAACCTTCGCGGCCTCGGGCGCATCGTGCACCGCGGCGGCGCCCTCGGCGACCTGCCCTACCGCGCCGAACCCCTCCCTGCCCCCGCGCCAACCCCGCCCCCCACAGAAGCAACCCCCAAACCCACAGGTCGGCGAAAGCGCCCGTCACGTGACGAGCTGCTGCGCGTGTTGCGCGAAGGGGGCGGCAGCGTACGCGCACTCGCACGTCACTACGCCTGTGACCGACGACAAGCCTACCGCTGGCTCGACCACTACGACCTTCGGGGGGAGATCGGTCGGGGGGATTGAGTGGGGTTCGAGGTCGTCGGGGTTCGAGGTCGTCGAGGTTCGAGGTTCGAGGTTCGAGGTTCGAGGTTCGAGGTGCGAGGTGCGAGGTGCGAGGTGCGAGGTGCGAGGTC
>JAUHZF010000519.1 GCA_030426145.1 Polyangia bacterium
AGGACCATCAGAGGATGCCGCTCGGAGATGGTGCGGTGCGACGAGAGAATGAGCGCTTCGAGCAGGATGTGGCAGTAGCCAAAATGGTAGACCTGACCGTGAATGGTCACGTCCGAGACGTGAAAGCACTGCTTGGCCAGCGTCCAATGACGTCCGTCGCCCGGCGTGAAGATCGGGGACGCTTCCCCCGGCGTCTGCGCGCATTGAACAGCCACCGGCATGAGGCGCTGAGCACCGGTCTTCTCGACGCAGAAGAGACCCATGGGGGCATAGATGTAGTGCTGAACCCCGCCGGACACGTTGAGGGGCATGCCGTCGAGCACGCTGTAATCGACGAGATAGGCCCGTCCGTCGGCCATGGCGCTCGCGAGCGAGTCCCCCTCGGCGCGGGTCCCGAGGGCACGCTGGAAGTGGTGCTCCACGACGGGGAAGTGATCCGGCAGCGCTTGGATCTGCCGAAGCATGTGCGCATTTTCGCCTGCGACGCGCTGCCAACCGAAACACCAGTCCTCGTCCCAGATTTTCAGGCACCGAGGATCGGGAAGCAGGGCGATCGATTGCTCGTAGTCGTTGAGCTCGGCGGGTCGTCCGGAGACGGTGGTGATCCCGCCGTCGCGACCGAGAACCTTCTCGACGTCTTCGGCGAAGCCTTCTGCGGTGTCGCGAGCCATCCAGGCGAGCTTGTTCGCCTCGACGCGCGCGTTGATCTCCGCTGCCTGCGCGATGTACCGCGGACTCAGCGGGTCTCCGGCGCCGTGAGGCACCTTCTCGGCGAACAGGATGTCGGCTCGTGAGAAGTCGTAGCGGTAGTCGTCGCGCGCCTTGGCGAGGAGCGATGCTCGCGACGTGGGATCGGGGTCCTGGGCGGGAAGCGTTGGAATCGTCACGGCTAGATGCTGATGGATTGGAGGATTCGGGACGGGAGCAGGAAGGGATAGGTGATGAGGCGACCGCCGTCGCGGGCCTGGATCGTCTTCTCCGCTTCGGCGAGCGCCGACTTCAAGCGCTTGAGGGTCGGCTTCACTTCCGAACCGAAGGCCCCCCAATCGTAGTCTCCGAAGGTGGTGTGCTGATTCTCCGAAAGGAAATAGAGCATGTTGAGACCCTCGAACGCGATCCGGTGCGGGGGCTGCATCGCGGTGAACTGGGCCTCGTCGACCTCCCCCGTCGGGATGGGTGAGAAGGATGCGCCGCAGTAGTTGGGGATGAAGCCCATGAAAGGAAACTGCGGAAAGTTGACGCAGGAGTGGCCGGGCCCCGCGATGAAGATGAAGCGCGTGATGAGGGTCTGCAAGGCGGCCACCGTCTGCACTTCGGGGATCCCCCGTAGGCGCCCCCCGTCGTTGTCCCCGAGCTCATTGACGAAAGCCTGAAGCTCGTAGTCCTCGGCCACGTCATCGTCCGTGGCGTAATAGAGGCGAACGTAGTCGTTCACGTAGTCCGAGACGATGCCCGCGATGATGGTGACGTCGTCGCGGTAGGGGTGTTGCGGGAGGGCCTCGGTGTCGTCGAGACCTCGCGCCTTCAGGTCGTCGAGGGGACCCGTCGATTCGATCGGATAGGTCGCGAGCGCGGTGCGAACGACATCGCCGAACGCCTCGATGGTTCCAGCGAAACAGCGGTCGACGGTGCCTCCAGGGGCGATGAGTGACGTCTTGGCCGAATAGTTGATGGCCGCAGTGGTCTCGAGATGAGGCGTGAGGAGCTTGTGGAGTGGATGGCGGGGGGAGAGCTGCCGCTGCACGGCGAGGCCCACCGCCTCCATCACCATGTGCGTGCGACCGAGATGGGAGATCCCTTGATGCACGTTGGCGTCGGCGATCTGCACCGTCAGCATGGCTGAGCGCCAAGTCCAGCTCCCATCGGGATAGACCATTGGGCTGGTCGGACCGGGTGACTGACCGAGCTGAATGGCCACTGGGCGCAGCTGGCGGTGCTTGCGGTCCACGCAGAAGAGCGCGATCGGCGCCGCAACGAACTTGGCGTAGCCTTCCGTGGTGCCCGTCGCGAGGCCATTGAGAATGGCGTAGTCGGCGATGTAGAGGCGATGCTCGGCCGCGGCGGCGTCGAGGCTGTCGCCGTCGAAGAGCTGGGCGAAGCGCTCTGGGTCGGGGCGAAAGTGGTCCGGCAGCTGGGTGCAGCGGGCCAGGACCATCGGGTTGACGCCTGCCATGCGTTGCCACGCGAAGGCGAGGTCGAGGTCGACCTCGGCGCGGTCGAAGAAGCTCACGATGGGCGGAGCTTCGATCGTCTCGAAGTACATCCGGTACTCGTCCCAGGTGCGCGGACGCCGATCGGGGAGCATCTTGGCCGCGTCCTGCGAGGCAGTGAAGATGTGGTGCACCAGGTTCTTCCGTCGCACCGACGCGAGACGCTTGGTGAGGTGGTAGGCGACCTCCTTGCCATCGAAACCCTCGATGGTCATCGCGGCGAGGTTGATGCCAAGCTTGCCGTACACCGAGATGGTGCCCGCGAGGTAGGACAGCGAGTAGTGGTCCTCCTCGTGCAGCTCGGAGCCGGTGGCGACCCCCACGGGCCAGTCGTAGGCGTAGCGGTACTGCGTTCGACGCTCGCGGAGCGCATCGACACGCTTGGCGGCGTCTCCGTCGTTCTGGGGCAGCGATACCGACATCTCGTCTCCTCTCGCAAAGCTCGTGCGACGTGCCTCGAGGTGGCGTCGAAGCTAGCACGGCCGACGGCGGGCCGGACCTGCGGACAACTGTCGGCGAGGTCCGGCCTGTGGCATATTCTCCGGTGGTCACGAGCCCAGTAGCTTCGGACCGCAGTTCCTTCCGTGGACACGTCTCAGACAGCGCAGCTGGCGCTCGACGCGGCCAGCCCCGAGCGCCCGGTGCCCCTCGGTCGATATGACGTCGTAGGACGGCTCGGCCGCGGAGGCATGGGCACGGTCTACGCCGCGCGCGACCGCGAGCGCGGCAGCATGGTCGCCATCAAGACCCTACCCTCGGCCGACGCAGGCGCGGGCTTGCGGCTCAAGCGTGAGTTTCGTGTGGTGGCCGACCTCACCCACCCCAACCTCGCGCCGGTCTACGAGCTCTCCCAGGTGGACGGGCTCTGGTTCTTCGCCATGGCGCAGATCGAGGGCGTCAGCTTCACCGAGTGGGCGCGGGGCCAGCTCAGCGCGGAGAACACCCACTGGACCTTCTCCCGCACCCTGCAAACCTCGCGGGCGGCGCTTCCGTCAAGCGGAGGCCTCACCACGCGGCAGCTCGAAGACGGGGAGCCTTGGCTCCCGCCGTCACAAGAGCCCGCCGTCGCGTCGCCGCCCGACCGTCCGATGGGGGAGATCCGTCAGGCGCTGTCCCAGCTGGCTCAGGGCGCTGCGGCCCTCCACGCCGTGGGGATCTTCCACGGAGACCTCAAGCCTTCGAACATCCTCGTCGACGACGCGGGCCAGGTCATTCTCGTGGACTTCGGCCTCTCCGGACATCGCAGTGGGGGCCGTGACAACCCAGGAGAGGTCGCCGGCACCCCGATCTACATGCCCCCGGAGCAACTCGCGGGAGAGCTCGAGGATGGCGCCGCGGCCGACTGGTACGCCCTCGGCGTCCTGATGTACCGGGTCTTCACGGGGTGGTTCCCCTTCGTCACGTCGAGCATCCTCGACCTGCACTTCAAGAAGCAGCACCACCTGCCGCGGCCTCCGGCCGAGCTCGTGCCCGAGGTGCCTCCCGACCTCAGCGAGCTCTGCATGGACCTGCTCGAGCCGAACCCCAACGCGCGTCCTCCTACGGCGCGGATCATGGCCGTGCTCGGGGTCGAAGGCGCGGCCCCCGCCTCGCTGGCGGGCTCGGCACGAAGTGAGCGACAGCCACGGGTGCACTTCGTTGGACGTGAGGAAGAGCTCACGTTGCTCGAGCGTGCCTACGGCAGCAGCCGCAGTGGACACTTGGTGGTCGCGCACTGCTCGGGCCCCTCCGGCATGGGCAAGTCGTCGCTGCTCGCGAGCTTCCTCGCTGGCGTCACCCTGCTCGACGACGCCCTCGTCCTCCGGGGTCGCTGCTACGAGCGCGAGAACGTCCCATTCAACGCCTTCGACCGCATCGTCGACGAGCTGGCTCGCCACCTGGCCTCCGTGGGTCCCGGGACGGCCGAGGTACTGCCCACGTGGACCGCGGAGCTCGCCACCGTCTTCCCCGCCCTGACCACCGTCGACGAGGTACAGAGGCGGCTCGAGCAGGCTCACTTGCCGGCCGACCCGCGCGAGCTGCGGCGCCGCGCTTGGGTTGCGATGGCGGAGCTACTCGCCGCCATTCGCCAGGATCGCATGGTGGTCATCACCATCGACGACCTGCAGTGGGCCGACACCGACAGCGCCCAGCTGCTCATGGAGCTGATCGGACGCCCGCAGCCCCCCGCCCTGCTCCTCGTCATGAGCTATCGCCCCGAGGCGCGCGACAACGCGTCCTTGGAGCGCTTCTTCGCGATGAGCCACGAGCTCGGGCCCGCTGGGCGAATGGTCGACGTTCGCCTCGAGGCCCTCAACCCCCGCGACGCCGAAACGCTCGCTCGGTCGGCGCTCTCCCGCGTGGGGGTCGAAGCCTCGACCGAACAGATCGCCTTCGTCGCCACCGAAGCTGGCGGTGTGCCGATTTTCATCGAAGAGCTCGCGCGCTTCTCTGCTGCCCACGATCTCACGCAGGGCGTCACCCTCGAACAAGCCATCCGAGGCCGCATCGACGGCCTCCCCGAGGCTGAGCGCGCCCTGGTCTCTACGGTGGCCGTGGCCGCGGCCCCCCTGCCCCAGTCCCTGGTCTTCGAAGCCGCCGGGCTCGACGCAGGTGGGCTGCAACCCCTGCTTGCCTTGCGCAGCGCTTCTCTCGTGAGCTGGTTCGGCGCCGGCGCCGATGACCCCGTGGCCACCTACCACGACCGTATCCGCAGCTCGGTGGTGGCGGCCATGGATCCCGAGGCGCGTGCGCAGATCGACCTCGCGCTCGGTCGCGCGCTCGCGCGGCGCCACGCCGACGACTCGGCCGGGAGCTGGATCTTCGAGGCCGTCCGTCACTTCGCCGCCGTGCCGGAGCTGCTCGACGACCCACGCGAGCGGCTCCACGTCGCCCGTCTCCACCGCGAAGCGGCCCATCGCGCCCGCAGCACGGCCGCCTTTCCCCTCGCCTTCTCCTTGTTCGAGCTGGGCGTGTCGTTCCTCCCCGAGAACGCCTGGAAGAAGCACTACGGGTTGGCCCTCGCCCTCCACTCCGGTGCGGCCGAGTCGGGCTACCTCTGCGGTGCGTGGGAGCCATTGCAGCAGCATGCGGCCAGCGTGAAGGCCAATGCGCGCAGTCCCATGGATCAAGTCCCCGCGCGCACGGTGGAGATCGACGCCCACATCGGTCGTCAGGAGTATGCGGCCGCCATCGAAGCCGCCGTCG
>JAUHZF010000112.1 GCA_030426145.1 Polyangia bacterium
CGGGCTCGACAACGAACTGAGCGCGCTCGGTACCACCTACGAGAATCGGTACATCAGCCATTGGAAGAGCTTCGTGCGCGATCTCGAGGTGCGAAACCCGGGCAACGTGAAAGAGGCGGTCGAGCTCTACCGCATGCTCAAGGAGCCCGAGTGGCCCTACCTCCGCATCATTCGTTACGTGCGGGACAACACCCAGTTCGGAAGCAGCAAGATCCTCCAGAGCGAAGAGACGAAGAAGCTCATCGAGCGCCGGCTCAAGAGCAAGCTCAGCCAGAAGATGCGCGGCCTCCGGGTCGACGTCGATCTCGACAAGCTCGCGGGCAAGACGACGCAGATCCCCGGCTCGTTCAGGAAGCTGGTGGAGTTCGGCCTCCCCGAGGGTAAAGGCAGCAAGGTCATCCTGAGCGAGACGCCATTGGCGAACTACATGGACTCGCTCAACAAGCAGCGCAGCAAGATGGTCGTGCTGCTCGACAACCAGGACGACCCGAGCGTCAATCTCGTCGCGCTCGACCTGAAGGATGCCGTGAAGCGGGTGATGGCCAGCCTCGAGAACAGCGACCCGAGCGCGCAGCGGCTGCTGATGCCCCTGCTGCTCAACCCGCTCAACGTGGGGGGCAAGATCCCCATGCCGGCGACCATGTCGACTGGGCGGTGAGTAGCCTGGCCACATGGGCCGGGTGATCGGCCGCGTTGGCGACTGAAAAGTTACGATACAGTCACAATTGGCGGCTGAAAGCAGCTCTGATGCGTCCTGGGGCTTCCCTCGCCGGAAAAGCTCGCCTATGCCCGAGTTCCATGAACACGCGCAACTTCGTTTGTATTGGTTTTGTCGCCCTCATGGGCGCCACGGGCTGCAAAGCCTCTCTCAAGGTCGGCAAGCAGCCCGATCCGGAGCCGGTTGCGGAGCCCGCGCCCCCGCCGCCCGAGCCCACCCCGGCGCCCGAGCCCCCCAAGCTGGCGGTGCAGGACCCGCAGGACGTTCACCTCGTTGGTGACCACATCCAGATCGACAAGAAGATCCACTTCGCGACCGACAGCGACGTGATCCAGGAGGACTCCTTCGAGCTTCTCGACCACATCGCGCAGGTCATGAAGAACCACAAGGAGATCAAGACCCTTCACTTGATCGGGCACACCGATGCGACGGGCGACGCGTCCCACAACATGGATCTGTCGAAGCGTCGCGCGGCGTCCGTGATGAAGGCGCTTCAGGAGCGTGGTGTCGAGCAGACCATCGACGCCAAGGGCGCCGGTCAGACCGACCCCATCTGCAAGGAAGCCACCAAGGAGTGCAACGACCAGAACCGCCGCGTGGAGTTCAAGGTCGACATGTGACCCGGCCTGGCCCTAGCCAGCCGACGTCTTCTTTTTGGCGGTCTTCTTTCGAGGGGCCGCCTTCTTGATGCCCTTGGCCACGGACTTCTCGTTCGTGGCCTTCTTCTTTTTGTCGTCCGCGGCGTCTTCCTGCGCGGGCTCGCCCTCGAGGCTCTGCTTGAGCGCCTCGAACAGATCGATGATCTGCGCCTTGGGTTGTTCGGGGGCGAGGGTGATCTCCTCCCCAGCGACCTTTTGCTCGATGAGGGCTTTCACGCGGTCGGTGTAGCTGTCGGAGTAGCTCTCCGGCTCGAACTCGTCGGTGGCGAGCTGGTCGATGAGCTTGTCGGCCAGGTCGAGCTCCTGGGCTGAGAACTCGAAGCTCCCCCCCACGTCGAGGTCCTCGAAGGCGCGCACCTCGCCCGCGTAGAAGAGCTGGTGGAGGATGAGCCCATCGCGGTAGGGGCGCAGCAGCACGAGCTGCTCCTTGCCCTTGGCCGCCCAACGCGCCACCGCGACCATCTCCTTGCGACGCATGGCCTCGGCGAGCAGGTGATAGGCCTTGTCGCCTCCCTTGTCGGGACCGAGGTAGTAGGACTTCTCGATCTGCACGAGGTCGATGGTGTCGAGGGGCACGAACTCCGCGATGTCGAGCGCCCCGGTGCGATCGGCTTCGAGGGCCTTGAGCTCTTCGGGGTCGAGCACCACGAACTGTCCGCGCGCGTACTCGTAGCCCTTGGCCATGTCTTTGCGGTCGAGGACCTTGCCCGAAACCGAAGAGACGTACTGCTGCTTGGGCCGAGCGCCCGTCTCGGGCTCGAGCATGTTGAAGCGCACCTTCTCGGACGAGGTGGCTGTGAAGACCTTCACGGGGATCGACACCAAGCCGAAGGAGATGGTGCCGGAGGCGATCGCACGCGCTGCCATGGCGCTATGCTAGCAACCGCGTTCCGTGCCCAAGAAAGATTCGGCGACTTCTGCGGGAGGCGGTGATCGCCTCTCGACCTATCGCGACAAACGCGATCCGGCGGCCACCAACGAGCCGTTCAGTACCCTTGGGACTGAACGCGCAGTCAGCTCGACCCGTGGTCGCTACGCCGTTCATCTGCACGACGCGAGCCGTCGGCACTACGACCTCCGGCTCGAGATCGGCGGCACGCTTGCGAGCTTCGCCGTACCCAAGGGGCCGAGCCTCATCGCGGGCGACAAGCGCCTCGCGGTGCGTACCGAAGACCATCCGCTCGAGTACCTCGAGTTCGAAGCGGTCATCCCCGAGGGCAACTACGGGGCGGGTTCGATGATCTTGTGGGACCACGGCACGGTGCGCTTCTTCGACCCACCGCCCCTCGAGGGGCTGAAGACGGGCAAGCTCGACTTCTGGCTTCAGGGCCACAAGCTGCGCGGTCGCTTCGCCCTCGTGCACACGGGCGGGCGTCCTGGGGTCGATGAGAAGCAGTGGCTGCTCCTCAAGAAGCGCGACGAGCACAGCCGCGACGATGGGGACGTGCTCGCTGAACAGCCGCACAGCGTCTTGAGCGGACTCACGGTGGAGCAACGGGCGCGGGCGGGCGAGGTGGCGGCCGAGCTCTCGAGCGAGGCCGAAGCGCTCGGTGTGCGCGCGTGCGCGCTCGCGGCGGCCGACGTGAGCCCGATGCTGTGCGCCATGTCGCGCTCCGCGGAGGCCGAGCTGACCGACCCGGAACGGCTCTACGAGCTCAAGCTCGACGGGGTTCGCATCGTGGCCGGCAAGCAGGACGAAGAGGTCGAGCTCAGGTACCGCAAGCGCCGTCCAGCCACCCTCGCCTACCCCGAGATCGCCCGCGCCCTGAAGAGCCTGGCCCCAGCGCACGTGGTCCTCGATGGAGAGATCGTGGCCTTCGACCCCGAAGGCAAACCCAACTTCCAGCGACTCGCCCGACGGATCCACCTCCGCCGTCCCCACGACGTGGCCCGTGCCTCGGCCGAGGTCCCGGTGACCTACCTCGTGTTCGACCTGCTGGCGCTCGAGGGTCGAGACCTGCGCGGCCTCCCCCTTTGGCAGCGAAAGGCCCTGCTCGAGCGTCTGCTCCCAGGCAAAGGGAGGATCCGGGTGCTCGACCACCTTCAACGCGACGGTCGTGCGCTCATGGCCTTCTGTCGCACCCACGGGCTGGAGGGTGTGGTGGGCAAGCGACGCGACGCGCCCTATCGCGAAGGTCCCCGGCGTACCGACGATTGGATCAAGCTCAAGATCGAGCGCGAGACCGACCTGGTGGTCGTGGGCTGGGATGAGAGTGACAAGGCCCGCAAACTACGTAACCTCGTGCTCGCAGCCTACGACGACGAGGGCAAACTCCGGCTGCGCGGCAAGGTGGGCAGCGGTCTCGACGATGCGACCATCGACCACCTGCTGTCGATCCTCGGCCCGATGGAGATCGACGAGTCCGCCGCCGAAGGCGAGCTCGATCGAAAAGGCCCACGACACTGGGTACGCCCGGAGCTGGTCGCCAGCGTGCGCTACGCCGGCATGAGCGAGCGAGGGATCTTGCGATTCCCGGTCTTCTGCGGGCTGCGCGCCGACGTTCTCCCCACCGCCTGCTACCTGGCCCCGACGGATGAGGTCATCGCGCATCGGCTGGAGCATCGGGCCGCGGCCCAAAGAAAGCCCGACGACGGCTCCGCCCTACGCTCGGCCGAAGAGGTGGCGCAGCGGGTGGTGCTCACCAACCAGGACAAGGTCTTCTGGCCGGCGACCGGCCATACCAAAGGCGACCTCTGTGACCACTACGCGACCGTCGCCCCCTTCTTGTTGCCCTGGCTGAAGGATCGCCCCGTGGTGATGGTTCGGTACCCAGACGGCATCGAGGGCAAGAGCTTCTTCCAGTGGAATGCCCCTCAGGGAACGCCCGACTGGTTGCGAACGGTGGCCGCCGAAGACCCGACCCTCGCCGAAGGGCGATCGCGCAAGCGCATGTTCATCCTCGACGACGTCGATGGCCTTCTGCACCTCGCCAACCTCGGCTGCATCGTGCTTCACGCGCTCGGAGCCCGCGAAGGACGACGCGATCGCTGCGACTTCGTGACCATCGACTTCGACCTGCCCGAGACCGCCTTCTTCGGCGACGCCGTGCGCCTCGCCCTCACGCTGCGCGAGCTGCTCACCGACGTCGGACTCACCGGCTTTCCCAAGACCTCGGGCCAGTCGGGACTGCACGTGCTCATCCCGACGGCGCGGGCCGAGCTTCCCTTCGAGGCCGCACGCCAGCTCGCCGAGCTGCTGGGTCGACTCATCGTGGACCGACATCCGGAGCTGGCCACGATGGAGCGTACGGTCGAGCGACGGGGCGGAAAGATCTACGTCGACACCGGCCAGACCGGCACCTCGCGCACCATCGTCTCGCCCTACTCGGTGCGTGCGGTCCCTGGCGCCACCGTCTCGGCACCGCTGGCTTGGGACGAGCTGTCGGCGGGTCTCGACCCGGCCCGATTCGACCTGTGGCACGTGGCCGAACGCCTCCGCACCGACGGTGACCTCTACGCGGGGATGCTCGACACCGAGCTCGATCTGTCCGCCGTGCTCCCGCGCCTCGCGGGCCTGGTGCAGGGCTGATTCGAGGTTCCGGGTTCGAGGTTCGAGGTTCCGGGTTCGAGGTTCCGGGTTCGAGGCTCGAGGCCGAGATCGAGACCGAGACCGAGATCGAGGTCGAGGCCGAGATCGAGGCCGAGGTCGAGGCCGAGGTCGAGCTCGAGGTCGAGCTCGAGCTCGAGGCCGAGATCGAGCTCGAGACCCGATCAGAATCGGAAGGGCGGCGCGTCGAAGCGCAGGGTGAGCCCTGATCGGTGGTTGCTCAACTGGAACTGCGTGAACGCGTCGGTGGAGAAGGTCATGATCTCGTCCACCTCTTCGGGCTTGGCGCCCGCGAAGTTGAGCTGGGCGAGGGCCACGAGGTGCTCGACGTAGGGCTGTTGGCGGTTGAGGCCCGGCATCATCTCGAGCTCGAGGTTGCGGAGGCCGCGCCCCTCCCACTTCTCGTCCTCGACGACATAGGCGGTCAGGAGCTTCACGCCCGGTGCGGCGTCCTTGGTCTTGGGCACGAACTTGATGAAGGCGCTGTCCCCGGGGCGGGGCCGGCCGGCCATGGTGAAGCCCGCTTCCTCGATGGCGGCGATGGTGTCCTTCTCAGGCGTGCCCTCGACGAGCAGGGGAAGGAAAGCAGGAGCCCAGTGATCGGGGTCGAGACCGAGCACCTTGCGCCCGTCCGGCATGCCTTCGGGCGGGGCGTAGTCGGCCTCGTCGAAGGTCTCGATCGGGGCGTAGGTCGGCGTGCTGAGGCTGGGGCCACGACGGCCCGAGAGCGGCGCCTTGGCGAAAGAGACCTTGAGCTCGACGCCACCGTGGATGTCCTTGGTGACCTGCACCGAGGTGTAGTCGGGCCCCATGATGGTGATGATGTCCTTGGCTGGGTCCTCGATCGCGCCGAAGTTGAAGTGGGTGAGGTGGAGCACGTACTGACGCATCGCGGGCTCGAAGCGGAACCGGCGCTTGAAGTGCACGCTCACGTCGTAGGCCTTGGCTTCACCGCCCTGCTTCTTGTCGCGGTGAAAGCCGACCTCGGCCCACGACAGCCCCGGGTAGCTCTCCGCGTTCTTGGGGATGACCTTCACGCGGGGGAACTCCCCCTCGAGGTCGCGGTCCACGATCTCCATGTCGCTCATGGTGGCGAGCACGTCGTCCATCGCGCTCTGCCGCGTCACGTCGGGGAGGAAGGCCAGCGTCCACTGGTTGGGGTCGAGACCGAAGAGCGGCCGCAGGTCGGGCAAGCCCTCCGGCGGAGCAAAAACCTCGCGGTCGGGTGCAGCCGCGACCGCGCTCGCAGCGCCCGGCTCATCCCCCGACTTCGGCGTCACCGCGCGGGCGCCGCTCGAAGGCTGGTTCTGCGGGAACAAGAAGCAGCCGGAGAGAGTGGCACCGAGGAGAACAGTCGCGAGCCGAGCCTTCATGGGGCGGCTGTATCAGCGCGACCCAGAGGCGACAACGGCAGCTACTTGGGCACTTCGGTGGGACAGCCGATGAGCACTTGCACCTCGCCCACGTCGCCATTTTTGAGCGCCTGGCAGAAGGTGCCATGGAAGGTGATGGTGTCGAACAGATCCCCCTCCCAAGTCCAACCATTGATGTCGGAGAAAGGCACGACGTCGCAGTCGAAGTAGACGTTTGCCATCGTGGAGTCGGTGACGGGGTCCTGCAGGGGAACGGTGCAGCTGACGGCGTCGGACGCGATGCCGCGCAAGACCGCGCCGATCGTCTGGACGTCGTCGACGCGATGGTACTGCGTGGGTGCGTTGACCTGGGCCGTACCCCCAGCCACCGCCATGGCGTCGAGCACGTCCTCGTATTGGTCCGAGCCCGCGATCCCGATCACGTAGGTCTCGACCCCCGCCGCCGTGATGTCCTGTAGCGCAGCCAGAGTGTCGGGCTCGTCCACACACAGGCGCGGCCCGAAGTTGAGGTCACTGGCATCGCAGCAGTTGGTCAGAGGGTCGGGGCATACACCGTCGATGTTGGCCTGGCAGTCGCCGATGCTGCACACCGCGTTGGCATTGCAGTTGGGGCCGCCGTCGGTCACGAGCAAGACGATGGTGCGTCCCGGCAGCGTCGACAGCGTGGGCAGCAGGTTGCGCAAGGTGGCCGCGATCGGGGTGCCGCCCTGGGGCTGCAGGGTGAGCGCCTGAGAGAAGGTGTCGAGTGTCGCCGTCTGGCCGGGCTTGTCCCCCGGGGTGACGCTCATGACCTCGGCCCCGGCCGCGCAACCGTCTTGCGAATAGGCGGGGAACAGCGCGAGGCCCACGTTGATGAGCTGCCCGAGGTCGTCGACGACCTCGATGGAGGCGTTTCGCAGAGCCGAGAACCGGGACTCGTTCCCGCTTCCAGCGGGGTCGGTCATGCTGCCGGAGCGGTCGAAAACGAAGTAGACGTTGGGGCTATCGAAGACGATGGGCACGACATCGGTGCCGCAGAAGCCCTCGCCGTCCATGACACAATCCTCGATGCCAGTGCTGCTCGATGCGGTGCCTCCCGCTCCACCCATGCCGCCACTCGAGGAGGAGCTGACGGCGTACAGGCTGTTGAAAGCGCGTGGACCTCGACCGACGTCACAGGCCGCACCCAGGACCAGGAAGACACCGGTCGCAGTGAGAAGAGCGCGACGAAGCATGCTTCGGCAAGAATAGGGCATCCAGGTCGCTACCGCCATGGCGCGCGCCGTTGGGGGCGCGGGCCACCTCCACTTGCGCCGCACCCCCGACCGGTGCGAGGACGGGTGCGTGAACGAACGACAGCGCCTCTCCATGCTCCGAGAGCTCTTCGCGGAAGGCCTCGCCGCAGGTGCCGGAGGTGACACCCTCTCGGTCGGCATCGGGGACGACGCCGCCGTGCTTCGTCCCGACGGACCGGTGGTGGTGAGCAACGACGCACTCGTCGACGAGATCCACTTCCGGCGCAGCTGGATGGACGAGGAGGCGATCGGCTATCGCGCCACCATGGCCGCCCTGAGCGACCTGGCCGCCATGGGTGCCACCCCGCTCGGGGTGGTGAGCGGTCTCATTCTCCCTGAGGACTTCGACGACGAGATGCTCCGCCGACTCGCGGTGGGACAGCGGCGGGCCGCGAGCGAAGTGGGCACGGTGGTCATCGGAGGCAACCTCGCCAAAGGCGCGCAACTGTCGATCACCTCCACCGTGCTCGGCGTCGCCGCGCGCCCCTTGCTCCGGACCGGCGCCAAAGAAGGCGACGTGCTCGCGGTCGTGGGCACGGTGGGGCTCGCACGGGCCGGGCTCGAGGCCTTGCTCAGCGACGCTCCCTTCTCACCCGGGCTCGCCCCCGCGCTCGACGCCTTTCGCGCCCCCAAGGCCCACATCGCAGCCGGTCGGGTGCTGTCCGAGGTGGCCCACGCCTGCATCGACCTCTCCGACGGCCTCGCACTCGACGCCAAGCGCATGGCCGAAGACAGCGACGTGGCCATCATCATCGAAGCGGAGGGTCTGCTCACCCCCGAGCTCGAGCTCGCAGCCGCCGCCGTCGGACGCCCTCCAGTCACCCTCGCGCTCGAGGGTGGCGACGACTACGCCCTCCTGGTGGCCCTCGCGCCCGAAGACTTCGAGGCCGTCACCACCACGCCTATGCTCCGCCGCATCGGCCACGTCGAAGCGGGCGAGGGCCTCTGGATGGCTGAAACCACGGCGGAGAGCGGCCGCGTCCCCGTCGACGACGGCGGCTACGACCACTTCGCCTGACCCATGCTCTCTGCTCTAGGACTCATCGGCGGCCTGCTGCTCCTCGTGGTGATGACCACGCGGGGGGTCACCGTGCTCGTCGCCGCCCCCGTCTGCGCCGCCTTCGTCGCTGCGACGGCGGGACTCGCCCCCCTGCCCCCGCTCGCCGCTGAAGGCCAAGCGGACCTCATGACCGCCTACATGGGCGGCTTCACCGGCTTCATGAAGAGCTGGTTTCCGATGTTCCTGCTCGGCGCCATCTTCGGCAAGGGCATGGAGAAGAGCGGCGCTGCCGACGCGGTGGCGCGCGCGGTGGTGGGGCGCTTTGGGCCCCGGCACGCGGTCCTGGCCGTGGTCGTCGCATGTGCAGTGCTCACCTACGGCGGCGTCTCGGTCTTCATCGTCGCGTTCGGCGTCTACCCGATGGCGGTGGGCCTCTTTCGCGAAGCCGATTTACCGCGGCGCTTCATCCCGAGCGCGCTCGCCTTCGGCTCCGTGACGTTCACGATGACGAGCGCCGGCTCGCCGGAGATCCAAAACCTCATCCCGATGCAGCACCTAGGCACCACCCCGCTGGCGGGCTGGCAGGTGAGCCTTCCCGTCGGCGTGATGATGGCTGGCCTCGGCCACGTGTGGCTGAGCCGACTCGTGGCCCGGGCAGTGGCCGATGGTGAGCGATTCGAGGCGCGGCCTGAAGACGCCGAGCAGATCGACCCCAGCGAGCTCCCCCGCTTCACCGTGGCCATCCTGCCGTTGCTCGTGGTCCTCGGGGTCTTCCTCGCCACCTCTGGCACCCTCGGCGACGCGAGCTTCTTCGCCCTCGGCAAGTGGTCGCTGGTGGTCGCCTTGGCCATGGGCTGCGTCGCCGTATGGCTCGGGGCTGGTGCGCGCGGACGACACCGCACCGGCGTGGTCCTCACCGAGGGCGCGAGCGGAGCCGTCATCGCCATTGCGAATACCTGCGCGGTGGTGGGCTTTGGTGCCGTCGCCCGAGAGACCCCTGCCTTCGCCGCCGCCCTCGAAGCCCTCACCCATCTTCCGGGCGATCCCCTCGTCGGGGCCGCCATCGCCGTGACCGTCATCGCAGGCCTCACCGGCTCCGCCTCTGGAGGCCAGTCCATCGCGCTCCCGCTGGTGGCGCCGCTGTACCTCGACATGGGGGTCGCCCCCAACGAGATGCATCGTGTGGTCGCCATCGCGTCGGGCGCCCTCGATAGCCTTCCGCACAACGGCTACGTGGTGACGACCATCCGGGTGATCTGTGGCGAGACCCACGCCTCAGCCTACGGTGCGGTGGCGCGGCTCACCGTGCTGGTGCCGCTCATCGGGCTCGCGCTCGCGCTACTCCTCTTCGCCATCGTCTGAGCGGAGCGCGAGGAAGTCGCCCGATGCGAGAGCGGCCTACTTCGCGGTGACTTTGGTCCAGTTGGACGCGACGCCGAGGTAGCGGACCCGCACCAGGTAGGTGCCCGGCTTGGCCAGACTCCACGCATGAGCGCCGGATGGGGGCAACACGCTCTTGGGACCGATGACGCTCACCTTGGCGTCGGGCGCGAGCGCGTGGGATGTCTCGCCGCCGTCGACCGGAGCGCGAAGCGACGGCGTCTCGGCCTCGCCCACCACCTCGAAGAAGGTGTTGGTGCTCATCGGCGCCGGAAGGTCGCGGATCTTGCCGCTTTGGTTGTGGACCTCCAATCGCAGAGCCTGCTCGACGGGAATGGGCACTCCCGCATCGAGCGTCTTCACGGCTTCGAGCCGCACGTCGATCGGTCGCACGACCTCGATGGTCACCGGTGCGCTCACCAGCTCGTAGGCCGCTTCACCCGCCATTCCTGTGGTGGACACGGGTGGCGACTGCCGCGGGTGCTCACCCTGAAAGCGGTAATGCACCCGGACGCGGTGGGGCCCTGCGGACTGGAGGTCGAAGCGGAAAGGCGCCCAGCGCATGTCGAGCTCGAAGCGTTTTCCCGGAGCGACCTTCACCACCTCGTTCGACCAATCCTCGTCGTGATTGCCGCAACGGCCCGTGTCGCCGGGGCTGACGCGCTCCCAGGTGCCGTCCATCGTGAAGCGCTCGACGCTGTAGAATACATAAGGCTCGCGCCACCGAGGCTGGCTCGACCCGTCGGAGAGCTGGACGACGGGCAGCGAGGTCTTGGTGCCATTGACGAGCTGGGCCTTCATCGCGGGCGCGTCGTCGCCGACTTCGAATGGCCCGGCCTCCGTCACCTGCGCCTCGAGCGTGAGCCCCTCCCGCGGCCCGAAGGTCTGGGGCGGAACGGCGGTGGTCGACGGAGCGGGCGCAGGGTCCGGCGCCACCTCCTCCGCTTCGTTCTTGGTGCAGCCCTGGAGCGCCAGCGCGATCACGAGTGTCGAGGCCTTCCACCACATGGGACGAGGCTAACCGGAGCCGAGCACGAAGATCGACCCTGAGCCCGAATCACGCGTCTGATAGGAGAGCCGGCGGTCTGGACCGTGGCAAAATGCGACCGGCCGTGTCGCGACGTCCCAAAATGACCTGAGGTTCATGGACGATGTCGCCGTCGACGCGTCGTGCGGCCCTGTCTTCTCGCTGGCACATGCCTTGCGATGCTGGCGGTCGCTGCTGGCTGTTCGGCGGTGCCCCCATCGTTCGAGCGCCTCCGCGGCGCTCTCAGGAGAGTTATGAACCACCGAACCGGTCCGCTCGCTGCCATGGCCGTCGCTCTCGGCGAAGGAGGAGGCTCGTCGCGGTGCATTGCTCCAAGATGATGAACCTGGCGCTCAGAGCGGCGCCCCTACTCGCTCTGGTCGCCGTGTCGTGCGCCCCCATCGACCTCCTGCTCGAGGCGCCCACGAAGACGTTGAGAGAGGAGCCCGAAAACCGGAGCTCAGCCCGCAGCAGCCGCGTGCTCTTGTTGGGGGTGGATGGCCTTCGCGCCGATGTCTTCGAGCGAGCCCTGCAAGCGGGGGAGCTTCCCGGGTTTCGGCGCCTCCTCGGGGGCGACGATGAGACGAGACACGTGAGCCTGCACCCACGTGCCATCAGCGTGTACCCCTCCGTCACGGCGGCGGGGTGGAGCAGCATCGCCACGGGGCAACCCCCTGGTCGCAACGGCATACCCGGCAACGAGTTCTTGCTTCGTCCCGAGGCCCGCTTCGTTGCGCCCGTGCCGCTCTCCGTCGACGACCACGGAGACTTCTTCGCGACCTTCGACGAGCAGCTCTTCGGTGAGCTGCTCCAGGTCCCCACGCTCTACGACCGCCTGCACGACGCGGGACTCAGCACCTGGGTGGCGGGCAATCACGTGCACGAGGGAGCGGATCGCTTGCTGCTTCCCCAGCAGGGCGACCTGCTTCAGGCGCTTGCCGACGACCTCCTCAGCGGTGTTGGCGCCGTGCCCCTGACGGATGCCTACGTCGAAGCCGACGAAGGCACGGTCGGCACCGTCATCTCCGAGCTGAACGAGGCGGATGCGGCGCCGGCCATGCTCATGGTGTACCTGGCGGGCGTCGACCTCGCATCGCACCACCAGGCCGGCCAGGTCACACGCATCCAGCACGACTATCTCGTGCGGCACCTCGACCCGATCGTGGGACGGCTGGCCGACGGCATCGAGCAGCACGGCCCTTGGTTCACCGTGATGGTGAGTGACCATGGTCACTCGGACGTGCTTCGGGATGGAGGGCACGCGCTGGGAGAGAACGGCACGGACGCGCCAGCCTTCTCGGTTCTCTCGGGGGCGGGTTATCGCGTCGCGGAGCCCAAGCTCGGCACGGTGGAGGAGGATGCCGACGCGGTCGTCGCCTATCAATCCGGCGCGGCGTTCGTCTACCTCGCGCGACGCTCGCCCTGTGAAGGATCACGATGTGGCTGGAGGACCCCACCGCGTTTCGAAGAAGACGTCCTGCCCGCAGCCGTTCCCGAATCGCCCCACGACTCACCCGATGAAATCCCCGCGCATCGTCCTGATCACCGGCGCGACCGGCGGCATCGGTGGTGCGTTGGCCGAGGCCTTCTTGCAGGCGAGCTCGACGGGGGGAGAGCTCGAACGCGGCCTGGCAGCGGTACTCGTTCGTCGGCCTCGGCCCTTCGACGAACACGATCGACCCTTCAGCGTCTATCACGGCCAAGGGCGAATGGAGAGCGTCGCCGCCTACGCCTCGCGCCTCGACGACCGCCGGGCGGTCGAGCTCGCGCGACGTCTGCGGCACCTCGGCACCGGACGGCATGGCGAACGCGCCGGGGACCTGGTCTTGCTGGCGCGCGATGGAAGTGAGCCCGAGGACCGCTACTACTTCGCGGACGGCTTCGAAGCCACGCACGGCTCTGCCTCCATGGACGACAGTCGGATCGTGCTCGCCCTGTCGCACCCTGACCTGCCGTCGTCGCACCTCGCGAGCATGCTGAAGCGGGCCGTCGGCACCACCGCCTATCAGCACGAAGTGGCCGGACTGGTCGAGTACCTAGCCACCCAGGTCAGCGGTAGATGAGGAGCTGAACGCCCACCCGGTGATAGGGCGAGGTGTGTCCGTTGTTGTTGAAGTCGCAATTGTTGGCGCCGTTGCTCACGCACCCGGTGCAGACGTTGTTCGCGTCACCGGCACCAGGACGGCAACTGTTGAGGTAGGTCTGGCCCTGGTCGTCGAGGATGTCGTAGCCGAAGGTGAGCGTCTGGCCGGGTTGGATCTGACCGGTGATGTCGACGCTGTGCGGTTGCACGACGGCCCCCGGACACCAACCTGCGCGGTCGAAGCCCCACGTGCCCTGCTGATCGTCGATGGGGTTGCTCTGGCAGTCGTCGCGCCAAGGTACGAATTCGACCGAACCGTCGCCGAAGGTCACGCGGTGGGTCATGTCGCAGAACTCGGCGCAGTTGCCGAGGTTGCCCTGACCGTGCCCGGTGACGTGGAACAGCAGGCGCGCGCCCGTGGCGTCGGCGGGGATGGTGATCTCTTGCGGGGGTAGTTGCTCGGCGAGGGGCTTTTCGGGATCGCCGACGTCGACGAGGCGGTCTTCGGCGTTCGGGTTCCAAACCGGAATGACCTCGTCGGGGATGGCGAGCTCGGGCAGGCCGGGGTGCATGATGAAGCGCGTCGTGACCCGCCACCCCGATCCATTGTTGTGGCCGGGTCCCACCCAGGTATCGATGAAGGAACGGATCGTCTGGGTGCCCCGAAGCCGGGACGCGACGTCGGTCACGTCGGCGAGGAAGCACATGCCACGGCGATAGGGCGTCATGTGCCGCGCGAGCTCGATGACCTGCTCAGCGTCGCCTTGGCCCTCCACCAACGAGATCGTGGCGCCGCGGTCCCACCAGTCGCAGAGACCGTCGGCCGGGCACTCGAGGTTCACCTGCAAGAAGACCCGTCGCCAAGGGCCCGCCTCGGGGAAGACGGCGGGCGCGTCGACGACGCGGAGGTTCTCGCCGTCCTCCCAGCCCACCCAATACTGGTCGGCCTGCTCGTGGGCGGTCACCACCGTGGCCTCGGCCGGGATGTCGGCGTCGGAACAGAGGTTCCAAGGGCCGACCGGCTCGGGGATGGCGTAGGTCGGGTAGCTGCCGCCCGTGCCCCCACCGCTGCCGCCCTGCGCCGTGCCGTCGTCGTCGCTTTCTACCTCGGAGCTGACGGTGCAGCCCCAAGGCAGGAGAAAGAGTCCGAGGACCACCACGAGAGCCATCGAGCGCAGGCGCATGGGCCCATGCTGACACCTCCGGGGGCGAAAGGCGAGATCAGCTGGCGGCGCGCTCTCCGCTTTCCGGAGGCGTGATGAGCTGGCCCTTGAGGGTCTCGATGCGACCCGAGAGCTTGTCGAGCTCGGTCGAGAGCGCCTTCGATTCTACTTCGAGCGCCTTGTCGTCTTCGGCGTGGTCGGCCCGCTCGCGGATGGCCGACGAGAGCACGTCGATGAGCTCCTGATGAACCTCCTTGCCCGCCGCCTGAACCCACTGGTCGAGGCGCTGGGCGAACTCGTCGATCATCTCGTCGAGCTTGGGCCCCACCTTGGCCGCGGCTTCGCGAAGGGCCACGGCCGCCTGCTCCTTGGCCTTCTCGCGGGTCTGCATCTCGACCCGACCCTTGAGGTAGTAGGCGAGCACGGGGGCGGTCACCGTCATGAGCCCACCGAGCAGAGCGTTGGTGAAGAAGACGCCGATCCCCACGCTGAGCAGCGCGGCGACCCCGAGGTCGTAGCCGAAGGTGTCGATGGTGATGTCGGGCGCCTCCAGGTTGGAGCGCGCCCCCTCGCCGAGCCGCTTGGCTGCATCGTGGGCGTCATCGCGCATGAGCGAGACCGTCTTTTCGGCCAGCTCCTCGAGGGCCTTGGCCACCTCCTCGGCTTCTGCCCGCGCCCACTCCACGAAGGTGCGTTCGAGGAATGCGGGCAGATGCACCCGAAGCTCGTCGGCGTTGGTGCTCTCGACGATCTCCGGCAGCTGTCGCACCACGTCGTCGCAGAAGTGGTCGAGGTCGCGACGGACCCAAGCCTTCACGGCCGAGACCTCCTCGCGGATCCCCGCCCGGCGTTCTTCGACGGTCTTCTGCTGGCCTTCGAGGTCGGCCTTGATGCGGGTGATGCGCCGCTCGATCTCGTCCTTGCTCATGAGCATGGCGCGCTGACGCGCCTCGATGCTGTGCCGGAGAGCGTGAACGGCTTCGATGCCGTCGCCGAGCGCGTTGCCGAGCATGATCCGGCCCCGCTCCTCGGCGAGGAACGAGGTGAGGTGTGCGAGCAGCTCGTCCATGCCGCTCTCGCCGCGCCGCCCCTTGAGGGCCCGCTGCGCCGCCACCGGGAACACAACCGGCGCCTTGACCAGCTTCGAGAGCTCATCTTCGACGTAGCCGAGCGCTTCGCTGCGCTCGTCGTCGCTCCAGATGTCGGCTTTGGTGACGACGAAGATGATCTTGTCGCGCGACTGGCCGAGCAGTTTCTCCTTGAGGAAGAGGCGCTCGCTCTCCTTGAGCGGCTGGCCCGCGTCGATGATGAAGAGCACCGCGTCCGACTGGGGAATGTACTTGTAGGTGATGTCGGCGCGCTGGAGACACAGGTCGTTGACGCCAGGGGTGTCGACGAGGGCGATGCGGTCGGCGAGCAGCGGTGAGGGGTAGCCCACCTCGACGTGCTTGATGCCGTCATCGTCGATGCCTCCGCCGACGGCGAGGGTCTTGAGCTCGGCGAAAGGCATCTCGTCCTTCTCGCCATCCTTCTTCACGAGGGCCGCGCGCGGCGCTTCGGCATAGGTGACGTGGTGGATCATCGCCGTCGTCGGCGTGACCCCGACCGGCAGCGCGTCTTCGCCGAGGAGGGCGTTCACGAAGCTGGTCTTGCCGTGGTTGAACTCGCCCACCACCACGAGGTTGAAGCGGTCCTCCTCGAGCTTGGCGACGACGTCGCGTCCGATGCGGCTCGACAGCGTGGTCGCCCCCACCTTTCCGGCGTGCTTTTCGAGCGCGGAGAGCGCGTCGATGACCTCGCGGCGCCGCTGGTTGAAGGCTTCGAATGCTTCGTTCATCCCGTTACCCTGATGATGCCGTGCACGGCATCGTCGACCTCGTCCATGGTGGTTCCTCCCTCGAGCCCGATGTGCGTGCGGTAGAGCTGGCTCGCGGAAAATGCGCGGAGCGCTTTGATGCGCTTGGGGATCCAAGGGTGGCTCGCGCCCGCCTCGGCGATCTTGCCGAGCTCTTCTTTGAGCTCGTCGTACTGCTCGAGGAAGACCTCCATGTCGAAGTCGTCCCAGAGCTTGGCCGAGCCGAGGGCCAGCTTCGCGAGGGCGCTCTCGCTCACCCCGAGGTCCTTGCTGCACAGCAGACCTGCGCGGTCGCAGGTGATCTCCGCTCGGCGCGACCAGGCGCTGAGGGCGTACATGGCCGGCTGCAGCAGTGGGGCCGGGATGAACCTGGCCGCCATCATACGAAGCATGTGGAGGGTGGTGAGGTAGACGACGTGCTCGTTGTGGATGTGACCACACTCGTGCCCGATGACGCTCAACAGCTCGTCATCGCTCAGGGCGTCGACGAGCGAGCTGTGGATGATGATGAAGGCGTCGTCGTTGGTGCCCGAGGTCATCGCGTTGAGCACGGGGCTGTTGCGAATGTGGACCGTGGGCGTCTCGATGCCGAGGGTGTCGGCGCACTGTCGCGCGATGTCGTGCACCCGCGGTAGCTGACGGGGGCCGACCTTGACGGTGCTCCCGAGAAGCTCGCCCTTCCCCACCGTGCGCAGCAAGCGCACCGCGTGCTTCACCGCGTACTCGACCGCCTTGCCCTGGTTGAAAGCCGAGCGGGTGTTTCGGTCGGAGACGTAGGCGTAGGCGTGGACGTCCTGTCGGCCTTCGGTCTCGATCGCGACCTTGGTAGTTCGTCCATCAACGAAAGCCCGAAAATCGAGCTGTCCAACGGATGCCATGGGTCTCAAAGCTAGCGATGGGGTTTGGGGGGTGCAACCGAGCGGCCTCGACCATGGTCGAATCGAGACGGTCCCGGGACGAAGTCGTGATGGGCTACCAAGTCCCCGAGACCCATGGGTTCTTCGGGCCTGAGGGCCCGGGCGAAGGCGCGCTTGTGTCGATCTGTTACGGGCCGGACTTGAAGCGGGAGCCGGCTCGCCCGAGGCTCGGGCATGGCCGAGCTCTGGCTCTTCCTGACCGACTGGTGGGTCGTCATCGACTGGGGGACGGCTCTGCTCGCCGCCCTCAGCGTGCCCTCCGTGCTCGTTCAGCGGCGCGGACGCCCCATGGCCGCCGTGAGCTGGATCCTCGCCCTGGTCACCCTGCCCATCGTCGGGCTCGTGCTCTGGTGGCTGATCGGCCGCAACCACCTCGAGCGACGGCGCCGGCGCAAGCGCTCCGCACACGAGACGCTGGCCCCGAGGCTGGAAGAAGTGCGGGCCGCGATCGCGACCGACCAGCCCAGGGCCTCGGAGCCGAGCCCGCTGCTGCCGGTCTCGCACCTGCCCCTCGAGTTCCTCGGCTCGGTCTTCCCTCCCTGCGACGGCAACGAGGTCGTGCTGCTCGATGCCCACGAAGCCTTCGCGATCATGGAGCGCGACGTGCGCGCCGCGAAGCATCACGTGCACGCGCTCTTCTACATCTGGAAAGACGACGACACGGGTCGGGGCTTCCGGGACGCCCTCATCGAGAAGGCGAAAGAGGGGGTCGAGGTCAGGGTGCTCGCGGACGCCATCGGCTCGCCCGCCTTCGCCACGCGCTTCGTCAGGCCGCTGCGTGATGCGGGCGCGAAGGTATCCCGCTTCTTTCCCCCACAGCTGTTCTCTGCCACCCCGCGCCTCAACTTCCGCAACCACCGCAAGATCCTCGTCGTGGACGGCGACGTGGGGGTGATGGGTGGCTTCAACATCGGCGACGAATACCGCCTCCGATGGCACGACATGGGGGTGCGCATCGAGGGCCCAGCCGTGAATCAGCTGCAGGAGATCTTCGCCGACGACTGGTTCTTCGCCAGCGGGGAAGACCTCGCCGACCGCAGCTACTTCGGACATCGTCGCTGTGACGAGCCAGGCAACAACGCCGTCGTCGGCGCCATCGCGAGCGGGCCCGACACGCGGGGGAGCCCCATCGAGGATGCGCTCTTCATCGCGATCAACCAGACCCAGCGTCGCCTCTACCTCACCACGCCGTATCTCATTCCGCCGCGCGGCATCATGGCGGCGCTGAGGGCGGCCGTGTACCGCGGCGTCGACGTGCGCCTGTTGGTGCCCGCGCATTCGGACGTGCCCCTCGTGCGTTGGGCATCGCGCTCCTACTACCCAGAGCTGCTGGGGGCTGGCGTTCGAATCTACGAGTACCAGCCGGCCATGCTGCACGCCAAAGCGGCGGTCTTCGACGAGGACCTCGCGCTCATCGGCAGCGCCAACATCGACAACCGCAGCTTTCGGCTCAACTTCGAGTCGAGCGCCTTCATTCGCGACACCTCGCTCAACCAAGCGCTCGCCCACGTCTTCGAAGACGATCTGACGCGCAGCGAAGAGATCGATCAGAGCCGCTTCAACCGCCGACCGTGGGGCGCCAAGCTCATCGACGCGACGGCGCATCTGCTGAGTCCCCTTCTGTAACGGCTGAGCTTCCTCCCCACGGGTCGGCTATGGATCTGCGGCCATGGCCGACACCGAAGCCGAGCTCCTGTTCGTCGTGCCCGACGGAACCACGCCGGTGGCCCGCACCGCCGGTCCTCAAGGCCAGATCGACAACCAGGCGAACCTCGCCTCGGCGAGGGTTCTGCTGCGCGACGTGCGCGGCGTCGACCCCGCCCCCCGTCTCGACCGAGAAGGCTTCGCGTTGGTGTCCGCGGCGACGAAGGCCGAGGACCTCTTCGACCGGGACGCGGTCGCGACTGTCTACGACGCCGAGGTACGCGCTCTCGTAAAGGAGATGACCGGGGCGCGGCGGGTAGAGATCTTCGACCACACGTGGCGAACCTCCGATGAAGACGAGCAGGCGGCGCGCACCCTCCGCGAGCCCGTGCGCACGGTTCACAACGATTACACCGAGCGCTCCGGCCCCGACCGACTTCGGCTCGCCCTGCCCGAAGAAGCGGACGCGCTGCTCGAGCGTCGCTTCGCGATCGTGCAGGTATGGCGGCCCATCGGGCACGTCGCCTCGCGCGATCCCCTCGCCCTCTGCGATGGGAAGACCTTGCGCGCCGCAGACATGGTGCGCACCGAGCGACGTCATCGCGATCGCGTGGGCGAGATCTACTTCATCGCGCACCACCCCGAGCAGCGCTGGTACTTCACCCCCGACATGACCCCCGACGAAGCCTACGTCTTCGTCGTGTACGACCACGATCCAGCGCGTCCGCGGTTCACGCCCCACACGTCGTTCCGCTTCGACCCGGCCGCGCCGCCCCGTCAGAGCATCGAGGTGCGCACCCTGGCCTTCTTCTGAGGCCCAACCTGCCAGAGGGGCGCGGGTATGTCCGAGTCCGACAGGGTACGCGCAGAGTTGCACCGAGGACCGCGTCGCCGTTTTCACACGTCCGCGCTCACTGTATCTTTACAGGTCTATGCCGAGCGCGCGTTGGAGTGGGTTGATCTTGGTCCTCTGCTTGATGCTTGCGGCGGGGGCCGGAGCCTGCGGCAACGCGGAGCTCACCCAGACCGCGGGCGCCGGCGGCGGCACCACCACCAGCGGGGGAGACGGAGGGGCCGGTGGCAGTGGCGGGTCGCTGTCGATCGCCAGCGCCGGCGGCGGCGTGACCACGGGTTTCAACGTCGAGCCCGAAGCGCCGCAGGTGATCACCGTGGTCGCCGGAACGTCGATGCCGACCATCACCTTCTCGGCCACGCTCGATGGCCAACCGGTCACCGCAGGTTGGGCTGTCGACCGCGGTGAAATCGGCGTGGTGGACGAGGGCCCGGCCACGACCACGGTCTTCACGCCCTCTGGCGCCGTGGGCGGCATGGTGACCCTGGTGGCCCAGGTGAACGACCGCACCGTCGAGCGTCAGATCATGGTGCAGCTCACCGCCGACCAGAACGGCCCCGGCGGTAGCCCCGCCGAGCAGGCGCAGGTCGCCACCGATGTGCCGAGCCTCACCGCCGGGGGCGGGATCGGCGGCGTCGGCGGCGAGGGCCTCGGTCAGGCCGTCACCGATCAGGGCATCCTCAACGCGCTGAACAGCCCCACCAGCAACGGGCAGGCCGAGAACCTCGAGCTGCTCTACCCCTACGATCAGACGGTGTGGCCTCGCGGCATGCTCGCGCCTCTGCTCCAGTGGCGCTGGGCCCTAGGCGATGCCGACGCGGTCAGGATCGAGCTGTCGACGACGAGCGGCTCCTTCAGCTACAGCGGCATCTTCGGGCGGCCCGCGATCCTGTCGCAGACCAACGGTCCCATGACGCGCCACCCCATCCCGCAAGACGCGTGGGCGATGGCGACCAACAGCGCCGGCGGCGAGACGCTCGACAACATGCCCGAGCGCCTCGAGATGCGGCTCACCATCGCCCGCAACGGCGTGGGCTACGGCCCCATCGTGCGCACCTGGCGGGTGGCGCCGGCCCGTCTCGCGGGCAGCATCTACTACAACTCCTACGGCACGAACCTCGCCAAGAACTATCCCGGCGCCGTGGGCGGCGACCAGATGTTCGGCGGGGCCGTGCTCGTCATCAACGTGGGTGACGGCGACACCGCGCCCACGCTCGCCGCGGGCGCCAACGGCAACAGCTCCGATTGCCGCGTGTGTCACTCCGTGGCCGCCGACGGCTCGCTCCTCATCGCCCAACACGGCGACGTGACCAGCGTGAGCTCTGCCTATGCCATCACCCAGAATGGGATCACGGAGCAACAGCTCAACACCAGCGCCGTCTTCCCCGCCGTGACCCCGGACGGAAACTTCGTCCTCAATGCGGCGGGCCAGCTGCTCGACGTCGCCAATGCGGGCACGCCGGTCGCCGTCAACGGGCTCGGCGCCGTGAGCACGAACCTCGGCACCCCCACCTTCGCGGCCAGCGGCACGCGCCTCGTGTTCAACCCCATGGCCGGTCCAGGGATCAGCAACCCCACCCAGAAGCTGGTGGTGATGGACTTCGACCCCATGACCAACACCTTCAGCAACCCCCTGGAGGTGGTCGACAACACGGGCTCGCCCGCGGAGACGCGCCCGGGCTGGGGCGCCTTCTTCCCCGACAACAGCGCCGTGGTCTACCAGCAGCAGATCGCAGCCGGTGTCGATGGCAACGGCCACGGCGACCTCCGCACGCGCAAGGGGGCCAAGGCCTATCTCGCGTGGGCTTCTCTCGGCGGGAACGCCACTCCCACGCCGCTCGACAACGCCAACGGCGTCGGACATACGCCCCAACTGTCGTCTGCCATCAACATGACTTGCACGGGAGACGGGGCCCAGGTGGGAGGCATCGACGCCGATCACGCCGACGACACCAACCTGAACTACGAGCCCACGATGAACCCCATCGTCTCGGGAGGCTTCGCATGGGTCGTCTTCACCAGCCGACGCATGTACGGCAACGTCGCCGACATCCCGCCCTTCTGCAGCGATCCGCGTGGGGTCGACCTCGTGCAGAACATCACGCCCAAGAAGCTCTGGGTCGCCGCCATCGACCTCAACGCCCCACCGGGCTCCGACCCGAGCTACCCCGCCTTCTACCTCCCGGCGCAGGAGCTGCTCGCGGGCAATGCCCGCGCCTTCTGGGTGCTCGAGCCCTGCCGAACGGACGGCGAACGCTGCGAAACGGGTGACCAGTGCTGCAACGGCTTCTGCTCCTCGACCGGCATGGGGGACGACCCGCTCATCTGTACCCCGGGCCCGAGCGGCGGCTGCTCGGAGCCACAGGAAGCGTGCACGATGGACGCCGACTGCTGCGACCCCACCAACATCTGCATCAACGGGTTCTGTACGCCGAAGCCCCCCGAGTAGCGCAATCTTGGGCTCGGGCTCGAACTCGGGCTCGGGCTCGATCTCGCACTCGAACTCGGGCTCGATCTCGCACTCGAACTCGGGCTCGATCTCGGGCTCGATCTCGCACTCGGGGACCTCGAACCGCGAACCTCGAACCGCGAACCGCGAACCGCGAACCTCGAACCTCGAACTTCGAACTTCGAACCTCGAACTTCGAACTTCGAACCTCGAACTTCGAACTTCGAACTTCGAACCTCGAACTTCGAGCGCCGAACCCCGAAGCGCCATCGGCCTCCCGTCGGTGGCGCTTCGTCGTTTTTGCCCTTGCCAAAAGAGTCACGAAGAACCATTTAAAGTCTACAAGACTTTTTCACGAAGGAGCACGCCATGAAGACCCACCTCCTGATCATCGATCCCCAGAACGACTTCTGCGATCCCCAGGGCTCGCTCTACGTGCCCGGCGCAGACGAGGACATGAAACGACTCGCCCGCATGGTGGAGCGGATCGAAGGGCGTCTCGACGCCATCCACGTGACCCTCGATAGCCATCGCAAGGTCGATATCTCCCACCCCATCTGGTTCAAGGACGACCGCGGTCGACCGCCGGCGCCCTTCACCACGATCACGGCCGAGGACCTGAAGAAAGGCACCTGGACGACGCGGCAGCCGAGTGCCTTCAAGCGGACCCAGCGCTACCTCGAAGACCTCGAGGCAGGCGGTCGCTACCCCCACGTCATCTGGCCGTACCACTGCCTCATCGGGGACGCGGGCCACAACGTCTTCCCCGCCCTGAGCGATGCCATTCACGCCTGGGAGGAGCGCTATGTGATGCCCGACTTCGTGACCAAGGGCAGCAACCCGTGGACCGAACACTTCTCTGCCGTGCAGGCCGAGGTGCCCGACCCCGACGACCCGACAACCCAGCTGAACACGGTGCTCATCGAGACCCTCGAGGAGGCCGACGTGGTGCTGCTCGCGGGCGAAGCTCTGTCGCACTGCTTGGCCAACACCGTGCGCGACGTCGCCGACAAGTTCGCCGACCCCGCCTACGTGAAGAAGCTCGTCCTCCTCACCGACGCGTCGAGCAACGTGACCGGCTTTGACCACTACGGCGACGCCTTCCTGAAAGACCTCACCCAGCGCGGCATGCGCGCGACCACCACCACCGACGTCGAGAAGGACCTCGCCTGACGACGGAAGGAGCCCCTCATGAGCCTCGCCACCCATCCCATCGCCAAGAGCCGCTACGGCTTCTCTGCCACCCGCGTCGCCGACCTGGGCGCCACCGAGTACACCCTGGTCGCGATCGCCGCCGATACGAGTGGCAGCGTGCACCCCTTTCTGCGCGACATCGAAGGCTGCCTGAAAGAGGTCGTGCGCGCCTGCCGCCACTCTCCCCGGGCCGACCAGCTGATGATGCGTGTCGTCTCCTTCGACGACGCGCTCGACGAGATGCACGGCTTCAAGCCGTTGCCCGGTTGCGACGTCGGCGACTACGACGGCTGCCTGCGCGCAGGAGGCACCACGGCGCTCATCGACGCCGCCCACAACGCCGTCGCATCGGTCGCCACCTACGGCCGCGACCTCAGCGACAACGACTTCGACGTCAACGCGATCGTCTTCGTCATCACCGACGGTTGCGACAATGCATCGTCCGCCAAAGCCGACGACGTGGTGGCGGCGCTCGAAGCCGCACGGCAGGAGGAGTCACTGGAGTCGATCACCACCATCTTGGTGGGGGTCAACGTCAAGCAGCGCCAGGTGAGTCAGGAGCTGAAGCGCGTTCGCAAGGCGGTGGGTTTCGACCGCTACGTCGAGCTCGATCGGGCCGATGCTTCCGCCCTCGCGAAGCTGGCCGACTTCGTCAGTCGATCCATCTCCGCCCAGTCCCAGGCCCTCGGCCAAGGTGGGGCTGGCCCGGCCCTCACCTTCTGATGCGAGACCAAGCCGACGTCTTCTTCACCATCGGGGCCAGCCACCAGGTGTGTGAAGACTACGCGCTCAGCGGGCGCGGCCCCGGGGGCGCCTTCGTCGTGGTGAGCGACGGTTGCAGCAGCGCTCCCCAGACCGACGTGGGGGCGCGCCTCTTGACCCATGCGGCGGCGCAGCGGCTTCGGGCCACCTCGACCCTCGACGTCCGGTCCGTCGTCGACCGCGCGGCCGCCGTCGCGCGTCACCTGTCCCTGCCCGAGGGCGCCCTCGACGCGACCCTCGTCGCGGCCTGGCGAACGGGCGCACGGCTCGAGATCGCCGTCGCCGGCGACGGCGTGGTCGTGGCCATGCCGCGTGATGCACGAGAGGAGCCCGTGGGCTGGCGCATCGAGGACGAGGACCAGGCCCCCGGCTACCCCGCCTACCGTGGTGCGCGCCTCGAGGCGTACTGCGCACGCTTCGGCCGACGGTGGGTGAGCCTGAGCCGCGGAGGCCGCGAAGTGCGCCGCTGGCCGCAACCGATCCGCAGCGCGGAGGACCTGTGGCTCCGTTGGTCGCTGCCCCTGTCTGCGGTCGGCGGCCTGCTCGTTGCAAGCGACGGGCTCACCTCGTTCCGTCGCGACGACGAGCCGATCGAAGCCATGGCCATCGCCGCCGAGCTGACCGCCTTCCGCACCACCACCGGGGCCTTCTTGCAGCGCCGGGCGCGACGCTTCTTGGGCCGAACGTGCAAGGCCCAGGGCTACGAGCACCACGACGACATCGCCCTCGGCGCGCTCCTCCCGGAGGCGGCATGAGCAAGGGCACCACCGTCTTTCTCGATGGGCAGGGCAAGGTCCAGCTCGGTCCCAACGACTTCATCGCCCGTGGGGGCGAAGGAGCGGTCTACGCGCACGGCGACCTCGCCTTGAAGGTCTACGACGACCCGGACCGGGCCCTGCCCGCGGGCAAGCTGCAAGAGCTGAGCGCCATCGCCGACCCCCGGGTGCTCGCCCCCACGGCCCTGCTGAAGCGAGGGCGACCACGGCGCGTGGTGGGCTACGCCATGCCGAGACTGGAGGGTGGCCACCCTTTGTGCGCGCTCTTCGCGCAGTCGTTCAAGCAGCGGAACGGTCTCACACAGGATCATCTGCGTCGCATCGCCCTCGAGCTCCAAGCTCGGGTCACGAGCATCCATGGGGCCGGCGTGACGGTGGTCGACCTCAACGACATGAACTTCCTCGTCGGACCGCAGTTCGACGCCGTCTACGCCATCGACGTCGACAGCTACCAGACGCCCTCCTACCCCGCGACGGCCTTCTCCCCGGCGGTGACCGATCCCCTGGCCGTTGCGCGCGGCACGTTCGACGCGGGCAGCGACTGGTTCGCCTTTGCGGTCCTCACCTTCCAGCTCTTCACGGGCCTGCACCCCTTTCGGGGCAAGCACCCCCTGCACAAGCGGATGAGCGAGCGCATGCGTCGACGCGTCTGCGCCCTCGACCCCGACGTACGCTGGCCCGCGACCGCCGACCGCGACGCGCTCCTGCCCGCGTGGCGCGAC
>JAUHZF010000113.1 GCA_030426145.1 Polyangia bacterium
GCCCAGGCTCGCTTGGCCCGACCTCGTTGCCGCCAGCATCGGCCCCGCCGTCCTGGGTGCCATCCTGGCGTGGCCGGAGGGCTGGGTGGGGGCTGCGACACGGGCCGCCCTCGTGCCCCTCGTCTTGGTGGGTGTGCTGGTGGCGATGGCCCCCGCACTCTTCGTGGGGCGGGTCCTGAGCGAGCGCTCACTCGCCGGCGAGGACGCCCTCGCCGCCGGCCTCGCCGCGCTCACCGAAATGGGGAAGGTCGCGCTCGGCTTTGCGCCGCTGGTGGCGCTGCTCAGCATCGACTCTCCGCTGTGGCAGCCCGCGCGCGTCTCGGTGTTGGTGAGCATCGCCCTCGCCATGTGCGCCGGCTACCTGTCGCTCTTCCGGAGCCTCTTCGCCCGAACCTCCACGCTCAGCCGCATTCTCTTCGGCGTCTGGGCCTTCATCGGCAGCGCCACCGCACTGCGTCTCATCGACCTCGGATGACCACCATGAGCACGACGACCTTCGAACGACCGACGACGCCGGTCGAGTCCCCTTCGCACGATGCCATCGCCGTCTCGACCACATCGCCCCGGAGCGAGGTCGTCGACTGCATTCGCATGCTGCTCGTCGACAGCAGGGCCCTCGATGCGCCGCTCGCCGCCGGCGAGCAACGGCTCGCGCTGCAACTCGCCATGCTCGCGCTCACCGGGACGGCCCTCTTCGGCGCCGTCCTCGGCCTTGCGCAGGATGGGCTTCATGCCCTGCAGACGGCGGTGCTACTTCCTGCCACCGTGCTCCTCGCGACCATCGCCTCGGTCCCTGCCGTCGCCCAAGTGGTCCTCGCGGCCGGCGACGAGACGTCCGTGGCCGGCTGGCAGCCCGTCGCACTTCGTGTCCTCGCCGTCGGCGCTGCCGCTTCGGTGGTGCTGGTGTGCACGGCGCCGGTACTTCTCCTCGCGCTCGCCTGGAGCCTGCCCGCGGGCCTCTTCGGTTACGTCGCGGTAGGCTGCGCCACCCTGGCCTTCGGCATTGGCCTGCGGCACCTTCTTCCCCCCATGCCGACGGCACCGTTGGCGCTCCGTCTAGGGCTATGGTTAGGGAGCGCAACCATCGTGGCGTTTGCTACCGTGCACGCCGCCTGGATCGTCGCGCCTGCATGATTCGGTGGGGTCCGTCGGATAGCGGGCCGTCCCCGTTCGCGGCCGTCGCGAGACTGGCTCTCGACAAACGGTGTGCGACATCTGCCAAAGGCCGCGTCCTAGTGTGTAGATGGAACGGCTTTGGTCAGGGAAGGTTCATGGCAGGGCGCCGTACAACCCCGCGTTCGCCATGGTTCTCTCCCATCGCATCGTGCACGTCCTGTGGCTCGCGCTCCTCGGCATGGTCGGCACCGGCTGCCATGGCGGCATCGCGCCCGTGGTCCCAGAGGACCCCACGCCGCTCGCCAAGTGCTCGGTGGCCAAGGACTCGTACAGTCCACTCATCACCGAGTGGCCGGGCTCCGAGAAGGCCCGCCTCGAGACGATGCTGCGTGACCGGGCCGTGGTGGTCAGCTACTCGGGCTGCACCATGCAGGTGCTCGATGGCTGCCGAGCCCAGGGCCACTACGACTATCGCCGCACCACCATCTCCAAGGACACGATCGACATCACCAACGCCGATGAGCTCTACGCCAAGGTGCCGCTCGGCGCGGTAGCCCTCGAGGCGGAGCTCGAAGCGAAGGGACGACTTGCCATCCACACCACCGTCGTTGGGCAGATGCGGCTGTCGGACGACGTGCTCGTGCCCGCAACCCCGGCCTGTGAGGGCGCGACCCACGTGCTCAACTCCGTGAGCATCGGCGCCTTCGACATGGTGGCGGGCGGGTTGGTGAAAGCAGGCGGCAAGGTTGAGGTCGGCAGTGCGGGCGCTGGAGCCGAGCACCGGTCCTCGGAGTCGCGGATCCGCTCGGCCGGCATCGCCAACCGATGCTCGGAGGGCGACGAGAACGCGCCTCATCCCGACTGCTCGTCTCCGCTCCAGGTCTTCTTGGTGCCGGCGCGTCACGCCACCTCCCTCACCGCGGCGCTGACCGAAGCCAGGCCGTCGCCGTCTCCTACCGAGCGGCCAACCAAGGTCGAGACGCCACGACCTCGTCCGCGCGCCCCCATCCCGGCTGAGCCCCCGGCGACGAAGGCAGTCGAAGTGCACTTCGACGTCTCGCCCGAAGACCCTACGCCCTCGAACCATTGGTCCGTGATGACCGAGAAGGGCACCGTGCTCTGCAAGCTGCCCTGTGTGCGTCGGGTAGGAGACGAGAGCGACCTTCGACTGCAGCTGGATGCGGACCGAAAAGAGGACATCAAGGTCATTCCCGTGCCCAAGGAGTGGGGGTACTCGCCCGGACGGCGCGTACGCGCAGAGCCACGGCTCGACCGGACGACCTGGGTGGATCACATCGGTCCGGCGGTTCTCACCGTCGCCGGGCTCGCTGGTTTCGGGGTCGGCATGGGCTTCTACAGCGCCAACCGCGCGGACGACGCCCCGGAGGGCGAAGACGCTTGTGGCTACCAGCAGTCGGGTGCGCGCGAGACTGCGTGCAACGCAGGTATCGGCGTCGGGGTCGGCAGCCTGATGGTCGCGCTCGGCGGCATGACTTGGTGGATATGGGTCGGTGGCGACAAGTCCGACGGCGATCTCGACGTCACCTTGATGGACAGCCCCTCCGCTCGCCTATCGGTGGTCCCCGAGGGGCTGCGCCTGATCTTCTGACGAGCCGAGCCTTCACGGGCGGAGCTCGACTAGGGTAGCCCCCGTGGGATCGCAGTGGGTCTTCGGTTACGGGTCGCTGGTGTGGCGACCCGCCTTTCCCTTCGCCGAGCAGCGGCCGGGTTACATCAGCGGTTTCTGGCGGCGCTTCTGGCAGGGCTCCACCGACCACCGTGGCGTGCCCGGTGCCCCCGGCCGCGTGGTCACCCTCGTGCCAGCGCGCGACGGGCGCACGTGGGGCATGGCCTACCGGGTCGAGCCCGACGTGCTCGACGAGGTCCTGGTGCAGCTCGACCACCGCGAGCAGGGCGGCTACGACCGGCACGAGCTCGAGGTGCACGACCGCGATGACCGCGCCTTCGCAACCGCGCTCGTGTACCTGGCGCGGCCGGACAACCCCAACTACCTGGGCGAGGCGCCTCTCCCCGAGATCGCGGCCCAGGTGCGGCGCTCCACGGGGCCGAGCGGTCCGAACCCCGAGTACGTGCTGCGGCTTGCCGAAGCACTGGAAGCCATGGGGGTCGAGGATCCCCACGTCGATGCTCTGGCCGCCCTCGTGCGAGCCGGCCGGGACGGTTGAGGCTTCGCGGTTCCATTCGCTTCCGGCCAGGGCTACCAAGTGTCTGGAGGGGCAATGAAACCACTGGTCATCCTGAACCCCAGCTCGCAGGGGGGTCGTACCGGGAAACACGCCGAGGACATCGCGCTGGTCATCGAGCGCTACCTGGGCCCCATCGAGCTGGTTCGTACCAACGCCCCGCGCCACGCGATCGAGCTGGCCCGCAGCGCCACCGTCGAGGGGCGCGAGAAGCTCGTCGTGGTCGGCGGGGACGGCACCGTGCACGAGGTCGTGAACGGGGTCATGTCGGCTGGTGTCGACGCCGACGCTCGCCCCACCCTCGGCATCGTGGGGCAGGGGACCGGCGGCGACTTCCGCAAGACGCTCGGCATCGAGCACCACCTCGAGAAGTACTGCCTCGCCATGGCCAGCAAACGTCACCGCCGCGTCGACGTGGGCCGCATGAGCTACCGCGATCGCAGCGGCGAGACGACGGAAGGCTACTTCATCAACATCCTCTCCGCCGGCATGGGAGGCCTCGTCGACGAGTACGTGGCTGCCTCCGAGAAGCGCTTCGGCGGCACCGCTGCCTACTTCTCGGCCAGCTTCCGCGCCCTGCTCAACAACGAGGTGGGCATGCTTCGCGTCACCCTCGACCCAGGAACGTCGGAGGAGAGGACCGTCGAGCTCCCGACGCGACTCATCGCCATCTGCAACGGCCGCTTCTTCGGCGGCGGCATGGAGGTCGCACCGATGGCCGAGCCCGACGACGGCTGGTTGGAGATCGTGTCCCTCGGCAGCGCCCCGAAGTTCCGATTTGCAGTGTCGACCCTCGCCATCTACCGCGGGACCCACGTCAACAGCCCCGACGTATCGGTCCACCGCGCGCGGCGGGTGGTGGTGAACCTGTCGAACGAAGAGGTGCGTGACCGGTTCCCGCTCGACATCGACGGCGAGCCCCTCGGCACCTTGCCCCTCGACGTCGAGGTGGTGCCGAACGCCATCTCCTTCTGCGTGCCCTGAACACCATGTCCCGCGCGGTCTGGTCCGAGCTGGTGCCCTACGACACCCTGCTCAGCCACGACGTGCGCCGGCTCCTCAGCGACCGCGACCTCGGCGTCAACGTCGCGGTGACGCCTCCGCAGCTCGACGGCATCGCCGAGGTGGTGGCCACGCTCGTCGACGACGGGCGTCGGGTCACGGTCTGGCCCATGCTCGACCACGCCGATGGCCGCTGGCCGAGCGTGCACAACGCCGAGCGCTTCGACACCTTCGTCGCCGAGGTCCTCGGCCGCCTCGGTACTTTGCCCCAAGGGCTGGCGCTCGACTTCGAGCCCCCCATCGATGAGCTGCCCGGTCTCATCCGCCTGGAGCCCAAGGCCATCGTCGCGCGGTGGCGACGACGTGGACTCGCGGCACGAGCCACCGCCCACTTCGCCGGCCTCTGCACCGAGCTCCACGCCCACGGGCTCCACACCGTGGCCGTCACTTTTCCCTTCTCGTTGGAGGACGACGCTCGCGCGGGCTGGCAGCGCCTCTTCGGGACCCCGCTCTCGGGCCTGCCCTGCCACCAGTTCAACGCCATGCTCTACACGTCGATGCTCGAGGGCTATACGCGGGGCCTGCTCGACCGCGCCGACGCGCGAGGGCTCTTGGCCTGGTGGAGCGCGAGCATGCGCCGACGCTTCGACGACCGTGCCGCCGTCTCCCTCGGCTGCGTCGGTCCGGGGATCCTCGGCGACGAGCCGACCTACCGCAGCCCGCAGGAGCTGACCGAAGACGTGGCCATCGCGCGGCGGAGCGGGGTCGAGCAGCTCGTTCTGTTCTCCCTCGGTGGCGTGCTCTCACGCCCCCCAGCAGAAGCGTGGCTCGACGCCTTGGTGCATACGCCGGCCGCCGTGGCGAGCACGCCCCTCACGCCGAAGGGGCGTGTCGTCATCGGAGGCCTGCGCGCCGGTGCCAAAGGCCTCGGGTGGGTAGCGGCCCTCCGCGCCGCCATCGATCCCTCGCGCTAGAACTGGCCCTGGAGGCCGAGGAAGCCGGGCCCGATCATCGGCTGCACCACCACCGCATCCGCTTCGACCCCCTCCTTCTTCTCGTCTTCGTCGTCGCCCGAGAAGAGGAACAAGACGGTCCCGGCGACGACGCCGGTGAAGCCGATGACGAAGCCGGCGGTGGAGATGTTGCCGTTGAGCTTGGCGGTGTCGAGGTCGTCTTCGGCCTCGGCCGGACACTCGTTGTTCTCACAGCCGTAATCCCGAAGGACCTGGTTGGTGGTCTGGATGGCGCTCACCCCGAAGCCGATGCCGAGACCGAGACCGACGGCGCCCACGCCCCAGGCCACGTAGGCCGGGATGGGACTGAGGCCGCCTCCGCCACTGTCCTTCTTTTCCGAACCGTCGCCGCCGGCAGCCGCCGCCTTGGTGAGGGTGATCTCGACCGTCTCGGTCTTGCTCTCGGCGAGCTCGACGGTCTTGGAGAAGGTTTCGTAGCCCTCCGCCTCTGCCTTGATCTCGTGCTCACCGGGGTCGAGCGCGAAAGGCCCGTCTTCGGGGTCGACCGTGTCGCCATCGACCGTCACCGTGACGAGGCTCGCCTCGGGCTCGAAGATCTGAACTCCGAGCTTGGGCGCCCGCTCTCCAACCTCGTTCGCGAAGGTGCCGCACTGCTTCTTGGCGTTCTTCTCGGCCCACTGCGCAGGCTCGAGGGCGTTGCAGGCTTCGAGGGTCGCGGTGGCCTCGGCGAAGGCCCCCTTCTCGACCAGCATGCGCGCGAGCTCGAGCTTGTAGCTCGCCTGCGGATCCTTCTCGTCGGCAGCCTTGAACTTGTCGGCTGCACCCTCGAAATCACCCTTGCGCACCAGCAGCTTGCCCTGCTGGTAGAGCTGCTTCGCCTCGGCCTTGTCGCGCCACGAGGGCTGCGCGCCAGCCGTGGCCGCTCCCAGGGTCAACACCGCGGCCGTGGCCAGTCCGAGCACCTGTCGCATCATCGGGCGCATTGTACGCATTTTCATGCCTCATGGGGGATCCGCGATGTCGCGATCCCGCGGTGGGTCGGGGCGTTCCACCCCCGTTTGATCATTCCAGAGACGAATCGGCACCACGAAGCGAACGTCACCTCCGTCGGGCCGGGGAAACTTCAGCTCGCGAGCCGCGTGAACCACACACTGCGCCACGTGGGCATCGGGGAAACGCGAGCCGGCTTCGAAGGCCTCGTCGAGCTTTCCGTGCTTGGTCACGTGAAAGCGGAGGATGATGCGACCCCATAGGCCAGGCGCGTAGGTGAAGGCGTCGCGGTAACACTTCAGGATGGCCTCTTCCCCGGCCCGCACACCGTCGCGCATGGCGGCGAGAGAGAGGATGCCGTCGCCCGGCACGATGAGGTCCTTGGGCGGAGGCATCGGCTCATCCCCGGGCCCAACACGCACACTCACGGCGGCCCGCGTCTCCTGCTTGGCCGGAGGAAATTCGATGGTTCGAAGTTTGTCGATGACGCACTTGGCGACCTCTTCGTCCTTGAGGTCGGTGCTCTCGAAGGTGGCTTTCTTCACCCGCCCATTGGTGGCCACCACGAGCTTCCCCTTGGTCCAGCCACGCAGGTACGGATCCTTGTAGGCGCCGAGACGGTAGCAACGCACCACGTTGATCCAGTGATACTGGCGCGCCACGCGAACCAGTGTCTTCTCCTCGAGGCCTCCGGAGACGTCATCGAGATTCACGATGACGCGTGGGTCGGGGTGGCCTTCGACCCCGGGGGGCTTGTCGAGTAGCTCCCCCATGCCGCCAGAGTTCCACTTCCGACGATCCATGATGTCGTCCTTGTAGGCCTGCTGCGAGGTTGGGGGCGGGCGCTCCTCGAGCTTGTACGGGGTCTCGATGTAGAGGACGACCTCGGGCCCTGGGTCTTCGACCGGCGGGGCGCCGCCCTCGGCAGCGTCGGGGGGCGCCCCGCCCTCACCCGCCACCGCCGATGCGGATGGATTCACGACGCCCGTCAAGGCCCCGAGGGCCGACGAGGAAGGAGTGCTCGTGGGCGTCGGCGCCGGGGTCGCGCTGGGCGCGGGCGGCGGCGGGGCAGGACGGCTCGGACACCCGGCCAGCAGACCTGCAGCCAAGAGGCCGAGCCAGACACGGTCAAGCGAAGGCATTCAGATGCTCCTCGTAGCGCCGGTCGCGGTCACGTCGGATCTCCGCGATGCGGGCGATGATGGTCTCGATGTCGGTCGTCGCGAGCCGGTCGAAGTTGCCCTCGGCACGAGGCGGCGGTGGCGGCACATAGGTCGCGGGGTCGAAGGTCGCCATGTCGATGTACTGCGTGCCGCCCTCGTGAAGGCCTTCGGGCACGAACTGCACGAAGGGATCCGGCGCCTGGCGAAGCAGCCCCACGAGCCGCGACGCCGAGGTCGCGTCCCCCTGCATGTGGGGGTGGAAGGCCGCGTGCACGGGGGCACGACCTCCGCGGTCGGCAAAAGCCTCGGCCACGGCGCGGTGCAGGGCCTGACCGTGCTGCTCGAAGGCCGGCACCCCGTCGGTGATGAGGGGGTAGACCAGATGCACGACCTGGGACGGCGCCCGCAGCACCTCGACGACGGCGCCTTCCACGTCGAACGCCCGGTCGAGCATGACGGCAAAGGTGCCGAAGGCTTTGTCCGGGTCGCTCGCCATATGAGGACAGAGGGTAAATGCACCCACGACCTCGGTCGCGTAGCGGTGGTGCACGTGGTGGACTTCGCGGGCGAAGGCGGCCGCCGCGGGGTGGTCTCGAAGCGTCCCCGCCACCACCACCCGGTCGCCCTGGCCGCTACTCATCCTCGGCGTCTCCGAGCGACCACCGGTAGGAGAGGCGGAGGCGGAATCCGAGCTGGCTCGCGGTGCCGGCCCCGGGGGCGCAGGCCCCGAGGATCTCGTCGCTCAGCCGGTAGTTGTCGAAGCCCCCCTCCGCTCCGAGGTGGAGGTCCGGGGTGAGCTCGGTGTCGATCCCGAGGCCGGCCCCTACCCCGAAGCCGACGCCGGTGGCGTCGCAGTTGAGGGCGACGGCGCGGTCTGGATTGACGGCGTCGCGCACGACGCCGTTGAGGGCCACCTGCTGCCACACGAGGCTCGGCCCCACGCGCAGGTAGAACGAGACGGGGTCGAAACGGAGGGGGTCGAAGCGGATGGAGGCACCGAGCACGTCGAGCGCACGGTTGAGCCTGAGGTCGAGCTCTGGCTGGTCCGAGAACTCGGACCCCAGCCCCGAGTGGTCGTAGCGCAGGGTGAAAGCGATACGCCGCGACACCCAGAGGCCGAGCTCGAACCCGACCGCCCCGCCCACGGCGGCGTTGGACGTGAATTGTGGTGGATCGTCCACCCGGCCAACCACACCCGCGTGGGGTCCCACCTCCAGGGCGTAGGGTCCGGCCACGCCCCACTCCTCGGCCTGGGCGCCAGACGCGATCCCCATCACGGTCGCGAAGACCGCGCTGCCCCATGCTCGGTGCATGCCGCCTCTTACCACGCGCCGAGCCGTTTGACCCCTGGCGGTCGGCTGCCACAATCCCGCCGCGTGTCTGGCCTGGCAGCAATTGACCTCGAGGCGATCTTCGACGCCTGCTTCCTGGTGTCGCACCACACGGTATTGCGCGGGGGCGCCGCCGAGCCCCTTTACGAGGCGTCCCCCACCCCAGACCTCGAGCCGCACCGGGTGATCTACCGCGCCGACTACGCCCCGAGTGCCCTTCACGAGGTGGCCCACTGGTGCATCGCAGGGACGGCTCGTCGCCAACAGACCGACTACGGATACTGGTACGCGCCCGACGGACGCACCCCCGCGCAGCAGGCCGAGTTCGAGCAGGTAGAAGTCAAACCCCAGGCCCTCGAATCCGTTTTCGCCGAGGCCGCAGGCGTTGCTTTCGTCCTCAGCGCAGACAACCTCGACGGCGACCCCCATCCCAGTGCGGCCTTCGCCGCTGCCGTGGCCGAGCAGCGCGCACGCTACCTCGACCGTGGGCTCCCCGCGCGCGCCGACACCTTTTGGCGCGCTCTGTCGCGCGCCATGAACCGCGGCTGAGCTGCTTTTCTACGGCTCCGTCCCTTGCGGTACGGTCGCGGATCGCATGGACTCGGGGCATGGAAGAGATCGAGCGCTTCAACTCCGTCGACCGAGCCCGCAACGCAGCCATCACGTGGCTGGAGGAACGTGGCGGTCCTTGGGGAGGCTCCCGGGACATCACCCTCGGCAAGTTCGGCGCGATGGCGGGCCAGGAGTCGGGTGTGAGCACCACCGACGGCACCAACCGCCGGCTCCGCCTCGACTTCGATCCCATCAAGGGCTGTCACTACAACGCTGAGGCGGGCAAGGGCGCCGTACGGGAGAAGAAGGCCTTTTGTTTTCCTGGGCCCGAGTCCCTCATCGAACAGCTCGCTTCGCGCCGCGACCCACGCTGACGCGGGAAGATATTCGCCCGGCCAGCGCCACGGATGAAGATGGTCGAGATGTTCGTCTCCAAGAAGGGCAAGAAGCCGGTGACGGCCAAGTGCCTGGGCCCGGAGGGCGAGGCGAAGAAGGTGCAGGAGATCTGCACCTCGCTGAAGGCCCTCTGACCATCGCCATGGCAACGCTGCCCACCTTGGAGACGGAACGCTTCGAGCTTCGACCGATTCGCGGCGAAGACAGTGGGCGGCTCTTCGAGACGCTCTCGCGCGACGAGCACTGCAAGTACTTGACGCGTCCAGCCTTCCGCACGCTGGAGGACCTCGAGGCCTGGCTGTTCTCTCCCACGTGGCCCGGCCGCACCTGGGTCGCCCAGCCCCGCGATGGCGGCCCCCTCGCGGGCCGTTTCATCGCCGTCGACAAGGATGAAGAGGGTCTGGTCGAGATCGGCTACATCACCTGCGCCGACCGGCAGCGTCAGGGCGTGGCGCGCGAATGTGTCGCGGCGCTTCTCGACCACCTCGTCGGTGCTCGGGGCTACCGCAAGGTCATCGCCGAGGTCGACGCCGAGAACGAGGCCTCGGTCCGCTTGCTCGAAAGCCTGGGCTTCACCCGGGAAGCCCACTTTCGAGAGCATGAGACCACACACATCGGTCTGCGCGACATCTTCATCTATGGGCTGCTCGCCCGTGAGTGGGTCTGATTAGACCTACGGCATCTTGCGGCCGGCGCGCTTGGCGGCCTCGTTGGCACGGTGCTCCGCTGCCTCGACGTCGTGGTGGTCGACCTCCGGTGCTGCTTTTCGTTCGGCCTCGTGCGCCTCGCGTACGTCCCGGATGACCCGCTTCACTTCGGCCACCGGCTCCGGCCATTGATGGTAGCAGTAGACGTCTTTGCTCCGGTCCCCCACCGATACCGTGAAGGTCTGGGTGGTGCCGTCTTCGATCCCCGGATGCATGTACCTGTCGTCGAGAGCCCAGAAGGCATCGGCGGTGAGTGCGCCGCGCAGTCGCGTGGCCTCAGCCGTCGTGAGCGCGTAGGTCGCGCGGCGGTGAAAGAGCTCGCTGTACGGCTCTCCCTTCGCGTCGACCTTCATGCGGTGATCGCTGAAGGTCTCCGTCACCTGCCCCCCTTCGACTTCCATCACCGACGTACCCACCTCGAAGTGAAAGTCGGTCCACACGAAGCGGAGTGGCGCCGTGGTGGGAATGGGCGACACCGTGGACGTCGGCGCCGGAACCCCGCTGGCGGTGGGAGAGACCGGAGGGATGTCGGCCGTGGCGGGCAGGATGGGCGCCGAGCCTCCACTCGACGAGCAAGCGCTGAGCCCGAGTGCGAGCGCGATGAATGGCAAGACCCTCATGGTTGCTATGATGGCTGGCCCTCGGCGCCGCTGCGAAGAGAGCAGCATCACGTCACGCCCCGTATGGTGCGTGGGTGTCGTGGAAGGACACGTGTGCACCGGGCACCTCGATGAAGCCAAGCTGACGCGCTACGGGCGCCGAGGTGTCGGGATTGGCCCAGATGATGGCCGTGTCGCGCCCCTCGGCCGCACAGTAGGCGAGGCGCCGCCGCATGAGCGCGGTGTAGATCCCCCGGCCGCGAAACTCGGGCAACACGGCTGCCCCGCGCATGTAGGCGATGTTGGAGGGGAACAGCATCAGCGAAGCGGTCCCCACCGGCTCGTCGTCGCAGTACGCGATGAAGTGGTACGACCCGAGCTCGGGCCGCTCGATCGACTTTCGGACCCAGTCGCCCACCATGCTGGCGAAGGTGCGGGGTCGCGGCCAGGCTCGGCAGGTCAGGTCGACGAACGTGACGATGTCGTCGAGGCCGACGTGTGCGATGCGGACCCCCGAAGGCAGATCCACAACGGCGATGTCGGTGCTTCGATGCATGCCGAGCCCCTCCCCGAGGCGGGGCAGCCCGGCGGCCAGCAATCGCGCCGACAGGTCGCGGGGCTGCGATACACTATCCACGCTCCAGGCGATGGCCGCCCCCCGCTCGGCGTGGTCCTCCAGCACCTCGGCGATGACCCGGTCGACGTTCTTTTCGTCGAGCACGGCCCGCAGGACCTTGTTGTGCTGGACCCGCTTGGAAGACGGCGTGCGAAGCTGAATCCAGTCCGGACGGTCGATGACCTCCGTGTCGGGTAGGCGCTCCGTAGAATCGAACAGCACGCGGTACAGCGCTTCGAGATCGAGGCTCACCCCCGCATGGTACTCGCCAGGCTAGGCTCGGGACATGGCGAAGAGCACGCACGACTATGCGCCCGACCCCCGCAACGGCGATGCCTTGATCAGCGTCAACGGCGAGCTGGTCCGACGTCCCGAGGCCAAGGTGAGCGTCTTCGACTCAGGCTTCATGCTGGGGGACGGGATCTGGGAGAGCATGCGGGTCCACGCGGGGGTGGTGTTGTTCTTCGAGCAGCACGCGGACCGGCTCTTCGAAGGCGCCAAAGCCCTCGACCTCGACATCGACCTCGACCGCACCGAGCTCCACGCGCGCATCATCGCCTGCGTAGAAGCCAACGGATGGCGCGACCACGTACACGTACGCCTCATGATCACCCGTGGCCTTCGCTCCACCCCCTACCAGAGCCCTCGTGTCGTGGTGTCGGCACCGACGGTGGTCATCATTCCCGAGATCAAAGCCGCCTCCGAAGAGACTGCGGCATCGGGGATCAGTCTCTTCACGGTTCACGTTCGACGCGGCCGCCCCGACGTGCAGGACCCCAAGCTCAACAGCCACAGCAAGCTCAACTGCATCCTCGCGTGTATCCAGGCCCACAAGGCCGGCGCAGACGAAGCGCTCATGCTCGACCCGGAGGGCTTCGTGGCGACCTGCAACTCGACCCACTTCTTCATCGTACGGCGGGGCGAGGTCTGGACGTCGAGTGGCCGTCACTGCCTGCCGGGGATCACCCGCGCGAACATCATCGCGCTCTGCCGTAGAGATGGGATCCCCGTCTTCGAGAAGGACTTCAGCCTCACCGAGGTCTACGGCGCCGAAGAGGCCTTCGTGACGGGGACCTTCGCCGGGGTGATGTCTGCCACCGAGGTCGACGGACGAAAGATCGGTGACGGTGAGCCGGGCCCGATGGTGGCGCGGCTCCAGGCCCTCTACCGCGGACTCGTCGACGACCAGATCGCGGCGGGGTCGGCGTGACGATCCGCGTCGCCATGTGGTCGGGGCCGCGCAACATCTCCACCGCGATGATGCGAGCCTGGGAGAACCGCCCCGACGCGGTCGTGGTCGACGAGCCGCTCTACGCGGCCTACCTCGCGACCACCGGCATCCACCATCCAATGCGAGACGAAGTCATCGCGTCGCTTCCCCCGACCTACCCCGAAGCGGTCGCGGTCATCACCACGGCGCCCTGTGCGGCCGAGCTGCAGTACCAGAAGCACATGACCCACCACATCCTGGCCGACACCGACCTCGGGTGGCTGGGTGGGCTCAGGAACGCCTTCCTCATCCGGGAGCCGCGACGGGTGGTGGCGAGCTACGCCCGGAAGCGCGGTGAGCCCACCCTGGAGGATCTGGGTTTCCCCCAACAGCTCCGGCTCTACGAGCACCTGCTGGCGACGGGGGCCCAGCCCCCCGTGGTGCTTGCCGAAGACGTGCTTCGCCACCCCGAGCCCACACTTCGCAAGCTCTGTGAGGCGCTCGACGTGCCCTTCTACGCCGAGATGCTTCACTGGCCGCAGGGCCGCCGGGACAGCGATGGGGTTTGGGCTCCGCATTGGTACGAATCGGTCTGGCGCTCGACCGCGTTCGGCCCTCCCCGCGACGCGACGCCCGAGCTGAGCGGTACGCTCGCCGAGCTCGCGGCGCGTGCCCGCCCCTACTTCGAACGCCTCTACACACAACGCCTGCGCGTCGACTGAGGGAGAACGCCGCGACCCGAAACACGCCGGACGAGGCCCGGGTCCTCGTGGCCGAGGTCACACGCGCTGAGCTCGAAGGATGAGCGTCAGTAGCAGCTCGGTTCGTCGGCGCCGGCGAAGACGTTGGTCCAGTACGTGCCGTAGGTGCCGCCCCCGGTGGCGCGCCCGATGCCGATGAAATTGAAGCTGCCGTTGAGCATGTTGGCGTTGTGGCCCGGCGAGTTCTGCCACTGGGTGAGCGTGCCCGAGGCGCCGCTGTTGCCGGCGGCGATGTTCTCGGCCATGGCCGTCGACGGTCCGCATCCCTTGTCGAAGCAGGCATCGCAGGCACGCTCCCACGGCGTCGACATGTTCAGCCCCGTGTGGCTGAAATAGTCCTGGTCGCGCATGTCTTCGCTGTGGCCCTGCGCGGCGCGGTTGAGCGACACGCAGGCCGTGAGCGGGCCCAGGTTGTTCTGGGCTCGATAGGCGTTGAGCATCTGCAAGAAGGCTTGCTCCTCGCTGTCGAGGCCCGTGGTCGCGGGCCCTGCGCCGGCACACATGGTGCTGCCGCCGGAGCTCGAGCTCGTCGCCGTGGTCGTCGACATGCCACCGGTGGAGGCCGTCGTGGCCCCCGTCCCGGTCGTCGCCCCACTCGGACCGGCACCGCCCATGCCGGCGCCTCCAAAGCCCATTCCCCCCGAACCATTGGTCACGCCGTTGGTCGCCCCTGTGACGCCTTGCCCCGAGCCGCTGCCTCCAACGCCGGACGCGGCGTCGTCGTCATCGGTGAACGTCACCTCGTCGGCACCGGTGATCATGTTGCAGCCAGCCGCAGCGCAGAGCCAAAGACTGGCGGTGACCACTGCTCTCGTCGCTCCCTGTCGGACCATGATCGATTTCCCTCGCGTCTCCCAAATTACGAGGACATGAGCCGTTCTGACCAGATTTACCGCTGTGGCTGCATTGTTGAACAGCCCATCGTCCGCCTGCACTGGAAGCCTGCATTCTGACGGCGACAATTGGTCGCGGTCGGGCCGTGTCAGCGAGGGCTATCGAGAACGAGAACGCTCACGAGGCCGAGAACGAGAACGCTCACGAGATCGAGAACGAGAACACGAGGTCGAGAACGCCCACCTACCACCCTTGTCCGAACGGTGTTGGGGCTAGAACGGAGGGTCGCCGTCTTTCTGGGTCACCTCGACCTTGCCGTCATCGGGCGACCAACGCCAAACGATGTAGCCCGCGGCCATGGCCGTATCGGCCGCGACGTCCACCGCGGCGCCACTCCATCGCAGCCGGGTGTCGAAGTGGCTCGCATCCTTGGGAAGCCGCTTCGTCACATCGAATCGGGTCGTTCGCCCATCGGCGAGCCGGAACCGCGTGACGTCGCTCAGGGTCGCGAACGCCACTTGTTTACCGTCCTGGCTCCACTGCGGCACGGACGTGATCATGTCTGTGAGCGCCACCTGCCGCACCACCCCGCCTCGACGGATGAGCTGAAACCCGAGGCGACCGTCCTGCCAGCGCTCGCGAACTGCCCAGCTCTTGCCTGGCGCCGCGTAGCGTCGTCCGATCACCACCACGCCGAGGTAGCGGTCGGCACGATGACGGCGACCGAGCGCGGCCAAGTCGGTGAGCTCGATGGTGGGGCGTTTGGCCGACAGGCTCGTGGCGGCCACGAGTGCGGTGCGCAGGGTCGACCAGCGCCGCGGCAGGTCTTGGGCCGCGATGTGGATACAAGCCCCCAGGCTGGGTGACGGCCGGTCGCTATCACCAGCGTCGGGCTGGCAGTCCGTGCGGCGTGTGATCTGCGGGGTCCCGCTCCGCCAGGGCTGATGCTCCACGAGAATGGTCGCGTCGGGGAGCTTTCGCGCACGCACCAGCGCCAGCCGAAGTCGCTCGAGCCCTTGCGCCTCGAGTCGCGCGCGGAAGGGCTGGGAGCGCGGGAAGTAGTCGTGGTTGTCGCAGAGGTTGAGCACCACCTTGCCCGCCGTGAACGTCTCGCACCCCACGATGGTGGCCTGAGCGACGCCTGCCACCGACCACCAGACCAACCCCACGGCGAGGGCGAAGAGACCTTTCATGGGCGTACAACGACGGAGCACGGCCCGGCCATTCCCCGTGCTTGCCCTACTCGAGACCGCGGTGTACCCCGCCAGACCATGCGCCCTGCGGCCCCCTTCTTCTGCCTCCTGCTCGCTTGCGGCGGCCCTCCCGCCCCCGACGGCGCCCTGACCGACCCCGCGCGTGCGACCGATGCCGCACCAGCCACCTTCGAGGTTCGCTTCGAGACGACCCAAGGCGCCCTCACCATGCGGTGCGAGCGTGCGCTGGCGCCCCACGGTGCCGACCGCTTCTACAACCTCGTGCGGGCGGGCTTCTACGACGACGCGGCCTTCTTCCGGGCCCTGCCCGGCTACATCGTGCAGTTCGGCCTCAGCTCGCGGCCCGACGTCAACGCACATTGGCAGGGTCGCTACATCGCGCCCGACCGGGTGGCCGCCTCCAACGCGCGTGGCACCGTGACGTTTGCGCAGATCGGCGACCCCGCCGGTCCCGGCCTCACGCCGGACAAACGAAGCACGCAGCTCTTCATCAACCTCAAGGACAACGCACGACTCGACGAGCTCGGCTTCGCCCCCCTCTGCAAGGTCGCCGAGGGCATGGACGTGGCAGACCGGCTCTTTACCGGATATGGCAACGCCGGCCCGGACCCGAATCGGATCCGCAACGAAGGCAAGGCCTACCTCGAGCGGGACTTCCCCCGCCTCGACTACATCGTGCGGGCCACCCTGTTCTAATAGGCCATCGCATGGGCCGATGGAGTGGCCGGGGCCGAGAACTTATCGCGGCTCATGCCGTCGCCGATGACCACCATGCGCGCGAGAAGAAGGTCGCGGCTGTACACGCCATCCCTCGCGCGTCGCCATGCGGGGTCGAGCCCGATGTCACCCACGGGCTGGTGTTGCTTCCGTGCGAACCGCTCCGTCGGGCCATTCACGACGCTGACCTCCACGTCGAGGGAGCCGAGCTGAGGCAATCCTCGCAACGGTACGAGCACCGCGTCGTCGGGCAGGGTCTGTGAATAGGCGATGATGAGACGCTTGGGCGCTCCGGGCTCGATGGGAAACACGCGGGCCGAGAAGCGCCGCCCTCCCGCATGCTCGAGCAAGGCGGGATCGATGCCCTGATGGAGGTAGCTCTCGACGATGGCGCAGAGGAACGTCCCGACGCGCATCAGGAGCGCGGGGAGCAACTTCACCCCGAAACCGACACCACCCGGCGCTCCGGGTTCCCGTGGCGCTTGCCGCGCGCCCTTCTCCGTCGGAGATATCGGGCCATGAACGCAGAGAGCATTCAGGAAGCGGTGAAAGGCCTCGCGCCCCTCGCCGTCGCCTTTGGGGGCAAAGTCCTCGCCGTCATTCTTCTCCTCTGGATCGGGCTCAGCATTGCGAGTCGGCTCGGTCAGCGCGTCACGTCGTCCCTCGAGAAGCGGGACTTCGACCGGTCTCTAGCGCGCTTCTTCGGGCAGCTCCTGCGCTGGGGGATCGTGCTCGGTGTGGTGCTCGCGTGCCTCAGCGTGTTCGGCATCGACACGACCTCCTTCGCCGCCGTCATCGGCGCCGCGGGTCTCGCCATCGGCCTCGCCTTTCAGGGCACCCTCGGCAACTTCGCCTCGGGCGTCATGCTCCTGGTCTTCCGTCCCTTCAAGGTGGGCGATGTCGTCAAGGTGGGCGGGGTATTGGGCAAGATCTACGAGGTCGGCCTCTTCACGACCTCGTTCGACACCCTCGACAACCGTCGCATCATCGTGCCCAACGGCGGCGTCGCAGGGCAGACCATCGAGAACATCACCTTCCACGAGAAGCGGCGCGTCGACATCGACGTGGGCGCCTCCTACGACGCCGACATCCCGATGACCCGCGAGAAGCTCGAGGCCGCCGTGAAGCGGGTGAAGGACCGGCTCGAGGACGAACCGCACCAGGTGTTCCTGAAAGGCCTCGGGGGCTCGTCCGTCGACTGGCAGGTCCGTATCTGGTGCGACGCCGCCAACTACTGGGCGGTTTGGGAGCAGACCGTCGAGGCCGTCAAGGCCGAGCTCGACGGCGCAGAGATCGGCATCCCCTACCCGCAGATGGATGTCTACCTGAAGGAGATGCCGGCCAGAGCGGCGGAGTAGTCAGCGACTCTGCGACTTCAGCTACTCAGCGACTTCGACCACGTGGCAACCGCCACAGCCAAAGCCCTTCCCCGTAGCCGGGTCGAAGGGCTCTTGGCCGAACATGGCAGCCATCTTCGGTACGACCTCGGTCTTCATGAACTCGACGATGGGCTTCTCGTCCTCGGGGACGTCGAACTCGCCCCCCTTGAGCGTGAGCTTGGGCAGGGCATCCTTCGGCTGCCCCTTCCAGGGGTCGCCGTGGCAGGTCTTGCAGTTGAAGCCTCCCCAGCGCTCCTCGGAGTGGGCTTTGAAGGCGGTCTTCATCTGAGGAAGCACCTGCGCCTCCATGAATTCTGCCTTCTCGTCGTGGCCCCAGCTATCATCCCAGGTGACCGGGCCCGCGGGTTCCGGCGCCGGCTCGGTGGTGCCCCCACCCGTCGGCTCCGAGGTGCCGCCGTCCGGCGTGGTTCCGTTCGTCTTGGTTCCACCGCACGCGGCGAGGAAGACCGCCACGGCGAGAAGCTTGGATTTGCTCACGTCCATCGGGCGCATTCTTTGATCAGCCCGCGCCGGAAGAACAGCCCTCACCGACGTCGAATGGGTGCGATTTGGTGGCCTATGTGCTGAAGGCCGCCGCCGCCGTCTCTAGCTGAAGTGAAAGGCTGCGCATGGTCTCGATGGCGCGCCGGGCGTCGCGGCTCGTATCGACCGACTGGCTCGCCACGGCTTGGATCTCCGACATGGTCCCGGCCAGCTCCTCTGCACTCTGGCGCTGGCGTTGTGTGATCTCGGCGATCCCCCGCGCCACCTCGGCCGTGCCGCGGGCGAGCTCGGTCGCCTCCCCGACTGCGGTCACCGTGGCCGTCGATGATTCCTGCATGTCGACCACGATGCGCTGCGCGTCCTGGACGATGCGCTTGGTCGCTTCGCTCAGGCGTTGGAGCTCGGCCGCGACGAGCGAGAAGCCCCGTCCCGCGAGGCCCGCGCGCACGCCCTCGAGGCTGGCATTGAGGGCGATGAGCTCGCTCTTCGAAGCGATGACCGTGATGCGCTCGAGCAGCTCCGTGACCCGCCCCGCATGGGTGGTGAGGGTCTCCAGCCGACCGGCTGCACGACGGCTGGTGTCGAGGGTGGCCTCGGCGTTGTCGAGCACGTTGCCGGCATTGGTCGCGATGCTGCGGGAGCCGCTGGCGACCCCTTCGACGACCTCCAGCACCTGTGAGACGGCGGCGGCCTGTCGGTTGGCCCCGAGCTCCTGCTCTTGGCTCATCGCACCGAGCTGCTGGGAGGTCTGACCGAGCACGTCCACCCCATCCTTGAGGCCTTGGACGAGGCCGCGAAGCCCCGCCTGCAGCCGTCCCACGATGGCCGCGGCGCGCTCTCCCTCAGGGAGGTCGGCACCGAGATCACCGCTGGCGATGCGCTCGCTCTCCTGGACCACCAGCGACAGCTGGTCGACCTGCTCGCGCATGACGACCTCGTTCTCGTGCTGGTAGTGGCCAAAGGCACTGGAGACGACCCACGTCACGATGAGCGCCACCCACTTGAGCGCAAGCCCGGCCGTCGCCGCAACCGCGTTCTCGTCGAACAAGCCGAGCTGGACGTCGGTACCGACCATCCCCAGACATGCGAGCACCAGGAAAGGCAGGGCCATCCGTCTCCCCTCGAGCATGGTGTAGGCGACGACGAGGACGGAGATGAGCTGGATCCCGCCGGGGTTGATGAAAGGATCGGCGTCGATCCAGCCGGAGATGCTGATGAGTGCGAGGTCGGCGAAGAGCATGAGCCGGGTCGCGAGCGAGACGCGGTCGCGTCGGAGCAACCAGGCGCAGAACAACGAGGAGAGGAAGGCGCCAAAGGGAAACAGGGCCTGAAGCGGGCCACTGCTGAACAGCGTCCCCACCGTGAACGCGACCGCGACCGCGCCCGACGCGTAGACCAAGCCCTTGACCAGCTTCGTGCGAAACTCCCAGCGGCGCGCATCGACATCGTCGTCATCGATGGTGGGGCTCATGGCGCGCGAGCTTACTGCAACCGCGCGCCGGAGGACGAGTCGACGTCCTACGCACCGAGCGCCTACAAGTCGGCAGACCGCGACACGATCTCGCCCACGAGCCCGTACTCTTTCGCCTCGACGGCGCTCATCCAGTGATTGCGTTCGGTGTCCCGTCGGATGCGTTCCGGCGTTTGCCCGGTGGCACGCGCGAAGATGTCGTCGAGCCGCGCTCGCATGGCCAAGATCTGCTCCGCCTCGATTTCGATGTCGATCGCCGGCCCCTGAACACCTCCGCTTGGTTGGTGAAGCAGAAACCGCGTGTTCGGCAGCGAGAGCCTTCGGTCGCGCGGCACGGCCACGTAGATGAGGGCCCCGGCGCTGGCGACCCAACCACTGCCGATCATCGTCACCTCGGGTTCGATGAACCCCACCACGTCGTGGATCGCGTCCCCCGACTCGACGTGTCCCCCGGGGGAGCTGATGACCATTCGAATCGGCTCGTCGCTGGTGGCCGCGAGCGCGAAGAGCTGAGCGTTGACGCGCTCGGCGACGGCGGCATCGATCTCACCGTGGATCAGCACGGTACGGGCCTGAAGGAGACGCTCGCCAACGGGGTCGGGGGCTGGAGACATGTCTCATGGATGAAGCACACGCGCCGTTCGCACCAGCACCCAGACGCTCGATTCGTTGCTCCGCCTGGTCGTTTGCTGGACAAGCGCGCCTTGCCCCCTCAATCTCGAAGGGTGACCCGCGACGAACTGACCATCGCCCTTCGCCTCGCCGCCCCCACCACCGACATGGTCCTCCCTCGAGCCGATGCGGTGGTGCTCGTCGAGCACGGGGTCGCCGAAGCGTCGGACGGTTCTGCGTGGCACCGCGCCCACGACGGCGACGCGCTGGTCATCACCGGGTGCCGTAGGCTTCGCCTCATCGACCCTCACGCACGCCTCGTCGCCTTCGCACGCCCGGACGCCAACGCCCCGGCGACGGTCACCCGCGTCCCTTCCGCCGTTCTCGCCGCCAGCCTTCCCGCAAAGACGCTCGCCGACCTGTTGGCTCGACAGCCCCACGAGCGGGAGGTCACCCACCACCTCGTCGAAGCCCTGCGGCTGAGCTTGCGGGCACTGGCGGGGGTCACCCCGACGCAACGCGTCGGCGATACCGACGAGGCCATCAACCGCGCCGTCGCCCTGGTCACCGCCGACCTCGGGCGGCGCTGGACCGTGGCGGAGCTCGCCCGCGCCGTCGGCCTTTCCCGCGCGGCCTTCGCGCGCCGATTCCGCGCCGCCTTCGACACCTCACCCGAGCGGCACTTCACGGCCCTGAGGCTCGAGCGTGCGGCCTATCGTCTGCTCGTGAGCGACGCGTCCCTCGCCGGCATCGCGCTCGAGGTGGGCTACACCTCGGCCTTCGCCTTCCATCGCGCGTTCAAGCGCCGGTTCGGTCTCCCCCCTGGCGCCTACCGTCGTCACGCCGGCCTGGGCCAGGCCCCCATCCGCATGGCGGCCTGAACGCATCTCAGGTCGACCGGCCCGTGGCCGAAGTCGTTGCGCGCGACGGGCCGCCCCTCCGAGCTCACAAGCTGGCGCCGCGCGCTTCGGCCGCTTCCCACAGGCGCACGAAGCCTTCGACCGAACGGAAGAGCGGCTCGAGGTCCTCGTCGGTCATGCCGTCTCGACGCGCATCCTCGATGAGCTCGGGCAAGAGGCCGATGTGGATCATGCCCTCGGTGTTGAAGTCGACCTCGCGGTAGCCGAGCTGGGGCTTGGTGAAGGTCACCTTCCCGTCGAAGGACGTGAACGGATAGGTCACGGGGTTGCTCTGAGGCTCGGTGCAGGTGCTGTCGGGTCCGAAGCGCGGTCGCGGGCCACCCGCGAGCCCATTGAGATCGAACTTGAGGCCCTCGACGGGATAGAAGCCCGCCGCGGTGCGCTCGGCCACGTCGTTGCGGAAGCGATTGCCGAGGCTGCCGGTGGTGTTGGGGTCGGCACAGCGTCCGAATCCCGAGCCCCTCATGCCGCCGCCAGCGTAGAGGCGGCCCTGGTTGGAGCTGCCGTGGGTCTTGAGGGCCGGGTACTGGTTGGCCTCCATCAGCTCGTAGGCGCGCTGCATGCCACGCTGCGGGAGGTGCGCGATATCGATCATCATGCCGCGCTTCATCAGCTCCTGGAGGAGGGTCTCCCCCAACGAGGTGAGCCCGTGGCTCTGACACCACTCACCCTCGAGCGATGGCTCTTCGATCATGTCCACGAGAGGAAGCAACGTGGAAACCGGCGCCCGGTCGAAGTCCGACACGTCGATCTCCGGAGAGGCGAAGAATTCGGCCCGAGGGCGGTTGAGCCCCCCGAAGACGACTTTGCTGCCATCGAACGAGGTGTCGGTGCCGGGACAGTCCTCGATGAAGCTCGAGTAGTGTCCGGTGTTGGCGATGTTGCCGAGCTCGATGATGCCTTCGTGGCCGTCACCGGCGCTGAATCCATTGTCGAACTTGTGCACAGGGAAGACCACCCGCACCCCGAGCTCTCGGTAGAACTCGATGTTCTCGACCACGTCCTCGGGGGTGCAGCGCTCGTAGCCCTCGCGCGGGGAGAGGAAGCAGTTGAAGAGGTTCGAGATCTCGATCCCGAGCACCATCGCGAGCTTGCCCTCGGCGACGACCTCCCGCGCCTCCGCCGGACTCTCCACGATGCGCAGCCAACCCCGGCCGGGACCACCGTGCTGCGCGTCGATGTAGCGCTCGAGAGCCCGTACCGCTTCGAGCTGGCGATCGACGCTGACCATGTCGTTGCACGATCGCAGCGGCACCTGGGAGTCGATACCGGTCACGAGCTCGCACAAAATCGAGTTGCCGGTCGCGTGCTGCACCACCAGCCGTAGCCCGCCCAGGTAGGCGCGCTCCAGCCACCGGTAGTACATCGTCTGGTGGGTCGCGCGCGCCCACGACTTGGGCCAGTCCGTGAAGTGAGGATAGCCGGCGGTTCTGTGGTTGAAGTCTGGCGCCTGGCCAGTGATGAGGATGGGTGTGAGCGCGTCGACGTCGAGATCCGTGGTCCCGCCGTCGAAGAAGAAACCCACGATGTCGCGCTTGCCGTCCTCGCCGTGCCACGGCTCGCAGTCGGGAAGCGCATGCTCGACCCCGAGCCGATGGAACGCACCACCGTGGAAGGTGGCGCCCCCGCCGTAGGCTTCGTTGTGGAACATGTGGGAGTGGATCTCCGCGATGCCGTAGAGATCACCATCGGGCCAGGTGCCCGGCTCGATCTCCCCCTCCGCATCTAGGGTCAGCTCGGGAAACTCCACACAGTCGTCCTGAGGGAAGAAGGTGAAGATGGCGGCCTTCTGCACGTTGTCGGTCAGGCCCTCGAGCGTGAGGTAGAGTCCGGTCTGATAGTGCTTGAGCTGGTAGCGCTTGCCGTCACGCACCGACGGCTCGAGCTCCCACTCCGCCGGCGATCGAAACCCGTCCTCGAGCCGCGTGAGCTCAGACTCGAGCTCCTTCACCCGACCCACGTGCCATCCGGAGTCGGTCCCTTCGTCCGGCTCGACCACGAGGTAGCGCCGAAACTGGTCGTAGAAGAGGTAGGTTCCGAGGTCGGACGGGCGCATCCTGAAGTGCGCCGCCGCCTGCGCGTCACGCTCGACGAAAGAGAAACGGTGACCGGCGTCGGTCTTGATCGCGAAGCCCGGTGCGTCGTCGCCGTTGAACCCCTCGACGGCGTAACAGCCGTTGGCGAAGCCGAAGACACCTTCGTCGACCGGCGGGTCGATGCGTGTGAAGCCGTCGCAAGCCACGGGGGCAGGAGCCAGCAGAAGCACCAGAGGGAGCCAGGACGCGCGCGACATGTGTGCATCATCGCACTTCGACCCGCCCGTAGAAAACCGGTGAAATGTGGCATCGTGCGACCTCGGGGGTCCATGTCGCCCCCGAGCATCGACCCTAGGTCGTCGTCCGGGGGCCGAACGACATGGTTCTGACCCATGTTCTTCGACCCGCTGGCCAGGGTGGTTGGATGCGTTGGAGTCCGTCGCTTACGATGCCTAGGCCATGCCTTCTTGCTTACGTTGGGGCTCGGTGGCGCTCCTCGTCCTCGGAGCCGGGGCCTGCTCGCGTTCCCTTCTCTTGCCCATCGAAGACGATGGGTCTGGAGGCGCCTCGTCTTCGACCTCCACCACCACCACGGGCGGCGGTCCCACCTTGCCCCCCGACACCTGCGACACCGAAGCCTGGACCCGCAGCCTCGGTGGGGACGGCGACGACGAGCTGCTCGCCATGGCCCTCGGGCCCGAATGTCGGGTCACGGTCTTCGGACGCCACGACGAGACCTTCGTCGTCGATGGTCGTACCGTGATGCACGAGAGCGGGAACGACGCCTTCGTCATCCAGCTCAATGGTGCCGGCCGCGTGCGCTGGGCACGTGCCCTGACGACCACCGGCACCGCAGAGGAGGTCGCGGGCGCGGCCACGCCCGACGGAGGTGTCATCCTCCTCACCAACCTCGACGGCGTGGGCCAGGTGGGCGACTTCGGGCTCACCTCGAACGGCGGCTCCGACGTCGTCGCGATCGCCTTCGACGCGCTCGGCAACCGACGCTGGGCACGACAGTTCGGCGATCAGCTCAGCCAGTGGGGAACGGCCATCACCGTCGACGACGAGGGCAACGCATACCTCGCCGGACGCTTCCGCGGGGAGATCGTGGAGCCGAACTTCACCCTCTTCTCCGCCGGCAACAACACCACGGGCTTCGTCATCAAGCTCGACCCCAATGGCACGCCATTGTGGGGCTTCCAGCTCCCCCCCGACGTTTCCGTCTTCCCCAATGCGCTCGCGTGGCGTGATGGCCGGCTCTACTTCGCCGGCGCCATCTCCGGCAACCCACCCGCGACGCCCGTGCTCGACATGCCGACGGAGGACATCGACGCCTTCGTGTGCCGCATCTCCCCCGAGACCGGCGAGTACCTGTTCGGGCGCTCTTTCCCATCCCTAGGCTTCGACGTCTTCAACAGCATCACGGTCGGCAACGATGAGATTTACCTCGGCGGAGCCTTCGAGGACGTCTTCTTCGGCCCCGACCCCCTCTTCGCCACCGAGGGCCTCGAAGGCATGGGGGTCATCCTCACCCTCGACCTCGAGCCCAACGCCAGCTTCGGCTTCGAGGGCCCGGGCGATCAGAGCGTGAACGACTTCGGCCTCATCACCAACGCGGACGGCTACGCGGGGGGCCGCTTCGAGAAGTCGCTCTCGTTCGTCGGCGGCCCCCCCGCGCTCACCACCAATGCCATCGCCGACGGCTTCTTCATCACCCCCGCCGAGCAGGTGCCGTTGGCGTTGGGGGCGTCGGTCGAGGGCGAGGTGAAAACCATGCGGCCCTCGCGCGAGCTCGGCGGCACGTTGATGGGAGGCACCTTCGCGGGCCAGATCGCCCCCCCGGCGCCCAACATCACGGTCGAAGCCGCAGGCGGCCGAGACGCATGGGTGATGATGCGTCCCGGACTCGCGCCCTGACTCACTTGTTGGCGTTCGCCGTTTGAATCAGCTGCGGGGGGTGACTGCCGCCCCAGCCTTCCTGCAGGAGCACCACCTGCATCGTGCGCGGATCGATGATCGTGAGCTGCGGCGTCCCCACCGAGTTGCCCGGGACCATCGAGAACTGAGGATCCGCCGCC
>JAUHZF010000520.1 GCA_030426145.1 Polyangia bacterium
TGTTCGGTGCGAATCACCGCAACATCCCGACCGAGCTTTTCAAACCACTCACCCACTTTCTGGGGATTGGCCACGCTGCCGGAAAGGAGAAGCAGTTGCGTGTCGGGCGGTGCCAGCGCGACGGCCGTGCTCCTCATTCCCGAGAGCAGCAACGACTCCGTGGGTAGCTACGACCCGCAGACCGGCGCCTACCTCGGCGACTGGCTCGGACCGAACCAGGCGGGCGACGCGTGGAGCTTCTCCACCCCCATCGAGGCCATCGAAGGACCGAACGGGAACATCTACGTCTCCGACCAGGTGGAAGACGCAGTGTTGGAGTTCATGCCGGACGGGACATACGTCGGGCTCTTCGCCGACACCAACGATGGCCTGAACAACGTTCGTGGCATCGCTTTCCTCGGCACCGACCTCTTGGTGAGCAACTCCCAGGAGGACGCCATCAACCGCTTCGATGCGGCCGGCAACAAGCTCGCCGACTTCGTCAGCGACGCAAACCTGGACCCCTTCGACGTGCTTCTCACGACGACCGGGGACATCTTGGTTACGAACATCGGTACGCCGGATGAGGTCCGTGAGTACCCCCTTGCCAACCCGGCCTCGTTCAACCAGCTGACGACCATCAGCTTTCCGCAGCAGATCAGCGAGACCTCGACCGGCAACTATCTCGTGGCCGGCTTCTCCTCGGGTCAGGTCATCGAGATAACGCCGCAAGGTACGGTCGTCCGCAGCGTAACGGTCTCCAACCCGCGGGGCGTTCGCGAGCTGGGCAACGGCAATTGGCTCATCACCGCCAGCAGCTCCACCATTGGCGTGAGCGTGTTCGACCCGACCAACGACACGGTCGTGATGCAGATCCAGTCCGGCTCGGGCTACCGGTACATCTCCCCGGCCAACGTCCAGTAGCCCCGGCCGGCAAGCGCGGCCATCGATGGATGGGCGGCTCTTTTGCACCGACGGCTGCTAGGCCGCCCCAGGCCCTCTTGGCTCGCGGGGGCCGCGGCCGTCTGGTTCAGAATCCGGCTCACTATGTGCGTGTCGGTTCCAGTCCGACCTTCGGTACTGGGGCGAGTTCGTTGACGCTTCCCTCTCGGGAGTCCGCTGGCGGCACGGATGAGGAATCACGGCGTCTAGAGGACCGAGCATGACCACTGCGTCGACGCCGAGGTCGCGCTCGCCGGCTACCTGGCGATCTCCTTGATGACCGCTTCCGGGCTGCCTGAGGTTGCGCGACAGGTCTTTCGCCTTGGGTACGCAGACGCCGACCGGCTGCCCGTGCCACACGCCACGCTCGCAGCAGACCTCCAGCTTTGGTTGCAGGTCTCTCCGGCGCACCAGATATCTCCGGGCGTAGAGGGGGGGAGTACGACACGGGGGGCTCGACCGGCTTCGACGACCTCGTGGTCGGCGCCGTGCTCGAGGCCTCGGGCGCGGTGGCGGTCTCGGTCGCGCGAACGGTGGTAGCCGGGGGCAGCGTGGCAGGGCGCTCGTGGGCTGGGGCCGAGGATGCATCGGCCGCGCAACTTCATGTGATGGCCCGGGTCGGGTCACGCGTTGGCGACGGCCTCGATCGCAGCGAGGAGCGCGTTCTCGTCCACCGGCTTGGTGAGCACGGGGGCCGACGTGCCCTCGAGGAAGGCTCGCTCGTCGTCGCCGTAGACGCCTCCCGTCAGGAACACCACCCGGCGCGCGAGTGCCGGGTGGGTCTCTTCCAGACGCCGGTAGAAGCCCACCCCGTTGATGCCCGGCATCATCATGTCGCACAGCACCACGTCGTAGGGCGTGCCCGCATCGACGCGAGCGAGCGCCGCCTCTCCACCGTTGGCGAGCTCGACCTGGTGAACGCTCAGGCTTCGTCGGAGCGAGCGGCGGACGAGGGCGTCGTCGTCGACCACCAGGATGCGCTGCGTGGGCACGGACGGCGGCGGGAGTGAAGGCACCGACGGTAGCTGCAGCGGGGCTCGTGCGCGAGGCAGGGCGATGGTGACGGTCGTGCCCACGCCGAGCTCGGTGTCGAGGGTGAGCACGCCTCCCATGGCCTCCACGGTGTTCTTGCACACCGACAGACCGAGCCCGGTGCCCACCCCTACCGGCTTGGTTGTGAAGAAGGGCTCGAGCGCGCGTGCCGCCGTCTCGGGGCTCATCCCGGGGCCGTCGTCTTGGACCTCGAACGTCACCTGTTCTTCGGCGGACGCGAGCCGGATGCGGATGTGATGCGGGCCCTCGGAGGGGCTCTGCTCGATCGCCTGCATCGCGTTGACCACGAGGTTGAGCGCGACTTGGGCCACCTTGGCCTCGGGAGCGCGCGCCCACAACGGGTTGGAGGTGGGGTGCACCGTGAGCTCGATCGCGGCTGCGCGCTTGCTCGTGAGCCGCACCACCGACTCGAGCACCTCACCGAGGTTGCAGGTGGCGTGGCCGCCCTCGTCGTCATCGTCGGCGTCGCGGACGAAGGTCTTCAGGTCGCGGACGATGGTCGCGATGCGCTCGATGCCCTGGTGTGCTTCGTCGAGCGCTTCCCTCAGGGTGCCGTCGGGGTCGTCGCGGAGCGCGCGGCGTACGAAGGCGATGTTTCCGTCGACGTAGGTGAGGGGGTTGTTCACCTCGTGCGCCACCCCGGCCGCGAGCTGACCGATCGCGGCCATGCGCTCCATGCGACCGAGGCGTGCCTGTTCGCGCGCGCGGGCCGCGTCGCGCTCTGCCTCGATTGCAGCTGCCAAGGCGGAGCGGGGCGTCGACTCGTAGGCCAGGCCGGCCGCCGTCAGCAGGAGGCAGAACAAGATCGCCCCCATGGTGTGGATCCTGAGCCGCTGTCCAGGCGGGACCTGGTCGGGGAGCTCGAGCCCCTGGGCCTGCAGGGCGGCGAGGATGACGATCTCGATGAGTGCGGCGACCAGCCATCCCACCCCAGCCTTCGGCCCCCGGATGAACGTCGCGATGAGAGGCATCGCGGCGAGCGTCAGGGCAACGGGGGTACCGATGCCGCCTCGCTGAACGACCGCGCTCGTCGCGGCGGTGAACAGCAGGCCGAGAAGCAGGTGACCGGCAGCCCGCACCGCGTGCCCCCGATGGATCGTCCAGGCGGCGACGCCCCCGCCGAGCGCCACGACCGCGATGACCGCCGCCTGGTGAAAGACGCCGGACGCAAGAAGCGTTGCGCTGCGTACGGCCCCACCGACGCACGTGAGCGCCGCGAACGCGACCACGAGCTGGTTGCGACGAGCTTCGTCGGAGCGCGTCGCCAAGGGTGGTGGCGCTTCTGTCGTGCCGGTGCTCCCCATCGTTCGACCCCCAGCCGTTCTTGGTCGGGAGTTGCCTCGTTGCTAAAGCTCCATTGTCGAACCATTCGCTCGTAAAGCCAACTCCCGGGTGTCGTGGCGCGGTTCTCACCCCGCAGGGTGTGGAGGTGCGTGAGCTCGCTGAACTCCATGCCCGCCGTGTCCCAGTCGACGCGGTAGTGAGGGAGGAGGGCGAGGCGGTGCAACCCGGGCTTCGAGCGCGGCCCGAGCGGGGGTGACGTTCAACGCAAGCCAGCCGTCGCCGAGCGGCCGTTGGATTTGCACGATTCGGATAGGCCGGACAAGGCACACGACCCCCACGCCGCCGCGCCCGAGCTCGGAGACGATGCGATACTTGTCCGCCACCACATCGCCAGGCGCGAGGGGAGCTTCGACGTCAAACCCTATCGGGCGGAGATGCCGAGGACCAAGCGAAGCTCCACCTCCGCGAAGGCTACATCCTCACCGCATGACCGTGCGAGCGCGCTCGAGGAGCGCGGCGGGTCACTCTGGAGCTCGGGCCATCCTGTTGCCGCCATAGTGCCGTTCTCCGGCCATCTGGATACACTTCAATCCCGCTACGGAGTGGTCGACATTGCCGGTGGGAAGGATGTAGGTATCTTTCGTCCACCCTTCGTACACAGCGGTATGGGGCCCCGTCACCCGGGCTGCGAAGGCCAGACGTCCCCTGGGCGTCGTGTTCGCGTAGGAACCGTGCACATTGAGTGACGTGAAGATGATGCCCTCGCCTGCTTTCATCGGATACGACCGAAGCTCACTATCGGCAAAGAGGTCTCCACAACGAGACAGAACCCATTGAAACAGAGCACGTACCTTGTCGAACTCGTTCGGTCCGTACCGAAGCAGCTTCACCGTGTCCGCCACAACATCGGATGGCAGCGTACTCATCGCCTTGATCGGCTCTGCGACGATGAGCTCTGCGAGACGCTCGAGACGATCATCGCGATACGACCCTGGGGCGATGCGAAGCGATCCATTGTCGTCGGACACGTCCTCGAGCGCGAGCCATAGCGTGTACTGGAGCATCGCCGGATCGATCGCGGTGCTACCTCCCGGCCGGATTCGGTCCTTCTTCGAGATGACCCGAAAACGCGACGCCTGGTGCCAGAATGTGCCCTGGGCCCCCGGGGGCTTATCGAAGAACTGCTGTCGCCAACAGATGACGTCGGGCCCGAGCAGAGAGACGAACGGCTGGGTAACTTCCGGGCGGCGCAGCACCTGCCACAACTTCGGCTGGAACAGAGCCTGATACTGGCCGCTATGGTTGATATCCCGCATCATCCCCGAGGCCTTGAACGCCCGATGGATGCGAGCGCCGTAGGCGCAGTTCCCGTCCCACTCCCTCTCGTGAAGGTCCCGCACCCAACGTCCAAGAGCGAGGGCCTCGTCCCGCGGTAGGATCGGAAACGGGCCCACGACGCCGTCCCGCTCGAAGGTGCAGACTTGGTCTTTCGTGAGGTAGTGCCCTCCGTCGCGTTCCCGGCGGGCACATCCCTGCGCCACGATCTCGTGCGTGGCACGGCCTCCCAGGTAGCGTGCGATCGGGTCGATGCCGAGCGCAGATTCCGCCCGACCCACCGTTTCACGCCGTACGTGGACCAAACTCGCGGCGAGCGAGACCAGAAGGCGCTCAGGCGGGGAGAGGTGGAGTCCGTCGAGTGGGTCACCCGCGCTTTCGAAGCCCTCGAAGAAGCGGCTGTGGTCGATCTCTCCGGCGCGCATCGAGAGCCCTTCTGGACGAGGCATCACGAAGATGCCCTCGCGGTCCCGCGTTGAACTTTAGCCGCCATGCGCCAACCGAGGAACGCCTGGAAGAACCGCGGATGATAGAGGGATCGTAGGGCGAGGCTGTGCGTGTCGAAGATGGACACATCCGCGGGGCCTTCCGGGTATTCGATTCCTCCGGGGATGACCGTGGCGCCAGGAAAGCGGCGCATGCGTCGATTCATCTCCGGCTGGGTCCCGCAGAAGATGGCGTACCTGAAACCGTGGGCCTGACAGTGGTCGAAGGCCCGCTTGCCGACCAGTTGGGTGAGATGCACGCCCCGGTAGCCTTCCTTCACCACGATACGGTTTCCCTCA
>JAUHZF010000521.1 GCA_030426145.1 Polyangia bacterium
CCAGGCCGAGCAACCAGAAGCCGTGGACGATGGCGGAGATGCGCGTCTTGGCGCCCGCTTCGACGTTGGCAGACGAGCGCACGATCACGCCTGTGATGGGCAGCGCGCCAATCAAACCAGCGACGGCGTTACCGACGCCTTGTGCGAAGAGTTCTTTGTCGTAGTTGGTTCGTTCGCCGTCGTGGAGTTTGTCGACCGCGGTGGCGCAGAGCAAGGACTCCGCCGACGCAATCACGGCCAGGGCCAGCGCGGAGCTCAGCAGGTCAAGGTTCAGCGCCTTGAAGCTATCGAGGCTCGGCAAGGCGATCTCGGCGAAGAGGTTGTCGGGCAGCTTGACCGGGTTGATGGGCATGTTAAATGCCTTGGCAATGATCACCGCGCCGACCACGCCGACGAGCGCGCCTGGGACAGCCTTGAGGACTTTGGGTTTAAACTTGTTCCAGCTCACGAGCAGCACAATGGTGCTGATCCCGACGATCGCGGCCAGGTGGTGGTAGCTGCCGTCCATGGGGAAGATGCCCTTGTAGATGGCGCTGGGGATGGTCAAGAGGTTCTCAAGGCTTGTGTCCTTGGGCTTGTCATCGACCATGACGTGGAACTGGCTCGCGAAGATCAGCACGCCGATCCCGGCCAGCATGCCCTGCACGAGGGCCGGCGAGACGGCACGGAACCAACGGCCGAGGTGGAGCAGTCCGGCCCCCACCTGGAGGAGCCCCGCCACGATGACCGCCACCCCCAGCGCGCCGAGGCCGTAGGTCGCGATGAGCTGCCAGACCAAGACCGTCAGGCCCGCCGCGGGTCCACTCACCTGCAGGGGCGAACCACCGATCATGCCGACGACGATGCCACCCACCATGCCGGTGACGAGCCCGAGCGCCGGTGGGGCGCCCGAAGCGATCGCGATCCCCATGCACAGGGGCAGCGCCACCAGAAACACCACCACGGACGCCATGATGTCCTGCCCCGCGTGGGCGAAGAGCCCGCCTGTCGGCTTGTCCCTCATCGCTGACCTCGTCGCAGAACCGACGCACCGAGCTGCGTCTCCGCGTCGGGCTACGCACCGACGCGGTGCTGCGACTCTACGGTACTGCAAACGGCCAAACCACGACTTCCAGCCGCTGTCGCAACATCATGCGACAAACGACGGCAAAGCGTCCGCTACGTAACGGAATGTTCGTCACGCTACGGCTCAGGGGAGGCCGGCGAAGGCGACGTCGGTGAGCTCGCGCGAGGCCTCCCAGAGCCTTGCCGCAGCTTTCTCGTCGCGCGCCGCGCGGCTGCATGAAACCCGTTTCGGTGGGCCGACGATCTCGAATCGCCCGGGACCGAAGTAGTCTCCAGATACGACGTCGTCTCCGAGAAGCGCACACAGCTGAGGTAGAGCGCCCCCCGCTGCGTCCTGCGCGACGAGCCGGTTGGCCATGGCCATGATCCCCTTCATGAACGGGTTGCCACTCATTTCGGGTCCCACCTGCTGCAGGTTGGTCGCGGCATAGCCGGGGTGCGCCGCGGCCACCACGACCCCACTCCCCGCGGTCTCGGCTCGACGCCCGAGCTCGAAGGTGAAGATAAGGTTGGCGAGCTTGCTCTGACCATAGGCCGACCACTTCTCGTAGCGGCGGCTTCCCATCAGGTCGCCGAAGTTCATGCGCCCCACGCGGTGCATGAGGCTGCTGACGTTCACCACCCGCGCCCCTGCCGTGGCCACGAGGTGCGGCCACAAACGACCGGTCAAGGCGAAGTGGCCCAGGTGATTGGTGCCCAGCTGCATCTCGAACCCGTCGGCGGTCTCCCGTCGGGGAATCGCCATGACCCCCGCGTTGTTGCACAAGCCATCGAGACGCTCGTGCGAGAAGGCAGCGGCGAAGTCGGCGATCGACGCCAGCGACGCGAGATCGAGGGTCATGACCTCGAGCGACGCTCGAGGCTCGGCGCGGAGCACCTCGTCCTGCGCTCGTTTGGCCTTGTCGGCGCTACGGCACGCCATCACCACATGGCCGTGGTGGGCCGCGAGCACGCGGGTCGTCTCGAGGCCTAAGCCGCTATTGGCTCCCGTGACCACGAAGACCTTGCCCGTCAGATCGCCGATGTCTTCCTGTCGAAACGCCATGAGCCCCTCGTGCCGCGTCGGCCGATACAAAGCAACCATGCGACGTGCACATCGCGCTCGATGCGCTACGCTATAGCCTAGAGCCGGCGCTTACCCTGTCGCGAGGCAAGCGCGCTCCAACCAAGGAGGTCAAATGCGACGAAACACCGAGGCGGCCAAGCGCGCGGCCGAACGACGCGAACGTGAAGATGCAGCCGATCGATTGCACGAGGTGGTCCCCACGCTCGGCAACCTAACCCTTCACATCGAAGAGCGTCGCACCGACAAAGACGAGGTCGAGGTGAGCCACACCCGACGGGTCGTCATCGACCGCGCCCCCGCCCACTTCGAGATGGGCTGTTCCGACCGCCGCTGTGACGGAGGCCATGACGTCACCCGTTCGATCATGAATGCGCTCCGAGCTGGCGAGACGGAGTTCACCGGCAGCGACGTGTGCGGTGGTCAGAGCAAGCACGGGCCCTGCAAGCTCGAGATGCACTACGCGGCGGTAGCCGACTACGCCGACGCCGCCGAGTAGGCCCCCGCTCCTCCACAGTGCTGGTCCGCCACAGTGCTGGTCCGCCACAGTGCTGGTCCGCCACAGTGCTGGTCCGTCACAGTGCTGGTCCGCAACCTTGCTGGTCCAGACCGCTGGAGGAGAAAAAGAAGAGCGCCCTCTCCTGTCTGTCCGGAGAGGGCGCTCGTAGTTTGTTGCGTTGCCGTCAGGCTTCTTCGCCAATGCGTCGAAGCTTCTGCAAGGCTCGCATCTCGAGCTGACGAATGCGCTCTCGCGTGAGGCCGAGATGCCGACCGATGTCGGCGAGCGTATGAGGGTTGTACCCCCCGAGCCCGAAGCGCATGCGAAGGATGAGCTGCTCGCGAGCGGACAGCACCTCGAGGAGCTTCTCGGCGCGCTCCTTTCGGTCACTCAACACGACGGCATCGTCGGGCGCGACGGCCCGACGATCCTCGAGGAGCTCACCTAGGGTGAGGCCGTTGCCCTCGCCCTGAGGAACGTCGAACGGCACCGCGTCGGCGTTGGCCTCGAGTACGCGTCGCAAGGCTTCGACCCGCGTCCCCATGCGCTCAGCCAGCTCTTCGATCTCGGGCATTCGTCCGAGCTCGCCCGCCATACGCTGGCGCACTTTCGACGTGGTGGACTTCGACGAAGCCACGTGCACGGGGAGACGCACGGTTCGACCTTGATTGACCACGGCCCGTTGCATCGCCTGCCGTAGCCACCACGATGCATAGGTCGAGAACTTGGTACCCACGCGGTAGTCGAACTTCTCGACCGCGCGCATGAGCCCGATGTTGCCCTCTTGAATGAGGTCGTCGAGCGGGACGCCGCGATTGGTAAATCGCTTCGCGAAGCTGACGACGAGGCGCAGGTTGGCGCGCGTGAGCTCGACCTTCGCGCGGTTGGAACGGCGAAGGACCTTCTCGAGCGCGCGTCGCGTGGCCACGAGCGTGGGCGCCGGGCGCTCGAGCTGGCGACAGATCTGCCGCGCCAGGGTTTTGCTGTCCTTGTCGTGGCGTTGTGAGGCCGCGGCGTATTCGCGCAGTGCTGCTGCGGCGTGGGACACGATCTCCTCGATCATGTCGCGTTGCAGGTGAAGCGCTCGAACTGCTTCGTTGCGGGCCTTCACCGCCGCGCGGTGCTTCTTCTCGATGCCCTGACGGCGTGAAGACGACAGCCCCACGCGCCGCAGCTTGACGGCGAGCTCGTGGCGGAGGCTCTCCTCCTGGCGCGCCCGTGCGAGCAGCGGCCCGGCCAGCTCGTCGGTCGATAGTCGGGACAGTCCCAAGGTGCCGGCCTCGATGGCATCGCCCCAGGCGTCGAGCGTAGCGATGGCCACGCCGCTGTCGAGCACACAGTCGAGCGCTTCGCGCTGGGCGGCCTCGATGCGCTCGGCGATCTCGATCTCTTCCTCACGCGTGAGGGGAGACGAGTCACGAAGCTCGCCGAGGTACACGTCGAGCGCCTCACGGGGCGCGCGGCGCCCGCGAGGAGACCGCGCTCCGCCCTTCGCCTTGGTGGCGCTGGCGTCGGACGCGGATGGATCGATGCGTTGCTTCCCCATGGCTCGGAAGTGGGTCACCGGGAGGGTCCTCCCGACCGAACGGGGTCAAAGCGAATGACCCGAACGGCGTGAGGGGTTGAAATGAAGGTGACAATGGGAGTGTTGGGCACTTCGGAAAAAGTGCAAGTCACGATGCGTCTGCTCACCCTCATGCAGACGGGGATGAGAGCCTAAAGTTCCAATCGCAAAGGACAGGCTCCGCCTACGAGCAATACAACGTCGCGGGACGCCTTCCCCCTTCGAAGCTTCCACCAGGAGCAATTTCGCGACGCCCTTTCCCTGCTTCGCGCATTGTGTAGGCTCGCCGCATGACCTCCCCCCCCACCCCTGCGCTCGTACGCCTCGACCCAGTCCCGCGGACTTGGATGGAGACGGCCCTCGACGTCGCCCGTGAGGCCGGAAAGCTCGTGATGACCGAGCTCCCGCTCGGTCGGTTTCCCGCCGATGGCGTCGAGGAGAAGACCGCGGGCGAGCTGGTCTCTCGCATGGACAGGGCATCCGAGACCCTCATCACCGCGCGCCTGCTCGAGGCCTTTCCCGACCACGCCGTGCTCGGAGAAGAGGGAGGGCGACGAGGGGCCGAAGATGCGGTCTGCGAGTGGATCGTCGACCCCATCGACGGAACCGTGAACTACATCCACGGCCACCCGTTCTTCTGCGTATCGATCGCGGCGCGACGAGGGGGACACATCGAAGCCGGTGCCGTCTACCTGCCGTACCTCGACGAGATCTTCTACGCCGCGCGGGGTCACGGCGCCTTTCTCAACAGCGACTCCATCCGGCTCCGCGCCAGCGACACGACCGACCTCGGCCACGCCATGGTCGCGACCGGATTTCCCTACGACCACGAGGCCTTCCCGAACCACGACAACTTCGTGAGGGTGGCCAAACGAGCCCGTGCCATGCGCCGCTGTGGCTCCGCGGCGATCGACCTCTGCTTCGTGGCTGCGGGCCGGTTCGATGCCTACTGGGAGCTCGGTCTCAAGCCATGGGACGTGGCTGCGGGCGCCCTCATGGTGCAGGAGGCTGGCGGCACCATCACCGACCTCGATGGGGGCCAGGACTGGCTACACGGGCGCCATGTGGTCTGTGCGGGCACGCCGAAGCTGGCCGAAACCGTGCGAATGCTCGTGATCGAGGACATCCCGCGTCTGTCGCGTCAGAATTTCAACGAAGCCCGCCGCTTCGTCACACTGGTCG
>JAUHZF010000522.1 GCA_030426145.1 Polyangia bacterium
GCGGTGCTGCTCCAGGCGTCGATGCCGCCCGTGAGGTTGAAGAGCTTGGTGTAGCCCATCTGGAGGAGCTGCTCGGCCGCGGCTCGACTGCGTGAGCCGTGGTGGCAGTAGAGGACGATCTTGGCGTCCTTCGAGAGCTCCCTGAGCTTCTCCTGCCCAGCATCGTCGAGGAGCGTCGACGGCTCGATCTTCGCCATCGCCCGCTCGTTGGCGCCACGCACGTCGAAGACGTGCAGCTCTTCGCCCTCGTCGAGCAGTCGCTTGAGCTCGCCCGGGGTCATGGTCTTCACGCTGGGCGGCTCGTTTGGGTTCTCGATCCTGAACCCCTTGCCGTCCGGGCCATCGATGAAGTCGATGCTGGCCCCGTCGACGCGCGCCGCCGAGCCCCGCGGGACGTGGAGCATGAGCCCATCGCAGTCCACGGCGAAGTCGCTCGCTTGCTTCTCCCCGAAGTACAGCTCGTATTGCCAGTTGGGGGCGACGTCGAAGCGCAGCACGTCGTTGCCGACCTCTTCGAAGGCGGCCTCGAAAGCAGCCTTGGCCGCGGCCGACACCGTGACCTTGGGCGGGGTGGCGTTGGCGGCGGAAGGGGCGTCGACCCCCAGCAGCTGCTGAAGCTCGCCGTTTTCGAACATCTCGAGCAGGATGTCGCTACCGCCGACGAACTCGCCCTTCACGTAGGCCTGGGGAATGGTCGGCCACTCCGAGAAGTCCTTGATCCCCTGTCGGATCGACCCGTCGGCGAGCACGTTGACGTCTTTGAACTTCACCCCGCATCGCTTGAAGATCTCGACCGCGCGGGCCGAAAAACCACATTGGGGGAACATGCGCGTCCCCTTCATGAAGAGGACGACGTCGTTGTCGTCGATGAGGGTCTGGATGCGTGCCTTGACGTCGCTCATGGATCTTCTCTGTGTCTCAGGGTGCCGAACGGCGGCGGTAACCTAACTGTAGGTAACTTATTTGAGAAGCCATTCCAGTGCTTCCGCCATCACTTCGTTCGCTTCTGGCCCGTACTCACCGTGGCGGGCCTTGGGAAACTCCATGTAGCGAACCTCCCCCGCACCGACGCGCTTCTGAAGGGTCTTCAGCTTGTCGAAGCCCTCCTTGATGTGTTTCCGGGCGTCCCAGGCGCCGCCCATGAGGAGAACCTTTTCCGCCGGCTTCAGCCGGTAGGGGCTCGGTTCGTCGGCCACGGCGATCGACGCGACCCGCCGATATCGTGAGGGAAAGTGGTGGGTCATGAACTCCACCCGCTTGGCTCCCTGCGAGTAGCCGATGAGCACGACGTTCTCGGGGTCGAGCGGTGTCACCGCGACGCTGTCGACCAGGTCCCTGCGCTTGGCGTCGACGGCTGCGATGGCGGCGCGCACGCGCCGATCGATGCCCTTGTAGTCGTACGACCACTTTCGGCGACTTCGGCCTTTACATTTCGTATCGCCCCGGAGGCTGATGAGGGTGCCGAAGCGCGTGGCTGCTTCGGCCCAGGACGTGAAGGCGACCGGGTTTCCGCAGTGCCCGTGCATGTACAGAATCGCACGCCCCACGTCCGGAGGCCCGAAGGCCACCTCGACCGCTGCGTCCCCCGGGACCTCCACCGTGAACGGCACGGGCGGGGGCTCAGGCACAGGCGTCGTCAAAGGTGCCGCCGAGGGCACGGGCGCCGCAGAGCGCTCCGGGGTCGAAGCCACCGCTGGCGCCGCGATGGTGGGCTCTGGGGGCGGCGCGGTGTGCGTCACCGACGCCGATGGCGAGCCACCCCCGTGAGGTCGAGGGGGGCTCGCGCAAGCCCCGAGCAGGAGCAGGGGGATCAGCCGTGCTCGGAGCACCAGGCGACCCGTCCCACGAAGAAGGGTCCCATCTGCACGATGTACTCACTCGTCTGACGCGTCTTCCGCATCGACTGGACCACGTGGGAGAGCGGGTAGAGCTCGGCGCCGATGAGGCCGATGACGAAGTCGTTGTCGTGGGTGTCGAGCCCATGGCAGGCGAGGCGTACGTCGGAGGCGAGGCCGGCTTCTCCGTAGGCGCGTCCGATCACGGCGTGCTCGCGCAGGATGCCGCCCTGCTCCTTGCCCGGCAGGCGTGCGAAGGCGCCGCTCCGGCGCAGCGGGTACCACACGGCCCACTTGTTCTTGGGGTCGCTGACGTTCTCGATGGGCCGCTTCAGCAGCCAGTAGGGCAGATCGGGCTCGTAGCCGGTGCTGTAGGTGCGGCCGAGCATCGAGTAGTTCGCCTTCTGATCCATGGTGCGGAAGTCGGCGTGCTGGAGCACGGGCCGGACCTTCTCCACGAAGTCGTCGGGTTGCTCGGACCACGCCAGGACCGCGAGCCCCTGGGGATCTTGGGCGTCTTCGTAGATGAGGGTTCCCACCCCGCAGGCGCCGAGGGCCTGACCGAGCGCCTGTACGACCTCACCGGCGTGACGGTCGGAGGGCACGCGGTAGGCGAGCAGCTCCATGAAGAGGCGCCGGTTCATCTTTTGGCGCTCACCGTCTTTTTCGCCGCCGTATTCGAAGACGTCCACCTCGGCGGTGCCGCGGCCGTGGGTACCGGGCATCGGGCGCCCGGCGGGCTTGTCGCTCTGCTCGCTCATGCCCCGGTTATAGCAAGCCCCGGCTACGTGGTGCGCCTTCGTGATTGCATCCCGAAACGGGTGTACACGCTCGCCCGCAGAGGTTATTTGCCTGCACATCTGCGCGGTATGTGGGATCGCGACAACCGTTGCGACCGCCCCGCTACCCATTGGAGACAAAGATGTCGACCCAGACGCTCTCGCTTCCCGACACCTCGATCGGCAAGAAGGTCTTGATGGCCGTGTCCGGTGTGGTGCTCTTCGGCTTCCTCATCGGCCACATGGCTGGCAACCTCCAGGTCTTCCTGGGGCACCAAGCCTACAACGAGTACGCGAAGTTCCTCCACGACACCCCAACCCTGTTGTGGGGCACGCGTGGCGTTCTGCTCCTGATGGTGCTCGTGCACATCGTGGCCGCCCTCCAGCTCGTCAAGGCCAACGCCGACGCGCGGCCGGTGGCCTACAAGATGAAGAAGTCGATCTCGAGCACCTACGCCAGCAAGACGATGAAGATCAGCGGGCCGCTGCTGCTCGCCTACATCATCTACCACCTGGCCCACTTCACCTTCGGGGTCACCGCGGGGCTCGGCTACGAGCACCTCCCCACCGACGCCGAAGGCTTGCCGAACGTCTACTTCAACGTGGTCTCGAGCTTCCAGATCCCCTGGCTCGTCGGCCTCTACGCCATCGCTCAGGTGCTGCTCGGCATGCACCTCTACCACGGTGCCTGGAGCGTTCTGCAGTCGCTCGGCATCAACCATCGCCGCTACAACCTCCAGATGCGCGGCGCCGCCAGTGCCTTCGCGCTCGCCATCGTGGTGGGTTTCCTCGCCGTGCCCTTCGGGGTGCTCGTCGGCCTCGTCGACCCTGCGGGCTGACGCCCGGGACTGACACGACAACCCCCGGGAACTAAAGGACGGATCAAATGGCTACCCTCGACGGAAACTGTCCCAGCCCCACGACGCCCATCGAGCAGCGTTGGGACAAGCACCGCTTCGACATGAAGCTGGTCAACCCCGCCAACAAGCGGAAGTACAAGGTGCTGATGGTGGGCACCGGCCTCGCCGGCGCCTCGGCCGCAGCGACGATGGCGGAGCTCGGCTACGACGTCACCTGCTTCTGCTATCAGGACAGCCCGCGGCGCGCGCACAGCATCGCGGCGCAGGGCGGCATCAACGCGGCCAAGAACTACCAGAACGACGGCGACAGCGTTTACCGCCTCTTCTACGACACGGTGAAGGGCGGCGACTACCGCTCACGCGAGGCCAACGTCTACCGGCTGGCCCAGATCAGCGTGAACATCATCGACCAGGCGGCCGCCCAGGGGGTGCCCTTCGCCCGCGAGTACGGCGGACTGCTGGCCAACCGCTCCTTCGGCGGAGCCCAGGTCTCTCGCACCTTCTACGCCCGTGGCCAGACCGGCCAGCAGCTGCTCCTCGGCGCCTACTCGGCCCTCGAGCGGCAGATCGACACGGGCAAGGTCGAGATGAAGACGCGCCACGAGATGATGGAGCTCATCATCCACGAGGGGCGCGCGCGCGGCATCGTCACGCGCAACCTCATCACCGGTCAGATCGAGTCGCACCTCGGCGACTGCGTCGTGCTCGCCAGCGGCGGCTACGGCAACGTGTTCTACCTCTCGACCAACGCCATGGGGTGCAACGCCACCGCGGCGTGGCGAGCGCACCGCAAGGGCGCCTACTTCGCCAACCCCTGCTACACGCAGATCCACCCCACCTGCATCCCGGTGAAGGGCAACTACCAGAGCAAGCTCACCCTCATGAGCGAGTCGCTCCGCAACGACGGACGCGTCTGGGTGCCCAAGCACGAAGAGGACGTGGGCAAGCCAGCGGGCGAGATCGCGGAAGACGATCGCGACTACTACCTCGAGCGCCGCTACCCGGCGTTCGGCAACCTCGTGCCCCGCGACGTCGCCTCCCGGGCGGCCAAGCAGGTGTGTGACGAAGGGCGCGGCGTAGGGCCCACGGGTCTCGGCGTCTATCTCGACTTCGCCGACGCCATCAAGCGCCTCGGCCAGAAGGCGGTGAGCGATCGGTACGGCAACCTCTTCGACATGTACCAGCACATCACGGCCGACAACCCCTACAAGGTGCCCATGCGGATCTTCCCCGCCGTGCACTACACGATGGGTGGCCTGTGGGTGGACTACAACCTGATGAGCAACGTCGAGGGGCTCTTCGTGCTCGGGGAGGCGAACTTCTCCGACCACGGCGCCAACCGCCTCGGCGCGAGTGCGCTCATGCAGGGCTTGGCCGACGGCTACTTCGTCGCCCCCTACACCGTGGGCAACTACCTCGCGCGGGTGAAGCCCATGAGCGCCACCGAGGACCTGTCCAAGGACAGCCCGGTGGTGAAGGAGGCCCGCAAAGAGGTGAAGGGCAAGGTCAAGCAGTTGCTCGAGATCGACGGCAAGAAGACCGTCGACGACTTCCACCGCGAGCTCGGAAAGCTCTGCTGGGAGTACTGCGGAATGGCCCGCAACGAGAAGGGCCTGAACAAGGCCATCGGCGCCATCGCCGAGCTCCGCGAGGAGTTCTGGGAGAATGTGCGCGTGCCCGGCAGCAACGAGAGCGTCAACCCGGAGCTCGAGAAGGCGAGCCGCGTCTCCGACTTCCTCGAGCTCGGCGAGCTGATGTGCCGCGACGCGCTCGAGCGTCGCGAGTCATGTGGCGGCCACTTCCGCGAGGAGTCGGCCACCGACGAAGGCGAAGCCAAGCGCGACGACGAGAAGTTCAGCCACGTCGCCGCATGGGAGTGGACGGGCGAGAACAACAC